>CAZAQY010000079.1:0-5091 GCA_964486845.1 uncultured Pirellulaceae bacterium
TTCCTTCCCCGATTCCCACCCCGCCGATCGTGTTCCCCGATCCGTACAACACCACGCCATACCCGTTACCCAACGCGACTAGTTCGGCCGCATCCAGACCGATCACGTTCCCCTGCACCCGGTTCCGCGTCCCGTAAATCTGCAACCCGTCGGCCTGGTTCCCCGAGATCACGTTCCCGGCACCGGCACCGCCTCCGCCCAGCGTGTTCTCGTCTCCGGATATCAACACCCCGCTGCCGCCGTTGCCCAACGCCAGCGTGCCGCCGGCGTCCGTCCCGATCCAGTTCCCCTGGATCACGTTCAACCGGGCCGTCGCTCCCGACAGCACCAAACCGCTCTTCGTGTTCCCCGAAATCAGGTTCCTCTCCCCGGCCGTCGTGCCCCCGATCCGGTTCCCCCGCGCGGTGATGTAGATCCCGTGCGACGCATTGCCCAACGCCGCCGTGCCCGCCGCGTTCGTCCCCACCCGGTTGCCCATCAACACGTTGTTCGTCGCCAGATCCCCGCTGATCCAGATCCCCTCACGCGTGTTGCCGGAAATCACGTTGCCCGCGCCCTCCGCGGCGCCGCCGATCGTGTTGCTCCAAGCGCGGTTCAGGAACAGGCCGGTCCCTGTGTTGCCCAACGCTTGGGCGCCGAATTTATCCAGTCCGATCCAGTTGCTTTCGATGACGTTATTGTGCGCGCCCGTGCCGGACAGTTGGATCCCGCCCATGCTGTTGCCGGAGATCACGTTCCCCGCTTGATCGTTGCCAGCGCCGCCGATCTGCGAGTTGTACGTCACGACGTACATGCCCCAGCCGCCGTTGCCCAGCGCGAACTGGCCCGTGCGGTCAGTCCCGATCAGGTTCCCGAAGACGGAGTTCCCCGGCTTGTACAGACTGATCCCTTCCCGGTCGTTGCCCGAAATCACGTTCCCGGCCTCGCCCACGCCGCCGATCATGTTCCCGCTCGCGTCCACCGCTATCCCGGTCAACGTGTTGCCTATGTCGGCATTTCCCGTTAAGTCGGTTCCGATCAGGTTGTGCTGCACCAGGTTGCCTGTGCCCCGCAACAAAATGCCGCCGTAGCGATTCCCCGAGATCACGTTGCCCTCCTGCTCTGGGCCAGTCCCTCCGATCTGCATCCCGGCGCCGTACACCGCGATGCCGTAGTCCTGGTTGGCCAGCACGCCGTCCCCTCTCGAGTTGGTGCCGATCAAATTGCCGAAGACCTGGTTGTTGGCCCCGTACAACAGCACCCCTTGCTGGCCGTTGGCAGACAGCACGTTTGCTACGTACGGATTTGCGATGCCGGGCCCGCCCACCAGGTTGTTGTCGCCGGAAATCGCCACCCCAGCCAATCGGTTACCTAGGCCGGACGTGCCGAGGATGTCCGTGCCGATCAAGTTGCCTTGCACCACGTTGCTCGTGGCGCCGGCGCCTGCCAAACGCACGCCCCCGCCCAGATTGCCGGAGATCAGGTTGCCATCTCCTTGCTCTTCGCCGCCGATCCGATTGCCCGCCGTGGTCGCGGAAACTCCATAATCGCCGTTGCCCGCTGCGGCCAAGCCATCGGCCGTGGTACCGATGAAGTTCCCCAGGATCTGGTTGTTGCCGGCGGTGGTGATCTCGATCCCATAGCCGCTGAAGCGGTTGATCGTCAGCCCCTTGACCGTGGTTGCTCCGGCGATGATCTTCAGGCCCGGCACTTTCGTGCCAGCCACCAGGCTGCCGTCCAGTTCGATCACGGGCCTCCCGCTATAGCCTGATTGGCTAGTGCCATCGATGACCGCCGGGTCCGTGATGGCGGGCAGCGCCGTGGTCGGCCGAATCGTATGGGGATCATTGCCCGGAATGAGGAACAGGATCGTCTGCACGCCGGGCGTCGTGTTCGAACACTCGATGGCCGCGCGCAACGAACCCGGGCCGCTGTCGTTGGTGTTCGTGACCGCGCACCGGAGGATCAGATAATCCTCCCAGGGATCCGGCGGCGTTTGCGTGTCCAATGGATTCCCCGCCAGATCCTCGATGTCCGCAGCGTCCGCGAGATCCAATCCCAAATCCCCCGCAGCCCCCACCGGGACGTCGACCATCACATCGAATACCGAGGAACCCGTCACTGGCGTCACACGCACCACGGTGGCAGCTCCGCTCGCCCCACCCGTGAGCGCCAGGTCCGACGCATCCAAGCCCTGGACGTCCTCGCTGAACGTAATCCGGAACGTCACCGCCAAAGCGTCGGTCGCCTCGCTTGCTGGGTCAAACCGCACGATGCTCTGCATCGCCGGGGCCATCGTGTCCTGGTTGATCCCGAAAAACGCGCCCGCCGCGTTCGATTCATTGCCCGCAACGTCGAACACCGTGACCGCCGCCAGCGACTGGTTCTGTCCGTCGCCGAAGATGTGCGCCGCCGGAGCCGTAGCGCCCGAGGTCGCGTCGGTGACCGAGTAGGTCACCGTGGCCGGGCCTGTTGCGATGTTGTACCAGCCGGTGTTGGTGTCCGGGTCGTTGATCGTCGCCGACAGCACCGGGGCAACCGTGTCCAGCGTGTAGCTGAATGGCGTGGCTGGGCCCGGATTGCCGGCCTGGTCGCGCTGCCGGACTTGAATGTTGTTGACGCCCTCGGTCGGCGTATAGTTGGCGCTCCACGAGCCTCCGCCGTCCGTCGAGTACTCGATCGTGGCGTTGGCCTCCTTTCCGGTTATCGTCAGGCTCGAATCGTTGGTGATCTTGTCGGTGGGCGAACTCCCCGTGTCGTTGGTCAACGCCACGCCCAGCGCAGCCGGCGGCGTCTTGTCGATCGTGTAGACCTGGCCCGCGGTAAAGTTGCCGTTGCCTAGTCCCGTGCCGCCGAGCTTGTTGCCGTTGGTATCCACAATCGTGTCGTTGTCGGTCACGTCCAGGCGCAGCGTGCCGTCGCCCGTGCCGGTGTACACGAGGATCGTGTACGTCGAGTGATATCCGGACGAGGGCGATACCGAGCTGGCCAGTGGACCGCTGATCCCACCGGTCTTGAACAGGGTAAAGTCCCCCGTATCGACCCCGGTAACCGGTCGGTTGAAAGTGACCGTGTAACCCACGCTGGTTGCATTGGTCGGGGTGCTGCCGGTGCGCACAATGGACTGGACCTTGGGAACGTTCCGCGTGTCCACATGGAATGCGGCGTTCTTCGTGTAGGACGTCTGCGCATTGCCCGCCACGTCTTTGGCGCTTGTGACCGTAATGTCGATCGCACCCGGGTCGACGTTGGCGTCCGTGACGTTATAGGTGGCCGTATACACGGTATGGGGTCCGGGCGAGTTCCAACTGCCGCCCTGCAGCGCCAGCGTGCTGGCCACGTCGGGCGAAAACGTGATCGCCGGAGGCGTACCGTTCGACATGGGCTCGCTGTACGTCACCGCGACCGTGAACGTGGTCACCCCATCGACGATCCAGGTCGGGTTCACGGTCAGGGCGGTTACGGTTGGGTTGACCGTGTCGATGCTGAAGTTGTTGGCGGCGTCAAAGGCCACCTGCACGTTGCCCACCACATCCTTGGCGCCTGTCACGCGGACCGTGATGCCCGCCATGTCGACATTTGCATCCGCCACGGCATAGCTGGCGGTGTAGGTGTCGTTCTCGGACGTGGTCGTGCTCCACGCTCCGCCAGTGGGCGTCAAGGAAGCTGGCGCGGCGGTGGGGTCCTTGCCGGGCGCCGGGAACGCGATGTCCGGCGTCGAATTCGGGTCCATGGATTCGTCGTAGGTGATGGTGAGCGTAAACGTATCGCCCGCATCTGCATCCGCGACCACGCTGAGGCTGGGGACAACTCCTGTGACCACCGGGCCGACCGTGTCTACGACGAACGTCGTCTCGTCGCTGAAACCCGTGTTACCGGCCGCGTCGCTCTGCCAAGCGATCGCGGTGTAGGCGCCGCCGGTCAGGGCCGGATTGGGGTCCACCGAGTACGTGCCGTCTTGATTGCGCGTGGCAACGAGGATTTGGATCGGCGCACCCGAGACTTCTTCTCCCATATAGATATTGACGAAGACGGTTGCGGAATCCCCGTCCGCGGCGCCCGCCACGCCGCTGAACGTCGGCAAAACACCGGTCGTGCTGCCGTTGGCAGGCTGGTCCAATGTCAACAAGGGCGCGGTGGTGTCGTAGGTAAACGTCGCCGTAGGACTGGCCTCGATGTTGCCCACCTTGTCCACAGCCCGGGCGTGGACCCTATATTGGCCGTCCTGCGGGAAGTTGTCCTTCGAGAAATTCAGCGACCACGATCCCGTCCCGTTGGCGCGCTGGAACGCGTCCACTTCGTCGGACTCGTTGAATCCCGATCCGTCCCAGTACAGGTTGCTGGAGATTTGCAGGATGCTGACCTCGACGTAATCGATGCCGACTCCCGCACCGTCGGATGCTGTGCCGGTGATCGAGCCCGTCCAGGTTGCGGCGCTGTACCAGGCATTGTCGCCTGGGAACGTGATCGTGCTGGTGGGCGACGTCTGGTCGATCGTGTAAGTCTCGTTGGGCGAGGGATCGCCATCGGCCAACGGATTGCCGGCGACGTCCGTGATGTCCAGTGTTTCCGATGGCTTCAGCTCCAGCGTCCCGTCGCCGGATAGGCCGGTGATTGTCACCTCGTAGGAACTCTCCGGCCCGCTGGCGGGAGTAATGCTGATTGTGGAGTACGTGCCGGACCACTCCAACTCGATATCCGTCTTATCGAAGCCCTCGACGTTCTCGCTGAACACCACCGTGAACGTGACGGCCGTGGCATTGGTCTGTTCCCCTGTGGGGTCTTTCCGCGTCACGCTCAACACCGTCGGATTCTCGGTGTCGATGCTGAACTCCACCTCTGCATTGTAAGTGGCCTGCAAATTGCCGGCCGCGTCCTTCGCCCCCGTGACGTCTACGGTGATATCCGCCTCGGTCACGTTGTCGTCCGCCACCGTGTACGTGGCGACAAACGTCGTGGCATCCGACCACGTGCCGGAAGTCAAGGTCAACGTCGGCGTCGCCCCCGGATTGGCCGATAGGCTCAACGTAGGCTCGACTGTCTGGTCCATGTCCTCGCTGAACAACACCTCCACCGTGAACGTCCCCGCCGCGGCCGTGGCGTCGGTGATCA
>CAZAQY010000079.1:5191-18595 GCA_964486845.1 uncultured Pirellulaceae bacterium
GCGTCGTGCTTGGCGTCACGCTCACCACCGTCGGATTCTCGGTGTCGATGCTGAACTCCACCTCTGGAGTGTAATCGACCTGCGCGTTGCCGGCCGCGTCCTTCGCGCCCGTGACGCCCACGGTGATATCCGCCTCGGTCACGTCATCATCCGCCACGTTGTAGGTGGCAACGTAGGTTGTGGGGCTCGTCCACGTTCCAGAATCAAAAATCAACGTCGGCGTCGCCCCCGGATTGGCCGACAGGGCCAATTCAGGATCTTCGTCCGTGTCCATGTCCTCGCTGAACACCACCGTCACCGTGAACGTCCCCGCCGTCGCCGTGGCGTCGGTGATCAGCGTCGTGCTTGGCGTCACGCTCACCACCGTCGGATTCTCGGTGTCGATGCTGAAGACGGGCACCGGCGCATAATCCTCTTGCTCATTGCCCGCGACGTCCCGCGCGCCGGTCACATCCACGGTGATATCAGCCGCGGTCACGTTGTCGTCCGCCACGTTGTAGGTGGCAACGTAGGTTGTGGGGCTCGTCCACATTCCGAAATCAAAAGTCAACGTCGGCGTCGCCCCCGGATTGGCCGACAGGGCCAATGTGGGATTGACCGTCGTGTCCATGTCTTCGTCGAACTGGGCGGTCAGTGTGAACGTCCGCGTACCTTCCTGATCGTCAGTGATCGGGGAGACATACGGCGTGACGTCGACGATTTGCGGCGCGGTCCGGTCGACGGTGATCTCCAATTTGTTCGTCTCGTACATGTTGCCCGCGTTGTCGTAGATCTCCGCCCACACGGTGCGCGAGCCTTCGGCCATAGTCGCCATGTCGCCCCGGTATTGCTGTAGTTGGGCAATCTGGCCCATCACGGTTTGACCGCCGTTGTCGTCCAGGTCCGTCTTGATCAGGACTTTCCAGATCCCGCTGACAAATGCGCCCGGTGCGTCGAGGACGTTGTTGACCAGGATCTCGGGCGATGCGCCTTGCGTGATGCGGTCGGAGTTGGACATCCCGGAATCGCTGCCAGCGGCCAGTTGCGGCACGTCGCCGTCCGGCACTGTACGGTCCACTTTCACCGTCAGCGCACCCGTCGTGGTCGTGTTCCCGGCATTGTCATAAACGATCGCGTACACATCCCACGTGCCCTCGGCCAAGCCAGTGACCGTGACCGGGTAATCGGAGTCCTCGCCGATCTTTGTATTTCCCGCGCTCTTGTACAATTCCACCTTTGCGATGCCCGAGGTGGCGTCCGCGGTCGTCCCCGTGAACACCAACGAAGTCGCGGCGGTAATGTTATCGGTGTTGGAAACGCCCGTGTCGCTGGCGCTGGCCAAATCGGGGACTGACGCGGTGGGTCTGGTCTGGTCGATCTTGATCTCCAGCAGGTTCCCGTCTTCCGTGTTTCCTAACGCATCGACGCTCCAAAAAGTGATGGTGTGACTTCCGTCGGCCGTGAGTTCGAACCGGTCGTCATATTCGACCGGCTCGCCGCCGTCGATCGCATACCTCGTCTGGCCTACACCCACGCCTTCGTCCGTTGCTTCCAAGGTCACCGTCACGGCGCTCGTGTACCAGCCATTTTCGCCTAGCGTCCCATCGACGTCCGGCGTGGTCTGTGGCGGCGTAGCGTCATAGAAAAAGGTCGCCGTCGGACTGGATTCCTTGTTGCCGGCCGTGTCCGTCGCACGGGCATGGACCGTGTACTCGCCAGCGGCTGGGAACTTCTCGGCCGTGAACGCCCAAGACCAGTTTTCTGTGCCATCCGCGGGGAAGAACACCTCGCCAGCGGAATCGAACGCCGTGCCGTCCCAATAGAGCGAGCTACCATCCTGCAAGATGCTCACTTCGACAAAATCGACCTCCGCTCCGCCCGTGTCGGACGCGGTGCCGCTGATGTCCTTCCAGGTCGTGGCCGTGTACTGGCCGCTTCCCACCGGGAACGTAATGCTCGTCGTCGGCGCGGTCGTGTCCATGAGCCACGTATCGCTGGCGTCGCCGTCCAGCAGGTTCCCGGCCGCGTCCTGGATGCCGGAGCCCGTCGCGGTAAGCGTTAGCACGTACGTGCCCTCGTCCGCCGTTACCGAACTCAGGTCGATCGTGTACGAGCCGCCCGTGCCGTCCACCGTCAGTCCGCTGAGATCCACGGCGGCGCCGTCCAACGTCAGGCTAAAGTCGTCGATATCCACGCCCGTGACCGGCTCGCTGAACGTGATCGTTACTTCGCCCACGGCCGCGTTGCGCGGATCGGGCGTCACCGAGCCGATATCGGCCGTAGGCGGGGTGTTGTCGATCGTGTAGTCCTCGGTCGACGTGACCCCCGAGTCCGGATCGAAGGCGTTGCCCAGCAGGTCTTGAATGTCTTGGCCGTCGGCAAAGCCCAGGCTCAGGTCGCCGTCGCCCTCCACATCGGCGACGGTCACCGTCCAGGTGGCGTCGTCCAGATCGCCGTTATCGCCCACCGTCAGCGTGCCCGCGGCCGCGCTCCCCGTGACGACGATCTCAAAATCGTCCGCGGTTACATTTTCCACGGCTTCGTCGAAGGTCAACAGGAACGTCACCGTGTCGGCGTTCGTCACCGCGTCCGCGGGCGTTTGACGCGTGATCGCCACCTTGGGCGGGATCGCCTCCTCCAGCACCACATCGTTCCCGTCACCCGCGTCGTAGCGAATCCGGAAGGCGTCATTCAGGACCAGCGAGCCACCGGCCAGTGTATCACTCGGGACGGTCGAATTGCTGCCGTCGTTCTGGATCAAGGTAAGCACTTGCCCCGGCGCTGGCGTCCCAGTGACGCTCTGCTCGAAGCTCAGCGTGGCGCCGCTCAGATCCACGTCGCCGCCGACGATGTATTGGTCGTAATGCGTGCCCGCCGTGGTATAGGGCGAATCTACGTCGAAGATGACGGTGCCGGTGGGCGTAAAATCGCCGGTGATCTCCATGGTCCCCGGGCTGGCGCCCGGCGAGAACGTCCCGTCGCCGGAGACGTTCCCGATGATCTTGCCGTTGCCGCTCAGCGTGCCACCGGCCTCCACGACGGGGTTCCCGGCCAGCGTCCCATCGACGCGTAACGTGCCCGACGTAACGGCCGTAGCGCCCGCGACGGCGATGCTGCTGGTTTCGGGCAGCGTTTTCGTGCCTGAGCCCGCAATGGTCAGATTTCCGTAGCTCTGCGAGCTGTTCAGGGTGGCGATCGTTTGGTTCGTGCCGCCGTACTCCACCGTGCTGGTCGCACCGATGTTGTGCGTCGTGTAGTTCGCCGGCAAGGTGCCTGTGCCGCCGATGACAAGCGTGGCGCCGTTGCCCACCGTCAGCGTCCCGTCCGACCCTGTGTGGTCGGCGGTCGAGCTGCCGAGATCCAGCGTGCTGGACCCGCCAACGCTGAGATTCCCAGCGATGCTCACGTTGCCGACCAAAGTCTTGACGCCAGCGCCGGAGGTGGACAGATTGTTGTAGGCGAAGTCGTTGATCACATTCTGTGCGCCGGCGCCGTTGTATTCGATCGTGCTGCCGCTCGTCACAAGGTGCCCGGTGCCGAAGGTTGCGCTGTAGACCAAAGCTCCCGCAACACCGATGGTGCCGCTGGAGGCCAGCGTGACGTTGTTACTGCCGGTGTGCGCCCCATCGATCGTCAGGTTTCCATAGTTCAAGGCTTGGATCGTTTGCGCCTCAGTGCCAGAGTAGTTGACCGTCAGGTTGCCCAACGTCCGCGTCGTGAATGCGTACTGCGAAGTGAACGGCGTCGTGCCGGTGCGCGTGACATGCACGGTGCCCTCGCCGGTCAAGGTGTTCGTGGTCCCGCCGATTCGAACTTTGGCGCTGGGGCTGAACACGGCCCCCGCCGCGACGTTCATCGTGGTATTGACGTTGAAACTGCCCGTTGCGCCCACGGTGGCTGAGGTGTTCGAGATCGTCAGATTGTTGTAGTCGGACGGAAGGTTGCTCGCCACGGTCTGCGCGCTGGTCCCGTTGTATTCGATCGTCCCCGAGCCGGGGGTGAACGTTCCGCTGGTGTAGTTAATCGCGCCGCCGACCTGCAGCGTGCCGCCGGCGGTCATGTTGATGGAACCCGTCCTAAACATATTCGTCCCCATGTTGACGTTCGTTCCGATCGTCAGGACGCTGCCCGAATTGAAGCTCAGCGTGCCGCTGCCCGAACCGCTCGTCGTGCCCGACAAGCGGATACTATTGGCAACAGCATCGGCGGTATTGACGGTGATTGTTGCGCCACCATTCACGATAACGTCGTCGCCCGCGGTCGGCTGGGGCGATAACGCAGTCCAGTTTTGGGACGTCCCGTAGGTGTACGTTGCCAGCAATCTACGGTCCTCCAATACCTCCAGCAGCAACCGTTGGCCCGTGCGTTGACGCTGCTGCTGGCGTCGTTTGCCGTGACGGCCTGAAGCCTTTCGAGTCCTCTTGGAGCCAAACGTCGCGAACTTGGTGAGATTGGAGAACATGGCGAGACCTCTCATCTAGTAATGACGGCCATGATCGTAACGTTGCGATTTGCTGTCATTGCTAGCAGTCACAGTTTTCGACCGAAGTCCGAAGCACCGAACGAGATCAGAAGAATTGCCCGGCCGTGCGCGGTGCTAGCATTTCGCAAGGTTACGATCATGGCCTAGTAATGACGATGCTGGGACGGTGAAGCTAGACGCTGAATTTTCCTGATTTACCTAGTCTACCGATTGGTTTACGTTGTGCCGATTGTCGGTGTCGAGAAAAAAGACCGCTGTTACCCGCTGAGAACGACGCTCGTTGGTTGATTCTGTCTACTCTGGCCACTGGCGTTTGTTCCGCGTTGAGGTGTTGCTTGTCTCGAGGGGCGGAACCGATTCCGTCCTACTTGGGCCGGCTTCGAGCACGCCTCGTCCACGGGCGTTGCACAGGCGGAACGAGGCACGGGCGTCACCCAAGAGAGACCTACCCCACGGAGCCCATCCGTTCAATAGATACCCCTCCGTTATCGGCATCCTAACCGTTAAGACTGAAATTTTGCGAATCGCAGAATCGTGGTCAGATGCGGCAGATATCAAATCGCCTGTTTTACAGACTCCAGTCCGAACGTTCCTGATTGGGCGTTGTCACTGGAAGATCTTCGCGTCAAACCACTGGCGGCGCAGCTTGCATCCGCAAGCCAGCGCGTAGCGACCGCCCCTCTGGCGGTTGCGTTGCCTGCAGATGTTATGAAAAACGTCTCGGCGAGTCAAGGCTTTTTGCCCCACCGGCGGACTTCCACGCGGATTTGCCGAGTTCGTAGACCTTGCCGGTGATCACTTCCACGTACACGGGATCCTTGAACGCGGCTTTCTTGATGGTCAGGTCGACCAAGTCCCATTTCAGTTCGTCGCTCGGAATCTGGTCCAAGATGAGCATTCCGCTTAGCGAATGAAGGCCAGCGTCAACGAGCCTGAGCATGGGTGGCAGCCCTTTCTATTGGTGGATCGGCCAGGGACAGTCTGCCAGACCTCATCGCACCAGTTCGAACAACGCCGTATCGGGAGTCTGGAACCTGTACGAGAAACGCCGCTGCTGGACCGGGAACGCTTGACCGGAAAAAAGTTCTCGCACCTGACGGCAGTCAGCAGGCAGGGTGATTTCCTTCTCGCCGCCTTGCGCCACGTGGATCGCCACCAGACGCTCGTTGGCGTAGACCGGGACCGGGTCCTGACAGATGATCGTCACGCCGGCGTCCACCGCCGCCTGCCGCAGAACTTGCGGCGTGAGGACCTCGTAGCCCGGCACGTAGACCGCTTTCCAGCCGTCGCGTTGCACCGTGCTGACGCCGGGCGTCTTGAAGGCGGTGCCGGTCAAGGCCTGCACGCGCTCCGGATCCAGATTCCGGCCATCGCAAATACCGGGCGCAAAAGCAAAAAACACCGAGCGGTTGCTGTTGAACACGTATTTCTTGAGTACCTCGAGTTTCTCCGGCGTAACGACAAACAGTCCGGGGAACACGAGCAACCGGTACGGCTGCAGATCCACCTGCGGCAAGTCGTCAAACGAAAAAACCTCGAACGGCGCACCGAGCCGATTCAGCTTGTTTCGCGTGCCCTGATAGATCTGCGGGATGGCGGCGTGTTGGTCGTTCAGATACCGCGCACTGTGGGGGTCCACCACCAGCGCCACCTGCGCGCGGCTCTGCAGCGGCGTGGCGGCGTACTGGTCCCACAGCTGTTTGGCCTGCGCCACCAGCTTCATCGTTTCCGGCGTCTGGAACACTCCGCCCCACATGTCGAAGCACCACAGCGAGGCTTGATTGACGATCGCCAGGGCGAACTCGCGTTTCAGTCCGGCATTCGTCTCCGCCTGGTCTTTCCAGGGCACCATCCAGCCGATCGACACGAACTCGTCCAGTTGGACGTTGTACGTCGGCGTGCGGTGGTCGATCTCGTGCAGAAAGCCCTTGTGGTTCAGACGCCGGGTCCCGTTGGGCACCATGAAGCCGCTGCCGCCGCCCATCGAGCGGTCGCCATAGGTGCCGGGGCTGATGAAGAAGTCGATATCGGGCGACCGGTACAGCCGCTCGTACTCCAAGTGCCCGGCCCAGACCATGCGCGAGTGGGTCAACTCCAGCAAGTACCCGAAGAACATGCCGATCTGCCGTTGCTTCGGGATCAGGGCCCGGGTCTTTGCGACGAACTCCAGGACCGTATCCGCAATCAGGTCGCCCGTGAACTGCGCATAGTCCACCACGTCTTGCTCCGAGGCCGGATCACGGATCAGATTGTCGAACGACGCCCGGTCGAGACGCTCGAATGCCGGCACCGGCACTTCAGGTTTGCCGTGCGCTTGCCGCCACGCCTGCCAAGCCTGCGTCTTCGTGCGTCCGGCGACACCGCGGCTGTAGTCCATCCACTCGTCGGTCTGCCCGCACGCCAGCAGATAGGCTCGAATGCGGTCGCCGTACCGCGTCTCCAGGTGCTTGACGACCGCCGGTCCGAGCGTGCAGGCAGAGTGCGGCTCGGGTTGAGCAGACTCCGCTTTCGAGAAACCGACCAGCAGCGTCCAAGTCTCCTCGTCGCTCTTTCACGGATTCAACTGAGCCTGGTAATCCTTCCAAGCCCCGATCGACTGCTTCAGATTCTCCAGCGGGTCGCCTTTGACGCCGTAACATTGCAGTCCGACCGGTCCCCGGTAGCCGGCGGACTTCAGCTTCTTGAGAAACCCGCACACGTCGTAGTTGCCGCGGCCCAGCGGTTGGATCAGGCGGTCCCAGCCGAAGCCCGGCTGCTTGTCGTCCGCGCCGTTGATGGACACCAGCATCAACTGCGGCAGCGCTTGGCGGATCGTGGCGTCAAGCTGCGGCCCCTGATCGGTCATCAACTCGTGGCACAGATTGATCGAGACGCCGGCGTTGGGGCGATCGACCTGCCTGGCCACGCGCAGCGCATCGGCCGTCGTGGCGACGTAAAAGCCGGTGTGCGGATACAGGGCGACGCGCAAGTTCGCGGCCGCGGCCATGTCGGCGATCTCGCGGACCACCGCCGCCGCTTTCACGTCCTCCTGGCCGCGTTTGCCGCCCAGCACGGTCAACCAGAGAATGACGTCCGTGCCTTTCAGTTCTGCGATCTGCTCCTTGAACCTGGGATCGTACGGCGGCGTCTGATCCAAGCGGCAGCCGACGTAGGTGCTGAACACCTTCAGACCGGCCTGCTCGTAGGCCTGAATCAAGCCACCGATGTCCAACGCCCGCACGCCGGCGCCCTGGTAGCCCAATTCCTTCAGCACCCGCGGCGGATCCTGGATGCCGTTCAAGCCGTTGTCGAAGACAAAGAAGGGATTCGGCCGTACCTTCTCGTCGGCATCCGAGAACTCGGCCGACGATCCGATTGCGAGTAAGAATGCGCAGAAAAACGTGCTAGTCAGGCTGCTCTTTCCTGAGTTCTTCGACATGATGCCTATTGGCTCCTAGCGGTTGTCGTTGGAGGTGCTGCAAAGGCGCTGGGGGGGTGCACAGGGCCGTGGAATTCGATTGTCTACTCAAAGCATCTTCGCTGAAGCACTTCCGGATCAAAGTTGAGTAGCGATCCAAACGCGCAACGGCAAGATCCGCAAACTCGAAGGCCGCTTGCGCTCGCCGAATGAACTGACCAGCGTCCGCCGTGTACGCGAGCTTGGCACGTGCCACCCGTCGAACAAAGGGGTGGGACTCTATCCCCATGGATGGCACTCCAGCTGCATCACACGCAAGACAAGTGGTCCCCGACCCCAGAAACGGATCCAGGACTCGCGCGTCATCTTTTCTGGACTCGACCTCTCGTCTTACCCAGTCCGCGGAAAAGCCTGCGCTGTATCTGAACCACCGATGAATCGGCAATTTCATGTTATCGATGAAGGTGGACGACCGACCGTGAGTTCCTTCCAGCGTCGCATTGGGAACGGAGTCACTTGGTTCATCGAGCAGGTTCGGCAGTGTCAATTGGGAACGTCGAGTCATGCGTCCCCTTTTTCCTCTTTTGCCTACTCCCCCCCCTGCCTGAAGCCGCCTTCTTTGGCGACTTCGAAGCCCATCAGATCTCCGAGGGTCCGCATGGGCTTCATGTAGTCGCCGTAGAACACCAGGCGGTGCAGCAGGGTCAAGCCTTCCAGTTCCAGAATCCCGGCACGGGCAGCGGGTACGTGCCGTTGGCGTCCGGTTTGACGGGCGGCGGCGTGTCGAAGCTGGCTTCGTCCGGCGACGGGCCGAACTGGAAGTCGGACTTGACCACCTCGTCCCACTTGGTCGGCTTGCCGGAGTAGCAGGCCAACTGGCCCATGACAGTCGACATGGTGCTGTTGGCCATGTGGTAGCCGCTGTTGATCGGCTTGCCTTCGCGGACCGAATCGATCAGCGCCTTTTGCTCGGCCTGATACGGGTTGTTGCCTGGACCTGGAAACGTCCACGGGTTTTCGCCTTCAATCTTGCAGGCGCCGAGATGGCACACACCCTTGGTGCCCATGACAATGTCGGAGCCGTTGCCATAGCAACCGTTCCGCGTCTGGCACAAGGCATACACCCGCGTGCCGCTGGCATACTCGTAGACCACCGTGTGATGATCGAACATGTCGCCGTGTACTTCCTCGTTGGAGGTGGACCGCCCAGCCAAGCCGAAGCACCACGTGGGCATCTCTTCCTTCATGATCCAAGCGACGCGGTCCATGTTGTGGACCAGCGATTGCGGCACGTCGTCGCCGGAGAGCCAGCAGAAGTGGTACCAGTTGCTGAATTGGTACTGCGTTTCCGTGTAAGCCGGATTGCGGGCCACGGTCTGATACGGACCGCGGAGGAACATCGACTGCATCGCCACGATGTCGCCGATCGCCCCGTCGTGGATGCGTTTGACGGTCTCTTGAAAACCGGCATGGAAGCGGCTTTGCAGACCGGATACGATGCTCAGGCCCTTTTCCTTCGCCAGGTCGCACACGGCTTGCATGCGGCGGCAGCCCACGGGGTCGATGGCGTGCGGCTTTTCCACGAACACCGGCTTGCCGGCCTTGATCGCGGCCTCGGCGTACATCGGGTGGAATTTCGACGCGCAGGCAATCAGCACCACGTCGACGCTGTCGATGACCTTCTGGTACCCTTTGAAGTCCGAGAAGCAATGATCGTCGTCGACCTGGACCTGGTCGGGAAAGCGGTCCTTCAGCACTTTTCGGCTGCGGCGCACGCGATCGTCGAACACGTCGTACATCGCCACCAGCTTGACGTACGATCCGGCGCTCAGGCTTTCGGACGCAGCCCCGGAACACCGCCCGCCGCAGCCGATCATGCCGATCTTGACCATCTCGTCGCCCGCCGCGTGGGCGCTGCGGGCAATGGACAACCCGGCAACAGTTGCCGCGCCGGCGGCGGAAACTCTCAGGAAATCGCGGCGAGTCTTACCGCCGTTCGGAAGGGACGGTTGGGCGTTGGGCATAGGGAATCTCCTTTGCTTAGGGTTAGTGATCGTTGATCGGTGATCGGTTACCGGCAACCGATCGCCGCAGTCATGGCCGCTGAACGGTTGCGAGAAGATGGCGGTCGGCAGGCCGGCGTCGACCAGTTTCAACAGCGGCCGGCCGCTGCCGAACGCCAGGTGAACGATCAGCAGCGCGTCGGCCCCGGCCAGTTTCGGGACGATTTCCGCGGCTGCGGCGTCGCGATTCGGAATCAGTTCCCCGCCCAGGAATTCGACGTCGCCCATCCGCTGTTTGAGTTCGTCCAGGTGCTTCTGGAATTTGGCAACTTCGGCCGGTGCGTCAAAATCCGGTTTGGGCCACGCCCCGGCAAGCCCGACGTAGACCACGTAGATCTTCGCGGCGGGCAACTTGGGCCAGCCCGCCTCTTCGGCCGCTTTCAATGGCCGCCAGGCCATGCCACCCACAAACAACACTCCGCCGGCAAGGGCACAGTTGCCGAGAAACGCTCGGCGACGAATCAAACGGCTCACGGCACGCTCCTTTTGCTCGGAACACTTGTTGTCAGCGGTTCTAAGCCGCGGGCTGGGCTGTGTCAATCAGACGTACATGCCTTTCTCGATGTTCTGGGGGGTGCCCGCGAGAATGCCTCTTATGAAAAGAAGTCCGGCTTATTTGAGAAGCCGGGCTTGTTCCATGCTGGCAGAATCGGTTACCCACCGAGTACAATCACGCGTGGTCCGAGACTCCCGGCGCGGCAAATCCGTCGCCGGATGGGAGGTCCGGGATTTCAGATCTCAAATCTGAAATTTGAAATCTGAAATCTCAAACCTGAGATTTGAGATTTGAAATCTGAAATCTCAAATCTGAAATCTGAAATCTGAAATTTCAAATCTCAAATTTCAAATCTGAAATCTCAAATCTGACATCCAAACCTCGAAGTGCCCCCATGACCACATCTTTGAATTGGAACAGCCGCCATTTGACTCGCGGCTGGCAGCGCGGAATCAACGCCTTCTACTACGGCCTGGGCCTGACCGACGAAGACTTGGACAAGCCGCAGATCGGCATCGGCGTGCCGCTATTGGACGGCAACCTGTGCAACGTTCACGCCTACGACTTGGCCAAACGGATCGCCGAAGGCTGCCGGCAGGCCGGCCTGTTGGGTTTCCCTTTCGGCGTGCCCGCCATCAGCGACAACATCACGCAAGGCCATGAAGGAGGCAACGCCAGTTTGCCTTCGCGAAACATGATCGCCAACGGGGCCGAGTGCGTGGTCAGCGCTCACGGCTACGACGCGTTGGTGGGGCTGCACCACTGTGACAAGAACGGCCCCGGCTTTGCGATGGCCCTGGCCCGCCTGAACTATCCCGGTCTGATCGTCAACGGCGGGACGATCATGCCCGGCTGTCACGCCGGCCGCGAAGTGACGATCCTGGACGTGTACGACGCTCAAGCCGCCGCGTCCGTGGGCGCGATGTCGCAGGAGGAAGCCGGCCAGATCATCCGTTCCGCCTGCCCCGGTCCGGGCGGCTGCGGGATCGCGGCTTCGTTCAATACCTGGGGCATCGCCCTGGAGGCGATCGGGCTGTCCCTGCCCTTTACCAGTTCGATTCCGGCAGTCGAGGAGGCCAAGCACCAGGAATGCCTGCGAGCGGGCGCCGCCGTGCGCAACTTGCTGGCACTCGACCTCCGCCCCCGCGACATCCTCACGCGGCGAGCCTTTGAGAATGCGGCGGCCACGATCGCCGCCATCGGCGGCTCGACCAACGGCGTGCTGCACCTGCTGGCCTTGGCGCGGGAAGCCGGCGTCGAGTTCTCGCTGCGCGACATGCAGGCCATCTTCCGCCGCACGCCGGTCTGTTGCAGCTTTGCCCCGCGCGGCAAGCTGACGATGGTCGATCTGCACCGCATTGGCGGCACGCCCGTGCTGCTGAAGCACCTGTTGCAGGCCGGACTGCTGGACGGAAGTTGTCTGACGGTCAGCGGCCGGACGCTGGCCGAAAATCTGGCCGATGCCCCGGTTCCGCCGCCGGGCCAGGCGTTGATCGCGCCGCCGGGAGCGCCGTTCAAGCCCTATGCGGACATGCAGATCTGCTTCGGCAACCTGGCTCCGGAGGGGGTCGTATTCAAGGTATCCAGCATGCAGGAGCCGCGGTTCCGCGGGACGGCCGTCTGTTTTGACCAGGCGCGGGATGTCGCGGTCGCCGTCGAAGCCAAGAAAATCAGGCCCGGCCATGTGATCGTGCTGCGTTACTTGGGTCCGGTCGCTGCGGGCATGCCCGAGGTGCTGATCGCCACTGCCGCGCTGTCGGTGCCGGAACTGGACGGCAAAGTGGCAATGGTTTCCGACACCCGCGTTTCCGGAGTCTCGCACGGAGCGATCGGCGTCCACTGTGCGCCGGAAGCCGCCGTGGGCGGACCGATCGCCTTGGTCCAGGACGGCGACGAAATCTCCTTCGACCTGCTCTCCGGCCAGATCACGCTGCACGTGTCCGACGAGCAACTGGCGCGCCGCCGTGCCTCCCTGCCGCCCTGGACCAACACGCCGCGCCGCGGCTACCTGCTGGACTTCGCCGCCACCGCCGCGGGGGCTCACCACGGCTGCGTCAGCAAGGCACTGCACCCGGCTTGCCGGTAGATTGACCCCCGGAAAGCAGTGACTTGTCACCGTTTTGGAACGGCACCGCGGCCTTCTTTGGCGGATCGTGCTTTTGGCGGAAATTTTTTCACCAGTCGCCCTCTTGCAGCTGACGATGTACAGGCATATACTTGAATGGTCACCTGTACATATAAGGGGCGACCGATGCTCGCTGTGCCGGAAATGGTGGAAAAGCTGCGGGACCGCATCCGGAGCGTGGAAAAGTCGCGGCGGGGACCGGGCGAAGCGGTCCTTTCCACGGGCTGGCCGCCGCTGGATGAACTGCTGCCCGGCGGGGGACTGCGGCGGGGCACGCTGGTCGAATGGCTGGCCGCGGGGCCGGGCAGTGGCGCGGCGTTGCTAGCTTGGAAGGCCGCGCAGCAGGCGGCTCAAGAGGGCGGCGCGATTGTCGTGCTGGACCGTCGGCGCGAGGTGTATCCCCCTGCCTTGGCTGCCTGGGGTGTGGATTTGGAGCGGGTGATCTTTGTCCAGCCGCAAAGCGCGCGCGACGAAGGCTGGGCGTGGGACCAGGCCTTGCGCTGTCCGGGCGTGGCCGCCGTCTGGGGCTGGGTGGACCAGGCCGACGGCCAGCTGTTCCGGCGCTGGCAACTGTCGGTGGAAACCAGCGGCGGCGTCGGACTGCTGGTCCGCTCCGGCGACGCGCGAACTCAGCCCACCTGGGCCGACGTGCGGTGGTGGGTCGAGCCGCAGGGTGCCGCAACGGGCCGGCGGATGCGAGTGGAGTTGCTGCGCTGCCGCGGCGCCGGCGGCAGCGGCGGCGTGGAATTGGTCTTGGACGAATGGACCGGTCAGCTGTGTGATCCGGCCCCGAAAATGGGACTGGCTCCGAAAATTGGGACAGGCACCGATCGTCCTGATCGGAGCCAGTCCCATTTTCGG
>CAZAQY010000079.1:18695-30857 GCA_964486845.1 uncultured Pirellulaceae bacterium
TCCGAAAATTGGGACAGGCACCGATCGTCCTGATCGGAGCCAGTCCCATTTTCGGAGCCCTCTCGAAGAGGAGCAGCGTTATGTCACGCATCCTCGCCCTTTGGCTGCCCAATTGGCCCGTGCAACGGCTCGTCCGCGAGCAACCGGAACTGGCCCGATGCGCCATCGTGCTGTATGAGCAAAACGCCCGTTACGGCCAGCGCGTGAAAGCCTGCTCGACGGCTGCCTGGGAACAATCCGTGCGGCCCGGCATGCCGCTGGCCGAGGCGCAGACCTTGTTGGCGGAATCAGAGAAAGCGGTGCGTCCTCTTTTCGCCTGCCACGACGCCGGCCGCGATCAGGAGGCGCTGCTGGAGTTGGCCGAATGGTGCGAGCAGTTCAGTCCTATCGTCGGCCTCGATCAGGTTGACGAACCGGACTCGCTGCTGCTGGACGTCAGCGGACTGGCTCATTTATTCGGTGGCGAAGAAGCATTGACGCAGACGGTCGTCGTGGCCTGCCGGCAACAAGGCTTGACGGCCCGCGTGGCGATTGCCGATACGGTTAGTGCTGCCTGGGGATTTGCCCGCTGGAGCGAAAGTAGCCGGCACGCTCCGTGTGCCGCACGCCAGCGCGACAGAATCCATCGCGAATCAAGTGTCCCCCCGTCGCCTGAACGTGTGACTGCAGCGGGCGGCACACGGAGTGTGCCTGCTACTTTTGCTGAACGTGTGACTGCAGCGGGCGGCACACGGAGTGTGCCTGCTACGATGGTCGTGCTTCCAGCGGGAGACGCGACGGTTTTGGATCGTCTGCCGGTCGAAGCGTTGCGGCTGCCACAACGCCCCACCGAGCAACTGCACCGGCTGGGCATTCGGCGGATCGGGCAACTGAGCCGTTTGCCGCGGGCGAGTCTGGCGGCCCGTTTTGGCGAGCTGCTGATCGAACGCCTGGACAAGCTTGCCGGCGCGGTGGCGGAACCCATCGTGGCTCACCATGCTCGCGAGCCGTTGTCGGTGCGCTGGTGTTTCGAGCATCCCACGACGCATCCCGAAGCGATCGAGCATGTTTTAGGAGAATTGCTGAGCCAGCTGTCGCGGCGATTGATTGAGCAAGGACAAGGCGTCTTGCGTTTGACGTGCCAGTTGGTCTGCCAGAACCGGCGGCCGCTCAAGATCGATATCAGCCTGTTCCGGCCCACGGTCGCACCGCAGCACTTGCTGGCGCTGGCCAATCTGCAACTGGCTCTCGTCTCGTTGCCCGACGCGGTCGAGGAAATCCGCGCCCGCGTATTGGCGACCGCACCGCGCGAACAGCGGCAAGGCGAATTGTTCGGCGAGGCCCCGCGGGAGCATCCGGCGCAGTTGGCCTTGCTGGTGGAACGGCTGAGCAACCGCCTGGGGCGGGAACAGGTCGTGCGGGCCGAATTGCAGGCGGAACCGCAGGCTGAACTGGCTTATCGGTATCGGCCCTTGGCCGGTGAAGCCGCCACGAGCACCTCGCCCGCGCGGGCTCCGACGCCGCTGCCCGGACCGCTGCTGAGGCCGTTGCGGTTGTTCGATCCGCCGCAGCCGATCGACGTGGTCGGCATCGCCTTGGACGGTCCTCCCGCGATGTTTCATTACCAGCGCCGGCGGCATCGCGTGGCCCGCTGTTTCGGCCCGGAGCGGATTGAAACCGGCTGGTGGCGAGGCGATTCCTCTCGCCGCGATTACTATCGCGTGGAAACCGAGGCGGGAAGCCGCTGGTGGCTGTTCCGCCGACTGCAGGATCAACGCTGGTTCGTGCAAGGAACGTTTGAATAAGGACGAAGGACGAAGGACGAAGGACGAAGGACGAAGGATTAAGGACGAAGGATTACTCATCAAGGAGCAAATCATGGCGAAAGACATTCCGCACAAGAGAGAGGCAGGCCAGCCGCCGTATGATATCTGCGAGCGCACATTTCAGCTGGCGCTGCGTGTTGTCCGATTGTGCATGCGTTTAGAGGTGAGTTGGGGAACTTTAGGAGTTCTCGCCAAGCAGCTACTTCGCTCTGGAACATCCGTTGGCGCTAATCTAGAGGAAGGACAGGCCGCACAGAGTCGAGCGGATTTCGTATCCAAGTATTCCATCGCCAGGAAAGAGGCTCGTGAAGCCAATTACTGGCTACGTTTGATTTCAGCAAGCGAAACCAGCAACGATGCCGACATTCCACCGCTGATTGGTGAAACGCGAGAAATCATCAAAATTCTGACGACCATCATCAAAAACGCGAAGAACGAATGACCAGCCCCACTTTCTTTCGTCCTTCGTCCTTATGCCTTCGTCCTTATGCCTTCGTCCTTATGCCTTCGTCCTTATGCCTTCGTCCTTATGTTGTACTCCGAGCTACACTGCAAAACGAATTTCTCTTTCCTGCAGGGTGCGTCGCATCCGGACGAGTTGGTGCAGCGCGCGGCGGAACTGGGGTACCGCGCGCTGGCGGTGACGGATGTGAACAGTCTGGCCGGGGTGGTCCGCGCGCATGCGGCGGCCAAGGGCAGCGGGATGAAGTTGATCGTCGGCGCGGAGATCACGCCGGTCGACGCTCCGCCTGTGGTGCTGTGGGCGCCGGATCGAGCCGCTTACGGACGTCTGTGCCGGCTGATCACGCGCGGTCGCCGCCGCGCGGCGAAAGGCGAATGTGTGCTCACTTGGCAAGACGTTGCCGAGCATGCCGAAGGGTTGCTGGCAGGCGTGTTGCCGGAGGAAAACTGGGGATTTCAAAGGAATCCGAGGGAGACCTTACGGCCGGCGGTTTCGGCGGGGTCGGGAGACCCGCGCCGAGCGGAGAGGCGGGGCCACGTGGGCGAGTCTCTCCGAGACTCGATAGCGCTCGCGGAGCGAGCGGCCTGCGGTGAGCAACCTGCTCTCGAGCGTTACCGCCAGATCTTCCCCGGCCGCTGCTACCTGATCGCCGAACTGCATCGCGGGCCGGAGGACGAGCGGCATCTGGAGCGACTGCAGTACCTGTCGCATGCCGCCGGACTGCCGCTGGTTGCCGCCGGCGACGTGTACTACCACGTTCCGGCTCGCCAACCGCTCCAGCACGTGCTAACGGCCATCCGGCACGGCGTCACCGTGGCTCAAGCCGGCACACGGCTGTTTCCCAATGCCCAGCGGCACTTGAAATCGCCGGACGAACTCCGCGAATTGTTCGCCCGGATTCCCGATGCGCTGCAGCGCACGCGGGAGATTGCCGGCCGCTGTACGTTTTCGCTGGACGAGCTGCGTTACGAATATCCCCAGGAACTGGCTCCGCCGGGCATGACGCCGCTGGAGTACCTGAAACGGCTCACGTGGCAAGGCGCCCAGCAGCGCTATCCGGACGGTGTGCCGGAGAAGGTTGTGCAGTTGCTCAAGCACGAACTGCAGTTGATCGCCGAGTTGCGTTACGAAGCGTATTTCCTGACGGTCTGGGACCTGGTGCAATTCGCCCGCCGGCGAGGCATCCTGTGCCAAGGCCGCGGGTCGGCGGCGAATTCAGCCGTCTGCTATTGCCTGGAAATCACCTCGGTGAATCCGGACAAGGTGGACTTGTTGTTCGAGCGGTTCATCAGCCGGGAGCGCAACGAGGCGCCGGACATCGACGTGGATTTCGAGCACGAGCGGCGGGAGGAAGTGCTCCAGTACCTGTATCAGAAATACGGCCGCGACCGGGCCGGCATCGCGGCCGCCGTGATCACCTACCGCACCCGGTCGGCGGTCCGCGAGGTCGGCAAGGCCTTGGGATTGTCACTGGACTGCATCGATCGGCTGGCCAAGAACATGGACGGCTATTCGGAGCAGGCCGTGGAATTGGAGCAGCGTTGCCAGGAGATGGGCATCGACACGACTTCGGAAGTCGGCCGCCGGTTAGTGCATCTAACCAAGGAGCTGATCGGCTTCCCGCGCCATTTGTCCCAGCACGTGGGCGGCATGGTCATGACGCGCGGCCCGTTGTGCGAGCTGGTCCCGATCGAAAACGCGGCCATGTCGGACCGCACGGTGGTCGAGTGGGACAAGGACGATTTGGAAGAACTAGGAATCCTCAAGGTCGACTGTCTGTGCTTGGGCATGCTGACCGCGATCCGCAAGTGTTTCCACTTGGTCCGGCAAGCGACAGGGCGACAACTATCCTTGGCCAACATCCCGGCGGGCGACACGCGAGTGTACGACATGATCTGCCGGGCGGACACGATGGGCGTGTTCCAGATTGAAAGCCGCGCCCAGATGGCCATGCTGCCGCGACTGCGGCCGCGCTGCTATTACGATCTGGTGATCGAGGTGGCCATTGTCCGGCCGGGTCCGATCCAGGGCCAGATGGTGCATCCGTACTTGCGGCGGCGGGCCGGCGAGGAAGCGGTGACGTACCCCAACGACGACATCCGCCGCGTGCTGGAAAAGACGCTGGGCGTGCCGATCTTCCAGGAGCAGGTGATGAAGCTGGCCGTGGTGGCGGCCGGTTTCACGCCGGGCGAAGCCGACCAGTTGCGGCGGGCGATGGGCGCGTGGCGGCGCAACGGCCACATGGAAGCTTTCCGCCAGAAGCTGCTGGGCGGGATGCGCGAGCGCGGCTTGTCCGAGGAGTTCGCCGAACGGGTCTTTCAGCAGATCCGCGGCTTTGGCGAATATGGCTTCCCCGAATCCCACGCGGCCAGTTTCGCATTGTTGGTCTACGTCTCGGCCTACTTGAAGCACTACTACCCCGCCGCGTTCGTCGCCGCGCTGCTCAACAGCCAGCCGATGGGCTTCTACGCCCCGGCGCAGCTGATCCGCGACGCCCGGCAGCACGGCGTCGAGGTGCGGCCGGCGGACGTGAACTGCAGCCAGTGGGATTGCACGCTGGAGGGCGAACGCGTGCTGCGGCTGGGATTCCGCTTGGTCCGCGGCCTGGCTGAAAAGGACGCAGCGGCCATCGTGCGGGCGCGGGCCGCGGGCCCCTTCGATACGATTGACCAGTTCACTCGCCGCACGGGATTGTTGCAAGGTGCGGTCAGCCGCCTGGCTGAAGCCGACGCCTTCGGTTCGCTGGGCCGCGACCGCCGAGGATCGCTGTGGGATGCGTTGTCCCAACCGAACCGCCGCCAGCGACAGCCGCTTCTGGACCGCACCGATCCGCCGGCCGACGCACCGGCGGACTTGCCGGCCACGACGGTCCAAGAGGAAGTGATCGCCGATTACCAGACACTCGGTTTGACGTTGCGGCCGCATCCGGTGTCCTTTTACCGTGAACATCTGCAACGGCTGGGAGCGACGCCCGCCGCCAAGCTGGCCGGACTGCCCGACCGGCGCCAAGTCCGTTTGGCGGGCGTGATCATTTTGCGGCAGCGGCCCAGCACCGGCAAAGGCATCACGTTTGTGACCCTGGAGGACGAGACCGGCACGGCCAACCTGGTGTTACACAAGCACATCTGGGAGCGGTTCCACAACGTGGCCCGGCACAGCAACGCCTGGTTCGTCCGCGGACGCCTGGAGAGCCGCCACGGCGCAATCCACGTCGTCGTCCAGCATCTGCAAGACATGCACCACGAACTGACCCACCTGGTCCCGTCGCGGGATTTTCAGTGACCGGTTTGTAAAATTGTCGAAGAAACGCTAACACAAAACCCGTCGGTCTCGGAGATACCGACCTACGTGAGCGATTTGGCCAGCGGTTCTAAGAAACCATCGACTCGACCGAAGCGGCCAGCGGCGATACGACCGGCTACCGCGAGGAGTTCCTCAAGATGGTCGCGCGGGCCAGGGAGTTGGCAGGCCGGTAGCCAAGCCGGCAGGCGATAGGTGAACAGCGTTCGAGAGACAAGTGAGCGGAATGGCGCCAGCCACCGGTTGCGAACGGCCGTAATACCGGCGGCTAGCGCCTTGCCGTTCTCGTGTCATTCACCGCTCCCGCGGAAAGTGACGCTCGACGACGTCGCAAAACTCTTCCGGCGTCGCCGCGTGGGCGATGTAGTTGCGGAAATGCCGGGCCCCGGGGCGGCCCTGAGCGTAGCAGCAGGCGTACTTCCGCATCAGCATCGTGCCCTTCTGGTCGCCGAATCGTTCCAGGACCAGCCGGTAATGCCGCAGCAAGACCTGCCGCTGTTCGTCCAGCGACGGTTCGGGCGGGACCGGCTGGCCGCGAAGGGCCGCCTGGATTTGCCGAAACAGCCACGGCCGCCCCAACGCCGCGCGGGCGATCATAACTCCGTCCACTTGGTACCGCCGCAACGTTTGAACCACCTTTTCGGCCGAGTCCAGATCGCCGTTGCCGATCAGCGGGATCCGTTTCAAGTGCGGCTTGATGGCCGCAATCTGGTCCCAGTCCGCGTGACCCTTGAAATAGTCCTGAGCCACGCGACCGTGTACGGTCAGCGCCGCGGCGCCGGCCGCTTCCACGACCTGGGCGATCTCGATGGCGCGAATTTCTTCGCGGGTACACCCCAAGCGGATCTTGGCCGTGACGGGTGTCGGCGCACAGGCACGGACGACCTGTTCGACGATCGCCCCGATCCGGTCGGGAAAGCGCAGCAGGTACGATCCGCTCTGAGCCTTTTCGGACACGTCGCGGACGGGACAGCCGAAATTGATGTCCACGACACTCACGCCGTACTCGTGGGCCAAGCGGGCGCCGACCCGCGCCAGGGTCTCGGGATGGTTGTCCCAAATCTGCACCGCCAACGGCCGGGGTTCGTCGCGCACGCCCCACAGCCGGTCCGGATGCTCCAGGTCATGGTCGTCCAGCCAGGCAAATCCGCGAGCGCAGACCATCTCGGTCGCCAACAACCCGGCTCCGCCGAATTCGCGCACGATCCGGCGGAACGCAGAATCGGTGAATCCCGCCATCGGCGCTTGCAGCACCGGCGGGTCGACCACCACGGAGCTGATCCGCAGGGGAGCCGCGGCAAAGCCGCCGGAGGAATGGTCGATCGTCATGGCGTGGAACTGGAAAACCAAGCGATTTGGGATTCGGAGTAGGGCATGAGATTCTTGAGCAATCTCCGTCCGCCGTCAAGGATCGAAGCTCTCATTTCCTGGGACGCTCTGGCGATCATCCGCTGCGGATAGTTGACTTGGCACGAGGCGGGCTTTATGGTCATGAAAACCAAACTCAAAACACGTATCCGGAAAGGACCGAATCCATGTCAAGCCACGAAGTAACGCGTCGAGGATTTCTGAACCAGGTCGGCATCGGCACGGCGGCTGCGGCTGCGGTCGGGGCGACCGGTGTGAGCGCCCAAGCTGCGGAGGCGGGAGCCAAGATCAAGATCATCGGCGTTTCGACCAGCCTGCGCAAAGGCAAGACCACGGCGGCTGCGGTGCAGCGAGCCTTGGAGGCCGCCAAGGCCGTCGCGCCCGATCGGATTGAAATCGAGTTGATCGATATCGCCGGCATGAAGTTCCCCTTGGGCATGCTCGTGGGCGAGGAGTTGGCGCCGGGCGAGCAGGACGACTTCCCGCCGATCGCCGAGAAACTGGCGGCGCCCGACGTGGCGGGGATCATCGTCGGCACGCCCACCTACTTTGCCAACATGTCGTCGCTGTGCAAGGCCTTCCTGGAACGCTGGATGGTGTTCCGCAAGAACGGCTTCACGCTGTCGAACAAGGTCGCCGGCGCGCTGGCCACCGGCGGCGCTCGGGACGGCGGACAGGAGCTGACGATCCAGTCGGTGCAGGCCTCGCTGATGGCCCAGGAGATGCTCGTCATCGGCGACGGGCGCCCCAGCGCTCATTTCGGCCCCGTCTTGTGGAACCAAGGCGACGACATCAGCAAGGACGAAATCGGACTGAAAGCCGCCGACAACCTGGGCCGCCGCGTGGGCGAAGTCGCCCTGCGGATGTTCGGGGGGTGAGGTGTGGTCGGTGAACGGTGACCGGCGTACATTGCGAGGGTGCGTTGGCAGGCATCCTTCGACGCTCGGGACTGCCGATCGACGCCTGGACGGGGCGAGAGTTAGCCGCAGAAGTGGTCCGTCGGAAGATCATCGAAGCGATCTTCTCCACTACGTTCCAGCGGTACTTGGCTCAGTCCACACTTCGTCTTTCTGCCTGCACGGCTGGAGCCGTTGCGTCCGTTTGTCCTAAACATCTGCTATTCAAGTACGTTGCCTGCGTCGCCTCTGCAGCGCTGGGCGATGCTGCCGTGCTGATGCCGCCCGCGCTGCGTTTGGCTGCCAGCGATCGCAGCCTTCTCAGGCCTTCCTGGGCGGACTCCAGCTTGGGATTGATGGCCAACGCCTGCTGGAACGCCGCCTCGGCCTCCTGCCAGCGGTCTGACAGAGTCAACACGTTGGCCAGGTTCGCGTGCGCCTCCGCGGGGCTGGCTCCCGCCCGCATGAATTCTTCCAGGGCTTCGCGTTCCCGGCCCGTCCGAGCCAGCAGCAGCGCCAAGTTGTTGTGGGCTCGCCGTAGGTCAGGAGCCAACTCCAGCGCGCAACGCAGGCGCGACTCCGCATCCTGCCAACGCTGCTGCAGATAATAGTTGTAGCCCAGGTCGCAGTGCAGTTCTGCGTTCTGGGCGTCGAGGTCCAGCGCCTGCTGATAGTACTTTTCGGCCGCCCGGCACTCGCCGTTGCGGTCGTACAGCAGCGCCAGCAAGTGGTGGGCGTCGGCCCGTTTGGGCGCTGCCTGGATGGCCTGCAGATACATCTTCTTCGCATCATCCGTCCGGCCCTGACGTTCCAGACTGCGAGCCATCGCGATTTGGATGTCGGCTTTTTGTTCCGGCCGCAGGGGCTTAGGCGCCTCCGCCGGGGATGCCGCCGGTGCCTGTCCCAGTCGGGCGGTCTTGGACCACGGAAGATGCCCCTCCCGGAGCATGCTGAGTTGCCGGCATCCGCTGAGGGTGGCCAACATGAGGGCGATCGCGATCAGGCGACAACCAGCCTTGCGGTCGATCATGAGCGGGCCTTCGAATCTTGGCGTTTCGTTGACTGGTCTCGCGTAAAGGAGACGGAGGTTTTTGGCCCGAGCGGCCCGCAGCATGCTCCGCACACAAGGATCCTGTTGTGAATCAGTCGTCTCGTCATCTGAATATCGGGTCTTCAATGGCGGGCCGTATTCTCGTTCAATTCTCGCACTTTGAGTGTCGTATTCTCGTTCAATTGCATCTGATTCTTTAGGAGATCGTTCCAGACTCGCGTCTCGTCTCCGAAAGGCGCGGAGATCGTCGGCACGCCGACAACCACGGTGGCCGGAGTTCCCGCGGTTTCAAGCAACTTGGCGACGTGAGTCCGGCGGGCCTCGTCCAACTGCGGATTCCCAGGCGTCGACTCGACTACCAAGACATGGTGCGACCACTCGGGAAATGCGCTGGCCAACTCGGTCAGCCGTTTGTGACCGGCGGCGTTCAGCGTAGCTTGTTCGTCGCAGAAGTCGTAGCGATACAGCCACAGCCGGGCTGCCCAGCCGCTGCAGATTTGAGCCCGCTGATGCGCTCGCAGACGGGCGCCCAAGGGCACTTCCTCGAACAGATCGCAGTAGCCCCAGTGCGAGTACTGCAAACGGGACTTAATTCCAGTTGGCCGCCAGCCGGGCCGGACCGAACACGGATTGCACTCACCCGGGCAGGCAGGCGAGACGACCTGTGGGCCGAATTCTGCCGGGACGGCGGCCGGCACGCCTTCGGGCGTGGGCGGCGGGGGCTGACGAATCTCCCATGGCGCCTCCCCGGCGGATGCCCCGCACGTCCACAGCGTCAACATCACGGTCCAGCACAAACATCGCGTTGTCACGGTCGTTTTCTCCACTCGCTTCGGTGGTTCGTGTTTTCGTCCGTAGGATGCAGGCACGGTGCGTGCATCTTCGTACTGTGAGTTCCCGTTTTCTTGTTTTGCTGCGTGCATTTTGGAGTGCGGCGCCTTGTCGCCGCTTTGGCTCGATCGTGACCCAATGACCGCCGCTTTGTGTTCCGGTGCCTTGCCGTGTTTGCTGAACCCAATCCGTCGCAGCGCTCCAGGCCGCCGCTCAAAGCGGTGACAAGGCACCGCACTCCAAGACTACTCGCACGGCGACAGTCCGACCGGGCCGGAAATGCCGCTCTGCTCCAGGTGCATCAGTTGTCGCAGGTGCCACGGGTCATCCCACTCCCGCGCGGAGGACCATTCGCGCCCCGTGCGACCTTCGATGCGATTGAGCAGATAGAACTCCCAGTCGTTGGGATCCTTGAGTTCCTCGCCGGGCAAACAGGGCACGTTCTCCGCGTTCATCGGCGCGACGAGGTGCGGCGTCACCAGGATCAGCAACTCCTTTTCTTGCCGCTTATGGGTGGTGTTGCTAAACAGGGGACCTAGATAGGGCAGATCGCCCAACCCCGGAATCCGCTTGGTGTCCGCGTCGATGGATACCCGAAGCAAACCCGCAACCGCCAGGCTCTGTCCTTGCCGCATCTCGACCGTGGTCGAGGCACGACGAGTATTGATGCCGGGGACGTTGTAGTCGTTAATCAAGACTGCCTGGCTGTAGTCGGGGGAACTTTCCTCCGAGTTGACCGTCAAGCGAATGGTTTCATCCTCCAGCACAAAGGGTGTGAACTCCAATTGGACGCCGTACTTCTTGAATTCGACTGTGATGGTCGTCCCGCCGCCGGAGTTTTGGGGAACGGGCACCGGGAACTCGCCGCCCGCCAGGAAATCCGCCCTCTGGCCACTCAAGGCCACGAGGTTCGGTTCCGCGAGCACCGAAAGCAACGTGTTGTTTCGCAAGGCGCGAATCCAGAGTTCCAAGTCCGCCGTGGGGAAGACGCCATGCACGGTCTGAGAGCCTGCGGGAATGAGGAACGTTTCGAGGATGTTCCCCGGACCAAACTGCAAATTCATATCTGCTCCTATCTCCCGCAGTCCCGTCCGATTCAGCTCCGCGATCCGCACCTGCAGCATCACCTGATGCACGCCCGGCACGCGGAGCAGGTTGATGATTCGTGGTGCGGCAAAAGTGGGTTCGACCGACTCGGGACGCGAACCGGGCGCCGGAGTCGCCTGTCCCGGAGGCTCCGGGGTGCCGGGCTCGCCCGTGGGGGGAGCGGCGCCTTCGACTGCGGGAGCCGCGCCGGCAGGAGCTTGGTTCTCCGGCGGGGGAGCCTGCGGGCCGGCACGGCCACCCCCCGCGGCGCCGGAGCGACCGGCATCGGGCGTCTCTTTCCCCTTAACGGACGAAGGCACCTGAACGGAGACCAAATAAGCTTCGATCGTCTGCAGAATTTGATCCACCTGCCGAACGCTGCGGGCTTCTCCCTCTACGGCCAAATGCTGACGCATTTGGAACAGGCGGAGTTGCGCGTCGGGGAAAAGCTGTTTCAGCTGGGCTTGCAGCAACGGCAGGTCGTACACCACCCGCACCTCAAAGCACACCGTCTGCTGATCGGCGGTGGTGATCGAGAGATCGGTGACCCCGGCTCGGCTGCCGATCAGGCGCACGAGCCGGGGATTCGGCAGCACCTCGAATTCCAGCACCGTGGGGTCGCCGACGGCGATCACGCCCCCGTCTTGCTCGTTTGCCAGTTCGGCCTTCAGCGTCAGCAGGCGTCCCTGGCCGACAATCACTTCGATGACGGCATCGTTTCCTTTCAGCGACTCGGCAAAGGACGCCGTGGGGCCGGCTTCCGGTCCCGTTTTCCATTTCTGGTCGGCCGCTTGCCCTTCCAGCACCCGTGGCGCCAACGCGGGTATCGCCGGCAGGCGAACCGGTACGGGACAGGAAGCCGCTTGCGGGATCGTCAAAGGTAACTGAGCAATCGTGCCATCCTGTTGGGCACGAGCCGGCAGTTCGCCACCAGGCCACGCCAGGATCGCGACGGTTGCGATGATAGCACGGATGACTCGCATCCCCTCGCTACAAAACAGCGGTCTGGAAGAACTGGTATTCATGGCAGAGTTGACCCAAGCGGGAGATTTTCACATTGCACTGGAAGCATCGGGCGTACCAAGGCCCGTTGTTCGCTATTTTCGTTAGGGTCGTCAAAGTCAACCGGCGCCGCTCATTTTCCTGCTAGCGGCGCCGGGAGCATCGCGTCAGCCTGAGTAGGCCAATGGGTCTGCCGCCTAGCTTGGGCAAGCGGACGGAAAGCAGCGCCCCGCCGCCGCGGTCCGCTCCCTACGACACCGGTGCTTCGCATCACCGTAGGCCGCTCGCTCCGCGAGCGGAATCGCCTGAGCGCAAGCGAGATAATTGATGTACATTCAATCGGGGTAAGCAATGGGTACT
>CAZAQY010000080.1:0-30711 GCA_964486845.1 uncultured Pirellulaceae bacterium
TCCGCGGCGCCCGCAAGGCCGACCAGCCGCAGTCGTTTTCTTACCACGAGCCGTGGTGGGATTCGTATCACGTGATGGCCCAATACACCAAGCGGCTTTCCGCCGCGATGTCGCAGGGCGAGCAGCGGAACCGCGTGCTGGTGATCGAGCCAACGACGACCGCGTGGATGTACCAGTTCGATGCCAGCCAAGCCGGCCAGTTGGGCGAGATCGGCAAAACGTTCTTTGATTTGCTGATGGGATTCGAGCGGGCGCAGGTCGAATACGACATCGGCTGCGAGGACGTGATCGCGCGGCACGGGGCCGTTTCACGCGGCGAGGGGAGGCCCGGCGGCCGGCAGGTCGGTGAACCTTTCCGATTTGCCGTCGGCCAGCGAGAGTACACGACCGTGGTTCTACCGCCGCTGACCGAGACACTCCGTAGCGAGACGATGAAGCTGTTGGAGGAGGCGGCGCTCAGCGGACTGCAGATCCTGTCCTGCGGCCCCCCGCCGGCGCTGGTGGACGGCCGGCCGTCGGGCCGAGGCGCACAACTGGCCGCCAGCCCCGGTTGGCAACAAGTCGATCCGGCTCGCGCCACCGAAATGCTCGTCCCGGTGCTGGGACTGGACCGCTGCGCCGTCCGGCGGGCTGCGGCGGACAAGGGCCTTCTCTTCCATCACCGCCGGCAACTGGCCGACGGCGACCTGTTGCTGCTGGTGAACACCAGCATCGAAGAGCCGTCCCGCGGCTATGTCGAGGCGCAGGCCAGCGGGGTTCAGGAGTGGGACTTGTTCACGGGGACGGCCAGCGACTATCCGTTCGCGATGGAAAACGGGGCGGCGAAAGTCGATTTCGATCTGCCTCCCTGCGGCAGCGTGCTGCTGTTTCTGGGCAGGGAGCCCGGCGCTGCGTACGGGTCTCCCCGTGTTGCCGGCAGGTCTCCCGACCCCGCGCCGGGCAGGACCGATAGGTATCAAGCAGCGGCCGTAGCGGATGGGCCCCACGAGTCCGGGAGACCTGCGGTGGGCGGTTTCGGCGAGGTCGGGAGACCAGCGCCGAACGCGAACGCGATCGCGCCGGGCGGACCGCTGCAGATCCGCCGGGTCGAGCCGAATGTGCTGGCGGTGGATTACGTCGACATCACGGCCGGCGGCGAGACCCAACAGAACCTGTACTACTACCGCGCCAACCAATTGGCATGGCAGAAAAATGGCTTGCCGCGCAACCCGTGGAACAGCGCCGTGCAATACAAGGATGAGTTGATCTCCAAGACGTTCCCGCCGGACAGCGGTTTCGAGGTCACGTACCGCTTTACGATCGAAGGCCCGGCGCCGCAACCGCTGTGGATTGTCATCGAACGGCCCGACTTGTATGCGATCACCTGCAACGGCACTCCGGTCACCGCCGCCAAGGACGCATGGTGGCTGGACAAGGCGTTCGGCAAGATCGACATCACGGCGCCGGCCCAACAGGGCGAGAACGCGGTGACACTCAAGGCCCGGCCGTTCACGATGTATCACGAAATTGCCGCGGCCTTCGTTCTGGGGGACTTCTCACTGCGTCCCACGTCCGCGGGCTTCGTGATCGCGCCGCCGCAGGCTCCGTCGCTGGCCAAGGGCCTGGCTCACGGCACCGACATCGAAGGCGTCGCGTGGCTGAGTTCGGGAATCGGGTTCCAGCGCGACCCGGCGGCCAAGGAAGGCAACGACGGGGCGCCGGCGGTGACTTTCGATCTCGGACGGCCGGTCGACTTGGCCGCGATCCAAGTCTGGAACTACAACGAGGCCGCGTTTCCGGGCCGGGGCGCGAAACGGATGGAGATTCACGGCGCCGCGACGCCCGATTTTGCGGGCGGTAACTCGGCCAAGCTGGGGACGGTCGAGCTGGCACGCGGCCCCGGCGGACCGATCGGGGCCAAGACGGCTTTTGCCCAGAAGCTGCCCATGCCGAGCCGGACGGTTCGTTACGTCAAGTTCACGATCTTGTCGAACCACGAGGGCGTGGTGTTTCCGACAACCGATGGCAGCAAAGGCAATGCTTTTGTCGGCCTGGGTGAAGTTCGGTTCCACGCGGCGAACCCGGACGGAAAGATCACGCCGGTGGAAGGGGTGACGATCCACACGGTCTCCAGCGAACTGGTGTCGGCCGGGGGCTTTGACCGCCGAGCGATCCACCTGATCGACGGCAGCGGACTGGGTGAAGCCGCCATCGGCTGGAACCAGCAGGGGATGCCGTTCTACGCGGCCGGCGTCGCTTACCGGCAGACGTTTTCCGTCGACAAAGTCGCGGGGCAGTACAAGGTCTGCGTCCCGCGCTGGTACGGCAGCGTGGCCAAGGTGATCGTCAACGGCAAGCTGTGCGGGCATCTCGTTTCGCAGCCCTGGGAGGTCGACGTGACCGAAGCCGTGCGCAGCGGGGCGAACGTCGTCGAAGTCGTTGTGATCGGCACGCTGAAGAACACGCTCGGCCCACACCACGCCGGAGCCATTGCGGGCAGCGCGTGGCCCGGCATGTTCCAGCAGGGCCCCGAACACGGCCCGCCGCCCGGCAGCGCCTACCACACGCTGGGGTACGGACTGTTTGAGCCGTTCGCGCTGATGAACGTGACGCCGTGAGTGAGGATCGTGTCGGACGAAGCACCTCGCTGAGGAGCTTTCGCGCGCCAAGAGCCCGGCACGTGCACGAAGCCGGGCTGCTCTTGTGTCGGAGGTATGGCGATTCCTTGATTGCGGGGTATGGCTAAACACCAACTGCAAGTCGCCGCTTGATTGTGACACCGAGACAGTCGGCTTACGCGGCGGGCTTTTCGTAATGCCGGTCGGCGGGGACGGCTTCCATCAGCATTTCGATCATCCGTTCGCTGTTGACGTTGTTGGCCTGGGCCGCGTAGTTGCCGGCGATGCGGTGGCGGAGCGCGGGTTTGGCCAGTTTCTGGATGTCTTCGGTAGTCGCGTGATAGCGGCCGTACATGATCGCGCGGGCCTTGGCGCAAATGACCAGCGTCAGTACGCCGCGCGGGCCGGCGCCCCAGTTGACCCAGCGGTTGACGAAGTCCGGAGCTTCTTTGGCGCCGGGACGCGACGCCCGGACCAGGGCCCAGGCATAACCCAGCACCTGGTCGCTAACCGGCACGCGGGTGACCAGTCTCTGCAACTCAATGATCTCTTCGCCCGACATGCAGGCTTCGATCTTGCCCAGCGAAGCGGACGTGACGCGGCGGGCGATTTCCCATTCCTCCAGGCCGCTGGGATAGTTGACCTTGATGTACAGCAGGAAGCGGTCCAGTTGGGCTTCGGGCAGCGGATAGGTGCCTTCCTGTTCCAGGGGGTTTTGCGTGGCCAGCACGAAGAACGGCGCGGGCAGGTGGTGCGTCTTGCCGCCGGCGCTGACATGCCGCTCCTGCATGGCCTCCAACATGGCCGCTTGCGTCTTGGGCGGCGTACGGTTGATTTCATCTGCCAGGATCAAGTTGGCGAAGATCGGTCCGGCCAGGAAGCGGTGTTCGCGCTGACGCGTCTCCGGGACCTCCTGAATGACCTCGGCGCCGGTGATGTCGCTGGGCATCAAGTCCGGTGTGAACTGAATCCGCTTGAACGTCAGGTGCAGCGACTCGGCGATCGAACTGATCATCAACGTTTTGGCCAAGCCCGGGACGCCTTCCAGCAGCGCGTGGCCCCGCGAGAACATGGTGATCAGCACTTGCTCGATCACCTCGTCCTGCCCCACGATCACTTTGGACAGTTCCTGGCGGATGCGCTCGTATCCGTCCTGGCAGCGTTTCACGGCGGCAATGTCGTCTTGGGTCAAGGTCGGTTCGGTCATCGGTGGTCGTCTCCAAGGAAATCGTAGGTGGTGCGCCGGAGCGCGGAAGGGTGGGGGGAACTCTTGTTGTGCGCGGGTCTCTGTTGTGCGCGGGTCCTTGTTGTGCGCGGGTCTCCCGGCCCCGCACGGGTTCCGACCGCAGGTCTCCCCAACGCGTTGGGGAGACCTGCGGCCGGCGGTTTCGGCGAGGTCGGGAGACCTGCGCCGAGCAGATCAATCCAAACTCTCAAAATACCTGCGCAAGCGTTCTTCGTATCCGCGCGGCGCGGGGCGGCGGGCGCGGGCCTGGATGGCTTTGCGGAGGTCCGGCGGCAGCTTGGCGAACCAGGCTTCCTTCTCGACCTTGCGGAGTCTCACATCCGCGTCCTCCTGGCTGTCCTCTGCCCGGCTGTCGCCTTCCCGCTCGCTCTGTAACGTCAAGGCCGAAGGCGGTGGTTTTTGGTTGTCCGTCTCTTCCCCGGACTGTGCGACGCCGCCGCCCAACGGCATGGGGTTGGTCTGGCCGGGCATCGGTTGATCCATCTGTCCCAGTTGCTGGCCTTGTTCTTGGGGCTCGGCTTGTCCCTGAGCCGTCTGCGGCTGGCCCTCGTCCGGCATCGAGTTGGCAGGCGAGCCCATTGCTTCGGCTTGGGCCAGCGTCTGCGCCGCTTGCTCCATCGCCGCCGGACCTGCGATCTGGGCCGCGGTGACTTCGGGCGAGGCGGGCACAAAGCCGGTTCCCAAATCCGTCGGCGCCGGCGCGGCCGGCACGCCGCCCTGACCGGCGGGCGGCGGCGGCGAGTCACCGGGATCCGGCGAGCCCGGGGGCTGGCCGGCAGACGCCGGCTCGCCTTGGCCGGACGGCTGGCCCGCATCGCCGGGCGGTTCTTGACCGGCGGCCGGCGTCTCGCCCATGGGCGGTTCACCGGCTGGTTGGCCGGCGTCGGCCATCGGTTCGCCGCCCGCGGGCGGCTGTTCAGCTGCCATCTCGGGAGCGGGTTCGGGAGGCAGGCCCAGCCGCAATTCGGACGCGGCCTCGAGCCCCTCGCGGAGGGGCTGGTTGGCGACTTCTTCCTGGCCGGAGATCTCGACAGCGCCTTGGCCGGTGGCCCGCTGGGCCTGGGCGAATTGTTCGGTGGCCTCCGCCAAGGCTTGCGCGGCGGAGACGGCTTCGGGCGACGGCGGAGTCGCCGGCTCCGTTTGTCCCTCTGGCGCCCCAGCGCCCTCTGCCGACTCTGGCTGACCCTGATCGCTCTCGGCCGGTTCGGGCTGCCCCGCCTCGTCAGCTTGCGCCAGCTGCTCCAGCGTCTCGGCGGCCTTTTCGATTTGCTCGCGGGCCGCCTGTTGTTCCTTGGCCAATTGGGCCATCGCGGCGGCGATGTCGCGGTCGCGCTGGATCTGCTGTTCGCGGGCGGCCAGACTCGCGGCGGCGCGTTCCATCGCGCGTTCGACCTTGTCCTGCGCGGCGACGGCTTTGGCCGGCTTTTCAGCGCCCTGCTGCGCGCCTTCTTGAGCCGTTTTCTTGGCAGTCTGCAGCGCGGCGGCCGCGTCTGGGCTCACGTCGGCAGCTTGATCCGCCAGGTCGCCCGCCCGTTGAGCTTCCTGAGCGAGCGCTCCGGCTTGCTCTTTGCCCAGCGCTTCCATCGCCTGTCCCAACTGCTCGGCAGCCTGGGCCAAAGCCTCGCCCGTGGCCTTCTGCGCTTGGGCGGTTGTTTCCGCGTTGCCGGCTTCGATCGCTTTTTCGGCGGCAGCGGATTGTTGGCCAGCTTGTTCGAGGGTCTGAGCGGCTTGCGGAGCCGCTTCGGCAGCCATCTCCTGAGCTTCGCCGGCCATTTCGCCGACGTTGGCCTGGGCCTCCGCGTCGGGCTGGCCAGGCGGAGCCTTGGCGGCCTCCTCCGCCGCATGGTCGGCCGCCTGCTGGGCGCGATTCAGGGCTTCGTAGGCCGCTTGACGTGCCGCCTCAGCCCGATTCGGGTTGCCGCTCAGCGTCTCCTTGGCCGCCTCGGCGGCTGCTTCGGCAGCTTGCTTCAGGGCTTCGGCCGTCGCGCCCTCGGCTTGCTGGGCCAATTCTCCGGCTTGCTCGGCGACCCGTTGCTGCTCGGTCGCGGCGGCCAGCGGCGACGCGGCGCGGCCGCGCTGGAGGGCTTCGGCCGCCGCGTCGGCTTCAGCCTGTTGAGCCCTCGCTTCAGCCACCTCGCGAGCCAGCTGCGCGGCTTCGGCCGCCTCGGCCCGGCCGGACGCACGCTGCTGTTCCGCTTGAGCTTCCGCCACTTTGTCCATCGCTTTCTGCAGTTGCTCCAGCCGCTGGCCGGCATCCTGGGGCTGAGCGGCCATCGCTTGTTCCACGGGCGTCTGGACCTCGGCTACTTCGCCCAACTGCTTGTCTGCGAGCGCCACCAGGTCCTCCGCGGTCTTGCCCACTTGGCTGCGGAGATCTTTGGCGGCCTGCTGGAGCATCTGGGCGGCCTGGCTGGCTGCCTGCGCAACCTGAGTGGCGGTCTGTTTGGCCGGTTCGCCGGTCTGCTGCTTGGCAGCTTCGATCCCTTGAGCCGCCTGGTTGATGGGCTGGGCCGCCTGCTGGAGCTGCTGGGAGACCTGCGGCTCGGTGGTCTTCAAGCCTTCGGCGATTTTGGCGGCGGTTTCCTTGACGTCGGCTTGTTCCGCTGCGAACTCGCCAGCCTGCTCCTGCGACAAGCCTTGCTCTTGGGCGGCGTCGCCGGACGCCTTGACGATTTCCCGCTCGCTGGCTGCGGCCCGCTCCAGGGCCTCGGCAGCGCGGGCCAATTCCCCCACCTCGACGGCCATCTGCCGGCGCTGCGTGTCCGCCAACTGGGCTTGAGTTTCTGCCAACGCCTGCCGGATGGCCTGCTCGGCGCTGGCGGCCGCCTCCTGTCGGGCCTCATGGGCGGCGGGCGAGGCGTCGGCCAGAGCCTGGACGGCTTCGCCCACTTCTTCCTGAGCGTCCGCCAGCCGGGATTCCACGACGCCCGGCAGGTCTTGATTGTTCTCTGTGGCGGCCTTGGTCGCTTCGGCCAGAGCGTTGGCGACGGCCTGCTCTTGCTGCTGAGCCTGAGCCGGATTCTGAGGCGCGTTCTCGACCACCTTCTCCTGCTGCTCGGCGATCTTCTCCAGCTTTTCGGCTAACTGTTCCAGCCGTTTTACCTCCTCGGCAAGCTGGTCGGCGCTCTTATCACCCTGTTCCAAGTCGATGGCGTGCTTCAGCTGTTCTTCGATCTCGGCCAAGCTGCCGATGACCTTCGTCTGTTCAGCGACCGTCTCCGGCTTGTTCTCCTCGAACAGCTGGGCAGCCGCTTCATAGGCGGCCGCCTTGGCCTGCTCCAGCAGCGGTTCCGTGGCGGGGAAATCGTCGAGCGCTTCGCTCAGCCGGCCCATCTCCTTATGGATTTCCGACTGTTTTTCGACCATCTTCTCCACGGCCTGCTCCTCGAACTTCTCGGTCTGCCGGACTTCCTCGCGGAGCTTTTCCTGTTTCTCCAGCAGGTCGCGGACCATCTTCAGCGCCTCTTCGCGGTCGCTGCTGATCAGCCCCTGGGTCTCTTCAATCTTTTCCAGCAGCGCCCGCAGGCCCTTGATCACGGCTTTCTGGCTTTTGGCCGTATCGTCGAATTGGGCCGCGGCCAACGACGCGTCGGCGTTGTCCAATTCTTCGCCGACTTGCCCTGCCTTCAGAATCCGCAGTCCGTCGGACGCGCCGGCGCCGACTTGGCCGCCCCAATTGCCGACGTCCACCAACGTATCGACCAGCACCAAGAACAGCGATTTCACGTCCAGCTGGTCCTGGATCGCCGTCTTGTGGGAAGCGTCGCGGCCGGCGTCCGCGATCGTGGGCAGTGCCTGAGTGGCGATCAGAGTCCGGGTTTCCATGGCGATCAGCTGGCGGACCTGGGCCGCGATCTTGGCGATCTGCAGGCGGCGGAGCAGCTTTTGCCGTTCGGCCATCAGCCGCACGACGACCTTGCGGATCTCGCCGCGCGCCTGGTTGATAATCGCCAGCTGTTCGGCCGCGCCCACTTCCTGCGCCCTGACCAGCAGTTGGACGATGTCCTGCATTTCCTTCTCGACCAGGCCGTCGATGTTGCCGCGCATCTCGCGGACTTCCTTGAAGACGGTCAGTTCCGTCAGCCCATTCTCCTCGAATTGCCGAATCTGGATTTCCAGGATGCTGGAGACTAGTTCACGGGCCAGCGCCCGCGCTTTCTCCTGGGCCTGTTGTTTGCGGCGCAGCGGGTCGATTTCCGCGCTGGGGAGGCCTGTTGGCAGAACCGACAAGAGCATCGCCAGCGACGCGATCAGAGTGGCAATCCGTTTCATCGTGATTCTCCAATTCCCAACTGCTGTTTGATAATGTCCGCCAGCCGCTGTTCCGATTTCTCGTCGGCCTCGGAGATGGCGGCCAGCACGCCCGCCTCGTCGGAAATCTCCAGGACCAACGGATCGCTCTGATACGATTCCCCTGGCAAGTCGCCGCGATAATCGACGGCTTCCAGGGTCAGCTTCAAACGGTCCCCCTTGACCAAATTGGCCGGCTGGGACTTCCCGCCGCGTTCGATCCGCAGGGCCTCCAAGTCGAGCACGTAGCGGTCATCCACCGGGAGGCTGCCCGACAGCACGGGCTGAGCGTCCGGCAGCAGCGACAGCGCCTGGGTTTCCAGGTTCGTTTCGTCCCCCGTCGACTCGCTGCTCCGCTGCCCCCGTTCGACCGCTACGTGCAAGAGGACCTTGGCCACGCCGTAGTCGTCGTTCGCCCGGTACTCGATCTTCGGCTTGGCCGTGGGCAGGACGACTTTGTGTACGATGGCCGCGGCGCATACGGGCGGGCGGTCCATCTTGATCCGCACGTAGCCTCGAATCGGCGTCTCCAGGTGCAAGTCGTCCTCGTCGGTGACCTGGATCTCGAACCGCAGGGGATCGGTCACCCGATAGAACGGCGAGTCGGCCGCAGCGAGCGACCAGCTGAGTTTGCCGTCATCCTGGGCCGTCAGATCGTAGCGTCGAGGCGGAGTTGGAGTGAGTACCGTGAGCCACGCAGAACGTAGTTTTTTCCGATTGACGCATTCGATCGCCACTTTGACCTCGGAGCCTTCCAGCACGGAAATTTGCCGAGCGGCGTGCTCCGCCGGTTTTTCGTTGGCCACCTTGGCATAGGCGGGCGGAAGGGGGGTCAGCCGGGATTCGACCACGGGCAGCGGGATCATCGCTACGCCGGCCGGGTCTGTCCAACCGTCGCCGGCGTAGATCTGATAGGTCAGCGGCGAGACCAGCCGCGGTAGCCGGCCCGCGTAGACCGCCGTTCTTTCCGCATCGCCCGGCCAGGCTTTCAGCAACCGGTCTAACTCGCCAGCCGTCTTCTCCAGCTGGCCTTCGTCCCCGGCCGCGGCTTCGATGGCATCGGCAGCAGCAGGTGCGTCGACTCGCGCCAATGTGGCCATTTCCCGCGCCCAAGTGCCAGCCAAGTCGGAGTTCTTGACCGCCAGGCCCTCGCGCAGGCCGCTGGCCGCCTGCTGCAATCGCTCTCGGCGGGCATCGAGCGTCATCCGTTCCAGTTCGATGGAACGCTTGCGGTCGTGTGCCGACATGAGCTGCGCCTTGCCGCTGGACGGCAGCACGCCGGAGCAGCTGACCCAAAAATCCAACGGACGGCCTTCGGCGCACTTGGCGCCGACCGGCTCGGCGCCGTGCCGCGGGCGGTCGAGGACCGTCTGGTGGTTGATCGCAATGCGTTCGATGACGGTATCGGACGGGTAATGCACGGCCGCCAGGCACAGCCGCTGCAGAAAGGCCCGCGTGTGGCCGGGAAAGCAGACGACCACCGCTGCGACGACGGCCACGGTAGCGACGAGAGCGGCGGTGCGGCGACGCGGCTTGGGCTGCGAAAGACCTTCGAAGACATCCAGGCGGCGCGCCAAATCCGAAACGCTCTCGATGACCCGTTCCTCCAGCTGGCGCGAACCCCAGGTGACGGCCTGGGGCTGCTCGAATTGGATCGCCGCCACCAGGTCGCTGTTGATGGCGTGCTTCTTCTCGACCAGCAGTGCCAGCTCGATTTCGTCTTCACGGACTCCCAGTTCCGGCGCAGCATAGCGGCGAAAGCTCCACACCAAACCGGCAGCGGCCAGGGCCATCACCAGCAGCCGTTGGGTCACGTCCATCTGAAACGCCACGTCGAGGCCAAAGACGGCCAACAACAGCCAGAGCGCCGCGGTGACCACGGCCGAATACGCGGTCGTCCAGCGGCCCAAAACACGGGACCGCCGTAACGCAGCGAGGCGGCGATGGAGGGTGGAAAGTCGGGTCATCAGATGAAAAACCTCTGGGGCGCGATCGGCACGTTTGCGGACTCCGTGACTTCTCTCCTGGGCTGATGCGGCCGGAATTCAATCGAAGAACCGGCCGACGGGGACGTGGAAATCGGGCAGCAGGTCCGGAAGAGTCAATTCGTCCCCTTCCGTCAACTCGATGGCCGCTGAATCCGAGCGATACACGTGTACTCTGCCTTGGCCGGGGTCTACGACGCATACGACGAGCACGCCGGCCTCCAGATATTCGCTTACCTTCCTCAGAATCTGCGCCCAATTGTCCGCCGGGGAAAGGACCTCGAACACCAATTCGGGAATGGCGTCAGGATAGCCTTCGGGCTCTGCGTCTTTGGGCAGCCGGCCGTAACTGTAGAAGGCGACGTCGGCCCCACGTACGGTGTCGGGGTCCCGTTCCGTAACGATTCCGGAATCATTTCCGACGAGGTGCCCGATGTCGCGCTCCTCCAGGAATTGAGACAGCAAATAAGCGATCCGGGCGCAACGTTTCCCGTGTCTGAAACCTGGTGGATTCATTTCTGCGACCTGTCCTCTTACCAGTTCCGTAGGACAACCCTCGGCTGGGAGGCGAAAGTACTCTTCCGCCGTCATGACATGAACTGGTTCGTCAACGATGGCAGGCATTTTCTGCATATCTCCATGCGCGGTGTTCGCGTTCCCCGGTGGGGGCGCGGTTAACGACTCGTCTTACTGCAGATGGATCATCTTCCTCGAAAACCATTCTCCCAGCATCAGCCCCACCAAGGCAATAAACCACAGGGGGGTGCTCCACAGCGGGTGGTTCCGCGTGTAGTGTTCCGTGATCGCCTGCAATTGCAGGTCGTCCGGCAGGCGCGCGACGGTCGTCAGGTCGTACGACCGGCCCTGGGTTTCAGCGGCCAGTTCTTCCTGCAAGCGGACGTTGCGGACGCCGCTGCGGCGCTCGGCCGACAAGCCGGTCACGTCGAACCGCACTTCGCTGAAGTTGTTCGCAATCGGGTCCTTGACCCGGATGCTATAATCGCCGTCGCTGTAGACCGGGATCTGGGCCTCGAACACGCCCTGCCGCAGCAGCGGAACGGGAACTTCCCGCAACTGGTCCGCCGTGCCGGCGGTGCCGGGGACGGTCATCTCGGCCGAGAGCGACTGCCGCGGCATGTCCTCCGCGGCCAACGGCTCGAAATTCTCGTCGTAGGCCTCGACCGTGAGGATGACTTTGTCCTCGACGCGGTACTGCTGCCGGTCGGTCCGCACCACGAACCGCTTCTCGGCGCCCAGCGCGTGGCTCATGCCCAGCCGATAAATCAGCTGCGACCAGAAACGGCGGTAGTACTGCTCGCCGTACAGCCGTCGCAGCCGCCACATTTCGTTGAAGCCCAGATAGACCACTTCGCCCGCGCCGAACTGGCGGATCGCGATCAGCGGCTGGTGCGTCTTGCCGTCGCGGCACGTGTCGGTGGGATGCTCGGCCAGAGCGTAACTTTGGCCCTGCAGCTGCGCCACGGGCTGGTACCACGGCAGTAGCCGCAGGTTGTTCCAGGCCTTGTTGTTTTCCACGTCGTTGTCGCCCAATTGCATGAACGAGTAGCGGGCGGCGTGGGAGGTCAGCCGGAGCCGGAATGGCCGTTCGTCGCGCAAGCGGGCGTCGAGATCCAGGATCACGGGCAGCATGTCGGCCAGCGGAGTCCCGTACAACTCCGCGGGTCCAAAGCGCGGGCCCGTGATCACCACCAGGCCGCCACCGAACTGGCTGACGAACTCGCGGACCATCCCGCAGAACCGGTCGTTGATGGCGGTCCGCGGCATGTCGTCCAGGAAAATCACGTCGTTGGCAAAAAAGTCGCTGCGCTTGGGCGTCAGCGCGGGCAGGAACAACGTGTTGCTCTCGCGGACCTGCGGATCGGACGACGCCAGGTAGGTGCGGAAGCCGTCCATGCCGATCAGCTTGTCGCGGTGGAACACCTCTTTGACAAACCGCCATTCCCACGTCGGTTCGTAGGCGACGTACATCAGCCGCAGGTAGTCGTCGATGATGCTCACCTCGCGCATCGCCCGATTGTTTTCGGCCACGATTTCGCCGTCCTGCGGCTCGACCGCGGCGATAAACTCGAAGCGGCCCGCGTCCTCGGGCGTGAACGGAAATTCGACCGTCTCCAGGTTCGTCTTCAGCGGCACCGTCTTCTGGCCGATCAGGATCTCGGCGGACTCCGGCGCGCCGAACTCGCCGCTCAACTTCCGGGCCGTCACGGTGACCGTCACCGAACGGTCCTGCAGGCCGCTCTGACGCAGCTTGGCCAGCACGTTGGTCCGCTCCGCACGCTTCATCTTCGGATCGGTCTGCAGGTCGACCGCCAGATCCAGGGCCTCGATCGCGCCCAGGCCCACCGTATAGACGGGGACACCCAGCCTTGCCGCCGGCGAGCTGGACGACTCGCTTTGACCGCCGACCGGAGCCACGCCGGAGTTCTGGGCAAAATCACTGAACATCACCACGGCCGCCAGGTTGCCGGCACCGAACTGCTGCGACATGTCGTTCAGCGCGGCACCCAGGGCCGTGACTTGACCCTTGGTCGTCAGCTGCCCGGCGACGTGCTTCGGGTCTGGAGTGTCGCCCCCGCCCGCCCGAAGTTCCAGTTTCCGCAACTGGCTGGTCGTGTTGCCGTCGAAGACAAATGCTTCGAGGCGATATCGCTTGTCCTCGGCGAGCTGGGCGAGCAGATTGTCCCGCTCTTTGCCCAACAGCGACTGCAAATAATCGGCACGGGACGGCTTCTTGCTCGCGGCGCCTTCCGGCGGCTGCCAGCCGGTGGCCCGATCCAACGCAGACGCCTGCTCGTCCGGGTACTCGTCCTGGATCGCCATGCTGTCTGTGCCGTCAAAGACCAGGTACACCAGCGGCGGTTTGACGTCGGTCAGCGACACGCGAAGCACGGGATCGGCCAGCGTCAGCAGCAGCAGGATCAACAGCAGGCCGCGGCTGAGGCCCAGCGCCAGACGCGCACCGCGCGAACCCCGGCGTTGGTATTTGAGGTAAAAGACAAGCGACGCGACCAGCAAGGCGGCCAGAGCGAAGAACACCCAAAACGACCCTTCCGACGCCCACGACGCCGCCAGCGAAGGGGCGATCTCGTCGATCGACTTGACGTTCTTCAGACCTAGTAACCAACCCAAGGCTTGATTCATGAGCGTCCACTTGTCATTGGTCAGTTGTCATTGGTCAGTGGTCATTGGTCAGTGGTCATTGGTCAGTGGTCAGTGGTCAATTGACACCGGTCACCGTTCACCGGTCACCTCGTAACCGGCGCTGGGACGGGGACACTGCTGGTTCTCGCCACCCAGTTGGCGACCAACAGCAGTTCGATCAGCAGCAAGCCCAGCACCGTCAGGATCAGCCACCACCAGCTGTCCTGGCCGCTGACCTGGGCTCCCGCCAGACTGATCTCTTCGTCCGGGCCAACCCAGCTTACCGCGGCATCGCCGACGCGGGCATCGAACTGGTCGCGACTCATTGGCTGCAGTTCGGATTCATCGGCTTCGCCGTTGACGGCCAGCGGCAGTTCCCATACCACCTCCCGCGCCGCGGTACGGGCCGGCCCACCATTCCCGTTTTGCCGCACGGCCGTGACCTGGTAAAAGCCGCGGGCCAGCGGCTGTTCGATGTGGAACCCCAGCTGCTCTCGGCCGACGAAGCCCGTGTCCAGCAGTTCCGGTTGCCGGCCCCCGTCAGGCCGCCGCAGCGAGATGGCCACTTCCCGGTCATTGGCCGGCAACGGCAGGGCGATTCGCTCGGTCGGGCCGAAATTCCGCGGCGGCAACGTCGACTGGATCATCGCTCGCAGCGTGCGGTCGAAGATCACGACGGCATTCGTGGTCGGCAGCGTGTTCCAATTGGACAACAGGCCGCTGGTCGCCATCAGCACGCTGCCGCGCCCGATCCTGCGGGCCAGCAGGAACGGCGTGCCGGCGGGATCGTCAAAGCGGGCCAGGACGCGGGGCAGGGTGCGTTCGGCGAGTTCCTGCAGGCGGCGCTCGCGCTGGCCGGCGTCGTCCGGCAACGCCTCCTCATCGCCGGCCGCCGCCTGATGGCTCCACAATAGCCACATGGGACGCAACGCCCCCGCGCGAAACTCGTCGCCGCGCAGTTGCTGCTTGTCCGCTTCGCTCAAAGCCGCCTCGCCGCCGGACTGGACCGCCTGCCTGCGCCGCGCCGACGCCTCGGCGGCGAACTCCTGCTCATCCTCCAGCCGTTTTCGTTCCGCCTGCCGCAGCGCCTTCAGCATCTCGTCGCTGACGTCGGCCCGAACAGCTTTGAAGAAGAACGGTTCGGAATACAGGTCCCGCAACTCCGGTTCGGACACACCGGCCAGCTGGAAGAAGTGATGGGCCTGCAGGCTGTCGAAGGCCAAAAAGAACGGCTTCAAGCCGCTCGCTGCCTCGTCCGGCAGCACGCCCAGCGGTTCCGGCAGCAAAGGGGCAGGCAGAATGCCCATTCCGTCCAGCCAGGCGGTTTCGGTCCAGCGTGCCGGATCGAAACCGGAGTTGCGGCCGGGATCGTAAGCGCCGCCGGCCGCGATCACCAATTGCCCGCCCTGCTCGACGTACTCGCGCAACAGCGGAGTTTTCTCCGCGGGATCGGCGATGCCGGCCACGACGACCAGCCGCGCGTCCTCCAATAAATCTTGAGTCACCTGGTCCAGCTTGACGTGCCGCACCCGAACCAGTTGCCGGGGGCTCTCCGCCCGGCTGGTAACCGGCGCCAGCAGCTTGCGGAGCAACCGCGTTTCGCCGAGCCGATTCTTGACCGGATCTTCTTCCTCCTCGCCGTACTGATCGACGAACACCACCGGCAGTGCCGCCACCACCGGGACAACCAGGCAGCGCTCGTCGTCGGCCGGCAGGTTGTCCGGCGTGAGGGACACGCGGACCGGCACGGACAGCGACTTGCCCGGCTCCGGCTGGTAGGCGTTGAAGAGGTGCTGGAAGGACACCTCGCGCGCGCCTTGTCCCGGCTCCAGCGTCACCGTTTTCGCGGCGACCGGCTGATCGTCCACGATCAATTGCACCTCGACGTCCGGGCGCGGGGCCGGGCCGTCGTAACGGATCTCAGCCAGAAACGTCGTCGACGTTTCGACGTCCGCCACGCCGTCTTGAACGCGAAAGGCGGAGATCCAGGTGTTCTGCGCGTCGGGGACAGAAATGTCGACGACCTGGATCGGCGGCATCCCCTGGAACTGATCGGGCTGCGTCAGGTCCCGCCAGTTCGAAAGCTGCTGATCGCTGAACACCACGATCCGGTGGCCCAACGACGGTCCCGACTCGCAGGCCTTCTTGGCTTCGTTCACGGCCCGCAGGATGCTCGCCGAGCGATCGACCAGTTCGATCTTGCCCAACGTCTGCAGGGCGTTTTCCTTCGTCGCCGCGTCGGGGCTGTAGCCCCAGCGCGAACCGCACAACGGGATGACCGTCACGCGGCTGTCGGCAGGCAGCTTGTCGATGAACTGCCGCGCCCGCTCTTTGGCCCGGTCCAGCAGCGTGCCCTCGAGCGATTCGTACCCCATGCTCAAACTGTTGTCGACCACCAGCACGGCGTGCAGCGGCTTGGAGCTGTCGAACGTCTCCTCGCTGGACGAGAAGAAGGGCCGCGCCAGGGCCAGGCCCACCAGCAGCACGGCCAGGGTCCGCAACGCCAACAGCAACAGATCCCGCAGGGCCAGGATCTTGCGATTCCGCTGCAGGGCCTCGCGCAAGAAGTCCATCGCCGCCCAATGCACGATGCGGTAGCGCCGGCGATTCAACAGGTGAATGATCACCGGGCCAGCGGCGGCGATAACGCCGGCGATGGCAAACGAGGCGGCAACGAAGGACGGTACCAAGTTCATCGTGAGGGCGCAGGGCGGAAACAGGTGGTGGGGCAATTACTCATGTTGTGACACTGAAGACTGGCCGCCGCAAGTCTTCCGCCCGATTGTGGTGCCTTATCGCGCGCCGGGCGGCCGCGTGCGCAGGCTCTCAATTTTTCCCTCCTGCAAAATCGGCAGGAAACGGTTGGGGATTGCCAGGATGAAACAGGCCACGGCGGTCCCGTACAACTCGCCGGGCTTGCCGCCCACGCGGCCGCCGCCTTCCTGGCCGCGGTCGTACCATCGGCCGTGTTGCGACGGATTGTTCACGTCGACGATTTGGGTCGTGACCAGGTTGTCCCGCAGCGTCGGGTAGCTCTGCCGCCAGTAGTCGCCGCCCACCTGGTACAACGCCTGACCGACGTAATACAGCGTGTAGGCGTCGAACGGCATCGCGCCCGAACGGGGCTGGGGCTTCTTTAGCTGGCGGATGCGTTCGGCGATCAAGTCCATATTCTTGCCAATTCGCCAGTCCTCGTATTGGCCGAACTCTTGCAGGCAGACGACGCCGGCAGCGGCCATGGCCGTGGTGCCTTGTCCGCCGCCCTTGGAATAGGTGAATTGGCCCGGCACCTTCATCTGCTCGGCCTCGGGCGCGTCGCGGCGGCCGCCGCTGGGCGTGTAATGTTCGCGGACGCTCTTGATGGCCAGATCGACCACCGCGGGCGAGACTTCCAGCCCGCTGTCCATCGCGCTGCGCAGGGCTTTGGCCTGCATCACCGCCAAGCTCAAGTCGTGGCCATTCGTCTGTCGCCGCGCGTGATAGTCCCACCCGCCGTCCTGGCATTGAGTGGCCGCAATCACCTTCAGCGCCCGGTCGAGGACGCTGTTCAAACGGCGATCGCGGGCGGTCGTCATGCCGTGAGCCTGTCCCAGGACAAAGGTGGACAGCCCGTGATTGTACATGTCGTGCTGCTGGTTGGAGATGTTCAGCAGCCCCGACGGCTTGGCGTTCTTGATCACGTAGTCCAGAGCCCGTTGGACCGATTTGCCGTACTTGCCCCGTCCCGGAGCCTGCCCGGCGGCCATGAACGCCAGCGCCCCCATGCTCACCAGTCCGGTGTCGTTCGACGTCCAGTTTCCCTCCGGCCCTTGATTCTTTTCCAGCCAATCCAAGCCGCGCAGCAAGGCCTGTTCGCTTTCCAGCGTCATCTCCCAGTCGCCCTCGCCGCGCGAGGTCTGCGGCACCATTGCCAGCAGAACCGCGGCGACGCACGTGACCGCCCAACCTCTCATCGTTCCGTTCCCCATACGGCTGGATGTCGCCAATAATCCGTTGCGTCTCAAGTCGTCAAGATACTGGGAATGAAGAAGAAAGCAAGCATCCCCCAGCAGAACACGGGCGTTTTTCCGCCCTGTCGGCACAGAACCTCGCAGGTCCGAAAGACTCGGCCCCGCTGGCGTTGACAGTTTTCGCCCTTTGACTAAAGTAGCGCCCACATCAAGGGCACGCGGGTCCGGCCGGACTTTCGTGCGGGAGGACTCTGTCATGCTGTCACTCGAGCTTCCGGAGCGGCTGAACGCGGCCTCGATCTTTGTCGATGCCCATCTGGCCGCCGGACGCGAGTCGAAAGCCGCGATTTTGTGCGGCGACCGCGTCGTCACCTACGGCGATCTGTACGAGCACGTCAACCGCTTCGGCAACGCCTTGCGACAGCGAGACGTGCGCATCGAAGAACGCGTGTTGCTTCTGCTGCCGGATTCGCCAGAATTTGCCTTTGCCTTCTTCGGGGCCATGAAAGCCGGCTCGGTCGCGGTTCCCCTGAACACCAATTTGAAGCCGAACGATTACGAATACTTCTTGAACGACAGCCGGGCCCGCGTGCTGGTGATCGACAGCGGTCTGCTGGGACAGTTGGACGGGGTCCGCGCCAAGTACCTGAGACACATTTTTGTTCGCGGCGGCGATCCAGCCGGATCGGCCGCTGGCGCGGTGGACGCGGGCGGAGCGGCCTCCGCCGTCACGTCGCCTCGGCAGACGACGTCGGAAGTCGCCTCCTGGGAGCGGGTCCTGGCCGACGCATCGCCCGACTTGGCCCCCGCGGACACCAACAAAGACGACATGGCCTTCTGGCTGTACAGTTCGGGGACCACCGGCCGACCCAAGGGCGCCATTCACCTGCACCACGACATGGTCGTCGCGGCTGACCTGTATGCCCAAGCCACCCTGCGGTTGAAGGAGGAAGACGTTTCGTTTTCCGTGGCCAAGCTGTTCTTCGCCTACGGACTGGGCAACGGACTGTACTTCCCGCTGCGGGTTGGCGGCACCACCGTCATGCTGTCCGACCGGCCGACGCCCGAAGCCGCATACGCCACGCTGGACCAGCACCAGCCCACGGTGTTTTACAGCGTGCCGACCAGCTACGTGGCCCTGCTGCACCAGGCGGAAAAAACGGGACGCACGTCGCTGGGCCGCGTCCGCGTCTGCGTCTCGGCCGGCGAAACGCTGCCGAAACATGTGTACGAGAGGTGGCTGGAACGCTTCGGTGTCGAGATCATTGACGGCATCGGTTCCACGGAAATCCTGCACATCTTCATTTCCAACCGGCCCGGCCAAGTCGTGCCGGGCAGCACGGGCCAGGTGGTGCCGGGCTACGAAGCCAAAATCGTCGACGACCACGGCCATGAGTTGCCGCCGCGGCACGTGGGCACGCTGTATATCAAGGGCGACAGCATCGCCAACGGCTACTGGGACAAACACGAGGAGACGAAGAATACGTTCCACGGGCATTGGATCAACACGCACGACAAGTTCCTGGTCGACGAGGACGGCTTCTTTTGGTACGCCGGACGGACGGACGACATGTTCAAGGTCAGCGGCCAGGCGGTGTGGCCCACCGACGTCGAGAACGTGTTGCTGCAGCATCCGGCGGTGCTGGAAAGCGGCGTGGTGGGCGGCGCCGATCCGGAGGGAATGGTCAAGACCATCGCCTTCGTGGTGCTGAAAGACGGCCAGCCCGGCACGCCGGAACTGACCCGCGAACTGCAGAACTTCGTCAAGTCGCACACGGCCGCGTACAAGTATCCGCGGGCCGTGGTCTACGTCGATTCGTTGCCCAAGACGGCCACCGGCAAGATCCAGCGATTCAAGCTCCGCGAACTCGTCGGCCGGCTCACGCCGCTGCACCCGCAGCCGAGCCACCCGTCAAACGAACCCCAAACAAAGCCGCCCCCGCAGACGTAATTGTCCGGGCGCCACGGGCTGTAGCCGCGCCACACCGGGCAGGGCCACGCCCGTCAGAAGGTTGAATGTCAAGAATTACCTCCATCCCCCGCGGCGTGCTTGAGTGACATCTTGACCAGCAGAGAGCAGTTCTTGACGAAGAAATCGGGGGGCATCAATTGCGTCTTCTGGTACACCTCGGCGCCGAGAGCCGCCGCAATCTCGTCGGGCGATTTGCCAGCCTTGGCATCTGCTACGATCCGCTCGTGATACGCCTGGGTCACCTCCAGCGCTCGGCGGAAGTAGTCTCGGACTTCGTCGGCGCCGCGGATCGCCGCGTTGTGGCTCAGGCACAGGATCTCGGCATTCAACGTCGCCAAACGCTCGATCGAACGTACGTACGCGCCGTAGTCCGTGAAGTAATTCGGCCACCAGGTGTCGTGCTGCGGCACGAAGTAGCCGGTGGCGTCCGAGATGATCAGGACGCGCCGCGCCGCGTCGTAGAAACTCAAGCTGCAGTCGCTATGGCCCGGCGTTTCCAGAACCTCCAAGGCCACGCCCTCGTCCACATCGATGCGGTCCCCTTCCTTGACCACGCGGTCCACGGCGATCTGGTTGGCGGCTAACGGCGGGCGACGATGCTGCTCGCCCACCACGCCCGACCGGATCAGCACGCCAGTCAGCATGTCGTCCATTTTGCAGAAAAAAGCTACGGCCTTCTCGGCCTGCAGGGTCTTGGCTGCCGTGGCCGAAGCAATGACCGTCACGCCGGGGAACATCTCCCGGAACAAAGGCACGGCCATCACGTGATCGGGATGGGCGTGCGTGACGATCACCTGGCGCACGAAATCCGCAGCAATTCCGAGCTGGGCCAGTTGCTCGCGCAAGACCGGCCCCATGGCCCCCGTGCCGCCCTCGACAATCGTCCCGCCCTGGCGGCCCTTCAGCAGGTACAGCGGGTACAGGTTCGTGCCCAGCATCCACAGGTTGTCGATGATTTCGACGGGAGGGTCTTGGACTAGCATGCGGTGGCTCCTGGGGATCGGTAATCGGTGATCGGTAATCGGTAATCGGGGTTGGGGTTGAAGACATTTTGCCAGCGAGCATTTCCGCGTCCGGCGATCAACTCGTCTCGCTGCGGCGCGGGGCGGAACCGTTGGCCTTTTCGCGGGCCATCAGGGCCGCGCCGAAGGCACCGATGCACTGCGGATCGGGAGGCACCTTTACTTCTCTGCCGAAGGCCTCCGATGCCAGCGTGGCCAGCAGCGGATTGTGTGCCACTACGCCGCCCGTCATCACCAGGGCACCGTCCACCAGGCCCATCTCGACGACGCGTTTGATGACGGCCCGAAAGGCGCCCTTGACAATGTCCTCGACCCGTTCCCCGGCGCGAATCTTGGCCAGGATCTCGGTGGCCGTGAACACGGTGCAGAAGCTGCCCAGGGTGACTTCCTTCGTGGATTGCTCCGCCAGGCCGTTCAATTCGCTGGCGGGCAAGTCCAAGCGGAGGGCGATTTCTTCCAGAAAGGCGCCGGTCCCCGCCGCGCATTTCCGGTTCATCTTGAAATCGACCCGGCGGCCGTCGGCGTCCAAACGAATCAGCTTGCAGTCCTGCGCGCCGATGTCGACCACCGTCAACGGCTGCCGAAAGTGGAAAAACGCGCCCTTGCCGTGGCAAGCGATCTCGGTGGCGACGTCGTCGGCCCAACGCACATTGTTACGGCCGTAGCCGGTGGACAGGGCACCGCGAATCTCGTCCCGCGCAAGGCCGTACTTCGTCAAGGCTTCGTCCAGACAGCGATCGGCGGATTGGGCGTAGTCGATGCCCGAGCGGCGGATGGCCCGCGCCACCGGATGCTGCTGATCGTCGATCAACACCAGCTTGACCGACGAAGCGCCAATATCCACTCCACAATAGTACGGCATGGTTCTCCTAAGCCTGCATCAATTGTTCGGCAAACGCCTCGATGTTCGTCCGGGCCTGCTCTTCCGAGTACAGCCGCAGGTCGTTCAAGTCGCCGTTGATCGTCAAAAACGGCTTGCCCAGCCGCTCGCGCAGCCGCACCGGCAACTCGTACCGGCTGTTCGAGTTGTTGGGACAGGTCTTGGCGTCATGGTACAGGATCCCGTCCACCCGGTACTCCTGGACCATCCGCTCGATGTACGCTTCCTTGAAGTCGTCGCTGCGGCAGATGAAGATGCTGGAATACGCGCGAGCCATGCTGCGGAACGGGTCGGCGGGATCCAGGTCCTCGAACACCCAGCTATTGCAATACGTCGAGGCCACGACGCATGTCCGCAGATTCAGGAACTGCGTGGAAAGATCGCGCAGCTTGCCCCAGATCGGCATGCCTTCCCAATAGATCCGCAGCCGCTCGCCCTCAACCGCCGCCACGCCCTGGGCGATGCGCTGATTCAGTTCATCCACCAGCACGCGGTAGTAGTCGACGGCGTCTTGCGTGCCTCGCAGCACCACGGCCGGTCCCATCTGGATCGTTCCGTCGAAGAACGTGATCGGCGACGGCACGTGCGTGGCCGACTTCAGCACCTGTCTCCACAGCAACGTGCACTGCTTGGACAAGCCGACGACTTCCCGCAACCGGTCGATGTCGAACTTCGTCCCGGCGACCTGCTCCAACGGTTCAACGAGCTTCTCCGTTTCCTTGGCGACATAGTCGAGCACGGCATCGTCCACCTCGGTCGTCCCGCGCGGCGTGTGGATGCCGATGCAGGGGACGTTCCATTGGCGCGCGTACCACTGGAACCAATCCTTGACATCGCGGCACTGGTTCGTGTTGAACACCAGCACGTCGGCTTTCGGCGCGCCGGAGAGCCCCATCTTTTGCAGCGGCGTTTCGTTCTTCAGATAGGACCCGATGTCGCTGGTCAGGTACGAGCAGATATCGGGCGAGAAGCCGTGCGCATTGGCCAGGGGGATCAGATCGGTAGCCATTTTGGAGGCCCCCAGCATGGCCCCGTGGTTCTCCGGAAAAAAGACATTGAAGCCCAGCGAATACAGCAATTCGGCGGGCCCCACGCTGGTACACCAAGCCGTCTTCTTGCCCTGCGCCGGGCCTTGTCCCAATTCGGTGAAGTACTTGCCCATCACCGCCTTCATCTGCTTGTTCGCCGCGAAATCTTTACGTTCCGGTGTTGCCGCCATCAGCGAAATACCTTGCCTTTCCAGTGTTTTTGTCGTAGCACGCGCTCTCCGAGCCGTGCCGTTCCGCCCAAAACTATCAGCACGGCTCGGAGAGCCATGCTACGAAACGCGTTCCGCGTGCGAATCTCACACTCCCACGCTCTGCGACGCTTCCACTTTTTCACTCTTCCACTTTTCCACTCTTTCCCCTCAACCGCTCGCACGGGAAGAATCGTTCGCCGTGCTGGGCGGCCAACTGTTCCAGTCGTCGCCGAACTTTGTCCAGCCCGACATCGCTGGCGTATTTTACCACTCCGCCGCGAAAATCGGGAAATCCGGTGCCCAGCACCATCGCCACATCCACATCGGACGCATTGCGGGCGACCCCTTCCTCCAGGACGCGATACGCCTCGCAGACCATCCGCAGGACCAACCGCTCGGTGATTTCCTCCCTGCCGACATCCCGCGGTTGGCGGCGCGTCTCTTCCCGCACTTCCGCGACCACGTCCGCCGTCTCGTCGCTGGCCAGCGGAGTGTGGCTGCCGGGCTCGTAACGATACACGCCCCTGCCGGTCTTCTGCCCCAGGTATCCGCGTTGTACCAGGCGGACTGCGATGGGCGACAAGGGGCCGTGATAACGAAACGCGCGGTGCAGCACCCGCTGGCCGTGCAACAGAATATCGACTCCCACCATGTCGATCAAGGCGAGTGGTCCCATCGGGAAGCCGAACTCGACTGCCGCCGCGTCGATCTCCGGTGCGGCGGCCCCGTCCTCGAACAACGACAACGCCTCCTGCAGGTACGGCAGGAACACGCGATTGACCAGGAACCCTTCGCGGCTCTTGACCAGCACCGGCGTCTTGTGCATGACTCGGCACAGCTTGACCGCCGTCGCCAAGGCCTCGCACGGCGTGGACTCGCGGCGGATGACCTCGACTAGCGGCATCCGCTGGGCCGGATTGAAGAAGTGCATGCCGATCAACCGGTCAGGATGGCGGAGGCTCGCGGCCAATTCGTCCAGGGAAATCGTGGACGTGTTCGTAGCCAAGATGGTTTGCGGAGGGCAGACTTCCTCCAATCGGCTGAGGACCGTCCGTTTGACCGCCGGATCCTCGAACACTGCTTCGATCACGAGTCGCGACTCCGCCGCATCTTGCCAGCGGCTGGTGGCGGTCAGCAATTCGGTCATTCGCTCCGCCCGCTCGCGTGACAGCTTGCCGCCGGCGACGCGTCTCTGGAACGCGCTGCGGATGAAATGCAATCCCTTTTGTGCCGTCGCCTCGTCCCGGTCCAAAACGGTCACCCGCACGCCTGCAGCCAAAAGCGCTTGGGCGATGCCCGCGCCCATCGTGCCCACGCCGACGACGGCAACCGAGTCGATCGTCGCGCCGGCCGCATCGCCCAGTTCAGGCAACTTGCCGGTCTGTCGCGCGGCGAAGAACAGATGGATTCTGCCTCGGGCTCCGGGCGTTGCCAGGCACTCGGCCAGCGCGGCCTGTTCCCGCCGCAGGCCGCCAGTGAAGGATTCCTCCAGCCCGGCGCGGACAGACTCCAGGATCTTCCGCGGCGCCAGGATCTCCGGCCGGACGTGGGAGATGGCTTTCTCCGTGTTTTCGTAAACGGCGCTCCGCGCGGCTCCGTCCACAAGCTTGTCGGTGCGTTCCCGCGTCTTTCTCACGGCTGCCGAACGCAGCAGTTGGCGCGAGCCTTCCACCATTTGTTCGGCAGAAAAAACCGCATCGATCAGCCCCAACTCCAGCGCCTTGGCGGTGTCCACCGTGGCTGCGGTCAGCAACATCTGCAACGCCGCGGCCGGACCCACAAGCCGGGGCAGCCGCTGTGTCCCGCCGGCCGCGGGATTGATTCCCAGGTTGACCTGCGGCATGCTGAATCGCGTGCCGACGGCCGCGACGCGGTAGTGGCAGGCCATGGCGAACTCCAGCGCGACGCCGACGACACTGCCGGCCACCGCGGCCACTACCGGCTTGGCCGACTCCTCGATCTCCTGAAGGGCATCCTGGAAGACGCGCGACATCAGGATCGCATCTTCTTCCGAGGCGATCAGCTGAAACGAGTGCATGTCGGCCCCGATGCCGAAATGGTCTGCCGCACCCAGGATCACGGTCCCTCGCACGCGTGCATCTTCACCGGCCTGCCGGACCGCGACCCGCAGCATTTCCAGCAACTGGATGGTCAACGCGCTCAGCGGCGGCGCGTTCACCCGCAGCACGCAAACACCGTCAGAGACTTCGTATTCCAACATCGGAAGCAAACCTCGCCGGCCGCGCCGGGACTTGGGGTGGTCAGGGCTGTGTCGTGCCGTCCAACAAACGACTGTTGCGCAGAGCGTCGAGAAGGAACGCTCTCACCTCCCGGCGGCTCAACAGAAGAACGTTCCTGTCCGCGGAAGTCTCCAACAAGCCACAACTTACCTCTGCCCCACGGCCGGGTCAAGAGGCGGCATCATCTGGGCAACACGGCACCGACCGTCCAGCACACCCCCGCGGCGAAGACCAGGCAGATCAGAATGGCGAACTTGCCTCGAGCGCAGTGCGACGCCAGCGCGGGCCAGAAATCCTGTTGCGGCGGCCGGCCGTACAGGAACCACAGGTGCAGGCAGTTCTCCAGGAAGTCGCAGACGGCAGCCAGCGCCACGCCGGCAAGGAACAGCCCCCAGATGCCCTGGCGCGCCAGACCCGGTTCCGGGACCAGCGTCTCCACGGCGCTCTTGCCGATGATCGCCAGGGTGACGCCGTAGACGAGGATGAAACCGAAGTCCAACCACAGACTCCGCACCGCTCGGTCCCGTACCCCGCGAGCCGACCAATCTGCGATGATTTCGCGGGTCCGCTGGGCGGTCCAGGCCACTTGCAGAGAGACGATGCCCGCAGGGGCGGCGGCGGTCTTCAGCGGTCCGCTCACGGATTGCAGGTACAGGAAATACGCGACCGTGGCCGCGCCGGCCATGATCAACAGCCAGACTTGCAGTCCGTAAACCGTTTCCAGCATGGCGGAGATTCCCATCAGGGCGCCGCCGGCGATCAGACCGGCGCAGATCGGCTCCTGATTCTTGACCAGGATCTTGTGCCAGTGAGCCTCCGGGTCGCTCCACCTGCGTTCCGCCAGCCAGAAGAACAGGGAACCCAGGAACATGGCCAGGCAGGTGTTGAACGAAGAGAATCACGGCGGCCAGCCCGATGCCGACGCCGGAAAGCCAGAAGCGGCCTTTGGTCGCGAACCGCGCCGCCTCCAGAGCCAGCCCCAGCACCGCGGCGACCAGCGCCGCCCAACGCGCCGAGACCTCCAGGTTACCGATCCCCTGCGTCAACAACTCTGCGACGGCCTTCCACACCGCGGCCGACGGCATCGGACTGGCGTCGGTGATCAGCCGCTGGGGCCCGTCCTTGAGGAATACCAGGTAGTACACCGGCACGGCGGCCAGCGCGCCGGCAAAAACCCCCAGGACGTGGCCGATCGCCTGCTGGCGAGGTTTCGCGCCCAGCATGTAACCGGGCTTGATGTCCATCAACAGGTTCGAAGCGTTGCTGGCCACCTCGGCGGTAATCCCTGCGGTGGCGATGTTCGTCGTGATGTTGCGGGGCGCAATGACGCCGTAGGTCAGTTGCGTCAATTTGCCGAGGGCTCCGATCGGCGTGATCGACGTCAGGGCGGTCGAGTTCACGGCGATCAACGTAAAGATGAAAATCAAAGGAATCGCGATCACCCCTTGCCACACCGCCACTCCGAAGAATCGATAGGCCAGGGCCACGACGATCGCGCCGATCACCGGGATGCCGATCACAAACACGCGCATCGGCAATTCAATGTCCCGCAACACGTCGCTGCGTTCCTCCGGCCCCTGGCGGCGGAACAAGCCTCGGAAGGCGCTCACCAGGATCTGCGGCCGGGCGAAGAACGCGTACAGCGAAGCCGTGGTCATCATGGCTACGCCGCCCCACAAGCCCCACACGGTAACCCGCCGAAACCCGTACTGCAGCACGCCGTCCACCAACTGGCCTTCGATGTCGCCGCGCTGGATCATCCAAGGCACCAGGATACAGTAGTTGACGACGGCGCCGATCATCAGCGATACGCCGGTGCGAATCCCCATGAGACCGCCGGCGCCGAACATCACGATGTCGGTGTCCAGCCGCACCGTCATTTCGCGCAATTCCGTGCCGGCCAACCGCGGCGACCAGAACCGGTAGATCCAGCCGTCCAGGTACTCCGGCACCGCCAGCACGCCCAGATTGAGCCGCTGCAGCAAGTCGTGGCTGGTGAACAATTTGACCAGCGCGGAAAACGCCGCAGCGGCACTCAGCAGCTTGGCCTTGCGCAGCCCTTCACCGGGGTCGCCGCTGTGCAGCGCGTCCATCACAATCCCTGCCGCCCGGCCTTCCGGGAACGGATGTTGCTCGTCGTTGATGAAGCGGCGTTTCAGCGGAAAAGCAAACAGCACCCCCAGCAGCGACAGCGAGGTGATCCAGACGATCGTCGTGGTCATCGGAATGATCGTGTCGGTCACCATCATGTAGGCGGCCAGCGACGAGATCAGCGGCCCCGTCATATAGCCGGCGGCCGTGGCGATGGACTGCATGCAGTTGTTTTCCAGCACCGTGAACTCGCGGGCCATGCCCAGGCCCGACAGGATCTTGAACATGCCAAAGGCGAGAATCACCGAAGTGATGCCGACGCCCAGCGTCCAGCCCGTCTTGGCGCCCACGTACAGGTTGGTCAGCGAGAGAATGCCGCCCAGGAGTATGCCGGTCACAGCGGAGCGGGCCGTCAATTGCGGCATGTCCCCGCGCCAGACGTTCTCCAGCCACCAGCGGTCCTTCTGGTCAAGGGTCCACCGGTGGATTTGTTCGTCGCTCAGTTGCTTGATCGCCATGCAGTTCCCTTCCTTGGGCCGCAGTATAGCTGGTGCAACCGGCGGGAACCATACAGCCGACTCTGCGGCTGAGGCCCTCCAATCTCGTTTTTCACGGCGCAAACGTTCGCACCGCTACAGGCGTTTTTTCGTCGTGTAGAAGGAAATCCGAACGATTGCCCCTTTCGCTTGGCCAACTCGGCATCGCAGCATGCTTGCTGAGGTTTCGCTAGACCGAACAACCGCACCGTAGAAGCAAACAATTTCTGCGCCTTGTCGAGCCGCACCAACGCTCGACTTCAGAACCTCGGTTAGAGTTGCGCGCGGCTTCCCGACCTTGAGTCGTGTCAGTACTCCCTTGGCCGAGGCCGCATTCTGACGAGTTTGACGCGGATGGGTGCGTCAGAGGGCCTTGTGCAACGGAACTGCGCAGCCGCTTCAGGCGATCGTTTCGGTCCTGCGCTTTGCGCCCAACCGAACGATGTTTCGCGTCTTGAGCGCCAGGTAAACCTCAACGCTAGCCGCCCGTAGATTGGCGACACTGCGGAAAGACTGACGAATAGATAAGGCAGACAAATGGAATGCGTAAGGGCATGGACGCGCCCACGGACCACCGACGCCCGGTCAAGTCGTCGGACTCGAAATCGCGAGAAATCAACAGGTCGTGTCCATGTTTGAGAATCGAAGCCTGGCCTCTGATTTGTTCGCCCTGGCACTGCTGGTCGCCGTCGTCTTCCTGGGCATCGCGTTGTTCACCTACGACCCGGCAGACCCGCTCGGCGAGCCGGTTTCACCGCTGAATCGAGTCTACACTCCTGACCTGGTGGTCTACCCGCAAAACGAGACGATCGCCAATGGCTGCGGATACTGGGGGGCCTACGCCGCCGACTTGTTGTTCACTGCCTTGGGTGCGTGCGCCTACTATTTTCTGGTCTCGCTCGCCGTCTTGGATTACCACTTGCTGCGACGCCGCGAGATCGGCGCACCGATCGTCCGCGCGGTCGGATGGGTGGCATCGCTGGTCGGGCTTGCGGCGATCGTGGCGATTACGGCGCCTCGCATGTCGCCCGGTCCGGTGCTCAGTTCGAGTGGCTACCTGGGTGCGCTCGCCAAAGGCGTGCTGCACACGCATTTCGCCACGACGGGCAGCCTGATCCTGGCCGCCAGCTTGTTCGTAGGCGGACTGCTGCTCTGTACGGACTACGTCCTGTTTCGCCTGATCGGCATGGTCCTCTCGGTCATCCTGCTTGGTCCTGCGCGTGCCGCCGGACTGCTGCCGGTACCACGCAAGGCCGAAGCGAAGGACCGCAAGCAAGAGAGCGACAAGGACGAGGTCCTGGACGAGTTCGACGAGGTGGTCTCGGTCAGGTTCCGCGGCCGCCAGGCAAGCGACATTGCCGAGGACGAACTGGGGCGACTGGACGGGGAAGAATCGCCACTGGAGGCGGAGACACCGAAAGCGGCCGTTGGGTCTTTGCTGAAAGGATCCCTGCTGAAAAAGTCGCTCGCACTGAAACATCTGTCCGGCACCTGGACCGGTGAAGATGAGGATCGCAGCGACCTGAGGATCCGCAAGCCTACGGATCGGAACGAACGCGAGGCCGTCATGCAGTGTTTGGACGAGGCGGCCCGCGGCGGCGAACATTTGGATTACGTGCTGCCCAGCCTGGATCTGCTGCTGCCTTCCGACGGATTTGATTTCGAGGAGCAGGAGAAGGAAGTCCGCCGCAAAGCGAAGGTTCTGGAAAAGACCTTCGCCGACTTCGGTTTCAAAGTCAAAGTGGTGGAGATCGAGACGGGGCCGGTCGTGGCGCAATATGAAGTGGAATTGGAGGCCGGGTTGCGGCTGTCCAAAATCACCGCCTTGGCCGACGACTTGGCCATCGCCCTGCGCGTGCCCAGCGTGCGGATCGTGGCCCCGATTCCCGGCAAGAACACAGTGGGCGTGGAAGTCCCCAATTACCAGCGCCAGGTGGTTCGGTTGCGGGAAGTGATCGAAGAAGGGGGCGTCGTCGTGCGCAAGATGCGCGTGCCTCTGTACCTGGGCAAAGACGTGTCCGGCAACCCGCTGGTGGTCGATCTGTCGTCGCTGCCGCACCTGCTGATCGCAGGCCGCACCGGCACCGGAAAAAGCGTCTGTCTGAACGCGATCATCACCTCGATCCTGATGACGCGGCGGCCGGACGAAGTGCGCATGCTGATGATCGACCCGAAGATGGTCGAGTTGAGCGGCTACGGCCGATTGCCCCATTTGATGCACCCCGTGGTGACGGACATGCGCAAGGCGGAAGCCATCCTGGCCTGGGCGGTCGACAAGATGGAGGAGCGGTATGCCCTGCTGGCCCGCGCCGGCGTGCGGCACATCAGCAGCTATAACCAGCTGGACGAAGAGGAATTGATGAGCCGCCTGAATCCGGAATCGGACGAAGAACGGGCCTCGATTCCGCTGCACCTGCCCTTCATCATCATCGTGGCCGACGAAATCGCCGACATGATGATGACGGCCGGCAAGGAAGTCGAGCAGCACATCATTCGCCTGGCCCAAAAGAGCCGGGCGGTCGGCATCCACTTGATCCTGGCCACCCAGAAACCGACCGTCGACGTGATCACGGGCCTGATCAAGTCGAACTTGCCGGCGCGGATTTCCTTCCAGGTCGCCAGCCGCACCGACAGCCGCGTGGTGCTGGACGAGATGGGCGCCGAAAAGCTGCTGGGCAACGGGGACATGCTGTTCCTGTGGCCCGGGACCAGCACGTTGCTGCGCGGCCAGGGCACGTACCTGGACGACGACGAGATCGCGCGGGTCGTGGACTTTGTCAGCACCAGCGAGCCGAACTTCGTCCACGAACTGGTGAATCTGAAGGTCGAGGACAAGACCGACGCTGCGCCGGCGGGAGGGCTGAAGAAACGCGATGAGCTGTACGAAACCGCCGTGGACATGGTCGTCCGCGAGGGCCGTGGCAGCGTCTCGCTGTTGCAGCGAGCCATGGGCATCGGCTACGGCCGCGCCGCCCGGCTGATCGACTTCATGGCCGAAGACGGGATCGTCGGGCCCTATGCCGGTTCGCAGGCCCGCGAAGTGCTGATCTCCGTCGAAGACTGGGAGCGGATGCAAGGCGCCGACGAAGCGGCCGAAACCCTGCCCGCGCCCATCCCGTCCAGGAAGAACCGCAAAGTCTCTCTGCGCCCACCGGCTCCGCCCGTTGACGAGTTGGATGAAGACATCGACTTCGAAATGGACGACGATCTGGCTGAAGACGACGACGCAGACGAAGACGAAGAACTGCAATTCGTCAGCCGCCGGTCCGGGTGAAAGCGATCAAGGTCACAAGCTCCGAGCTGGAACACCAGGGCGATCGAGGGTGCCGTCAGGCCGTTCCTTGCCGTGGGCTCAATGCGCAGGGTGCCCGGAAAACGCGAAGCCGAGAGGCGCGAGGTCAAGGGCATGACTAGGACCGTGGGTAGGCCTGGCCGGTTGAAAACCTGGCCTTGTTCCAGGTCACGTTTCTTCCGGTTTTTGTTGCGCCTCGGAGAAAGCC
>CAZAQY010000081.1:0-29715 GCA_964486845.1 uncultured Pirellulaceae bacterium
TTCCGCCCCTTGCGCCGCAAGGACTTACAACGCGATATGTCAAACATGGGCTAGAGACAGATCAATGTCCGGAAGATATCACTCGCCCGTCTTGGTGTCAAGGTTTTTGGGTGTCTGATTATGTTCTGATTATGTTCACCCTGCCAGCGGACGGCGGAGTCCGCAAGTCCCTTGTCGTCCGCTTGACAACCCGTCATACTGGGACTCGCAATCCACGGTAGATGGCTCGCGGGGGCCGGCATCCGCTCGCGGAGCGAGCGGCCTACGGTCATCCGGCCCTGTGCGTGCATCTCATGGACGAGAATCCCAACTCCCTGCTTTCATCTGCGGCCGAGCTTCGCGACGCCGCCCTAGGAGAACTGCTAATGAAAATGGTCTTGATTGCTCCACGGAAGTACGTCCAAGGCAGGGGCGTGATGGCCGAGATCGGCACCTATTTGAAAATGCTCGGCAAACGCCCGCTGCTGCTTTGGGACTCGATGGTCCGAGGCTTGGTGGGCGATACCGTCCTGAAAAGCGCCGACGCGGCCGGACTGGAACTGATGGACGTCGAGTTCGCCGGTGAGGCGACCAAGGAGGAAGGCCAGCGAATCGCCCAGGTCGCACGCCAGCAGAACGCAGACGTGGTGGCCGGCATCGGCGGCGGCAAGGTGATCGACATCGCCAAAGCCGCGGCCTGGGGCACGAGTATCAAACTGATGACGGTGCCCACCATCGCGGCCACCGATGCGCCGACCAGCGCGGCTACGGTTTGGTACGATGCCCAATCGAACTTCACGGGCTTCGACTGCTGGCCCTTCAACCCGGACATCGTGCTGGTGGATACGCAGGTGATCGCCAACGGTCCGCCGCGGGCCTTCGCGGCCGGCATGGGCGACGCGCTGTCCACGTGGATCGAAGCCGAGGCCTCGTACAAGTCGCGGGCCCCGAACATCGCCGGCGGAGTCTCCACGCAAGCGGCCCTGGCCATCGCCCGGCTTGGTTACGACCTGTTGATGGAGTACGGGGTGGAAGCGCTGCGGGCCGTCCGGCAAAAGGTGGTCACGCCGGCGGTCGAGAAAATCGTCGAAGCCAACGTCCTCCACTCCGGCTTGGGATTCGAGAGCGGCGGCTTGGCCACGGCGCACATGATCGCCAACCCGCTGTCGAATTTCCCCGAGTGCAAAGGCATGATGCACGGCGAGAAGGTAGGCTTCGGCATCGTCACGCAATTGTGCCTGGACGAAGACACGAAGGCCGAAACGATGAACCGGATCGTGGACTTCGAGATCGCCATCGGGCTGCCGGTCACCTTCGCCGATCTGAACCTGCACAATGTCACGCGCGACCGATTGCGGGTGATCGGCGAGGCCTGCGGCGGTCCCGGCTCGCTGTGCCACAATCACTGCTTCAAGGTGACCGTCGATAGCGCGATCGACGCCATGTTCGCGGCGGATGCCGTGGGCCGGGCACGCAAGGCGGCGGCGGGGATCGGCTGAGTGACGGGATACGCGATGCGAGATGCGGGTTGCGCGATACGCGATATGGAGTTGCTTTGAAGCCAGGTTCATCGTCCGTGCGACTCGCGTAGGAGCCTCACGTCGTACGATGCGTGCAAGAAGCGCGCATGTTGTACAGTGGCTTGTCCAGTACGTTTTTGGGTTGTGGGCGTGAGCCCGGGTCAAAATGTTCCTGTCGCAAAATCTTCCTGTCGAAATCCGGTTGCTTTTGGAGCATGAGAGGTCTAAACGACAAGAACATTTCGCGACAGGAAAATGGCGGAAAACACATTGAGGCGTGGACTCCAACTTTGGTTGCAGCCAACGGCCGCGTTGTGTACACGTAATTCGCGCCTATAGAAATTTGTACTAATGGCGACTCTGGGATGGCTGGGGCCAAGAGCACCTTAGTCTTTCACCTAATTTTTCACTTAATCTCTCTACTGCCTACCGCCTTCGAGTCGGGGGGAGATTAGGTGAAAGATTAGGGTTTCCGGTTCCGGCGTTGCCGGTTAAGTTCAAATCCGTGCCTTTTCCCGTGACCCGTAACCCGTAACCGGTGACCCGTGACCCGTAACCCGTAACAGACAATCACGGAGCATTGCCATGCCCCAGTACCTGCTCGGCATCGACAATGGCAGTACGATGGTCAAAGCGGCCGTGTTCCGGACCGATGGTTCGGAAGTCGCCGTGGCGGGCCGCAAAGTCGACGTGCTGGCCCCGCGGCCCGGCTGGAGCGAAGTCGACATGGAAGCCCTATGGCTGTTGACCGCCGAGGCGATTCGAGAAGCGATGGCGAAGGCGCAAATTGATCCGGCGGAGATTGCCTGTGTGGCTTGTACCGGCCACGGCAACGGGCTGTACCTGATCGACCAGGCAGGCCGCCCGATACGGCCTGCGATCCGCGGCGCCGACACGCGGGCTCGCGCGTACATCGACCGCTGGCTGGCCGACGGCGTGGCCCGAGCGATCCGTCCCAAGACGATGCAGGCGATCTGGCCGGCGCAGCCCAATGCCCTGCTGGCTTGGATGCGGGATCACGAACCCCAGTCGCTGCAGCGAGCCGCCGCGAACCTCACCTGCAAGGACTACATTCGCCTGCGACTGACCGGCGAGATTTACCAGGAACGCACAGACATATCCGGCTGCAGCCTGATCAACGTGGGCACGGGCAACTACGACATGGAAGTGCTGGAGGCGTTCGGGATCGCCGACATGCGACGGCTCCTGCCGCCGCTGAAACGCTCCGAGGATCTGTGCGGCGCCGTGACGCCGGACGCCGCGGCCGTCACCGGGTTGAGTGCCGGCACGCCGGTGGCCGGCGGCATGTTCGACATCGACGCCTGCGGACTGGCCTCTGGGATGGTCGACGAGACGCAGCTGTGCATGATCGTCGGCACTTGGGGCAACAATCAATACATCTCCAAGACGCCGGTGGTCCACGAGACGGTGTTCATGACCACGTGCTACGCCATCGCAGGCTACTACCTGATGCTGGAAGGCAGCGCGACCTCGGCCAGCAACTTGGAGTGGTTCGTGAGCGAGTTTTTCCGAGCCGAGCGCGAGCAGTTGGCCCAATCCGGCGGCGGCAGCGTGTACGACTTGTGCAACACGCTCGTGTCCCAGACTCGGCCGGAGGAGTCGGGCGTCATCTTCCTGCCGTTCTTGTACGGCTGCAACGTGAGCCTGGACGGCAAGGCCGGATTGCTGGGTTTGGACGGCTGGCAGACGCGCGGGCACGTGCTACGCGCGATCTACGAAGGCATTGTGTTTTCGCACCGCTGGCACATGGAACGGTTGCTGCAGTTCCGCGAGCCGCCGGAACGGATCCGGCTCTCGGGCGGCGCGGCGCGCAGCGAAGTCTGGGTGCAGATGTTCGCCGACGTCCTGCAGACGCCCGTCGAAGCCCCGTCGGGCACGGAATTGGGCGCGCTGGGGGCGGCGATCGGCGCGGCCGTGGCCGTCGGCTGCTACCCGACGTACGAATCGGCCTGTGCCGTGATGGTCCGCATGTCGCGGACCTGCGAGCCGCACCGCGCGCTGGCGGATGTGTACCAAGCGAAGTATGCCCGGTATCGCAAAGTGCTGGACGCACTGGCGCCGTTGTGGCCGGAATTGGTGTGGAAGGTTGCGTGAGCCGCTCGCCCATGTTTCTGTCACCCCATTTTTCTGTCAGCTCTTGAGACGTTTCGTGAACCCCTTTTTCTGAGGAATTGCACCATGTTGAACAGAGTCCGATCTGCCATGTTGTGGTCCATCGCCTTGGGCTTGGTCGTCGCGCTGGCCGGCAGCGCGCTTGCGGCCGATGCGTCCAAGAAGGCCAGGAAGGACAGGAAACCAAAGAAGCAAGCCGAGTTGCTGCTCCGTCTGCCGGAGTTCTGCAACACGCCCGACGGGATGTGTCTGTACCCCGACGGCAACATCATCCTGGCCGTGCCGAACGTCAACGACCAGAGGCAGCCGGCGGTGATCATGAAGGTCACGCCGGAGAACAAGCTCGAGAAGTTCTACGACCCGCCGTTGCATCCGGACACGGGCAAGGCGTACCCGTTCGGGATTTGCGTGGCGCCCGAGGGCGGCCGATTTGCCGGCGACATTTTCTACGCCGATCTGCAGTGGTTCGCCAACCCCGAAAAGCCGAACTACAAGTCCCGCGTAATGCGGATTCCCATGAAGGACGGCAAGCCCGGAAAGGCCGTCGTGTTCTGTTCGGGATTGGTGGTGGCCAATGCGGTCGTCGTCCGCGACGGCTACCTGTACACCAGCGACACGATCATGGTCCCCGGCTCGAAGCCGCTGATCAGCGGCGTGTTCCGTTTCAAGCTGGACGAAGAAGGCGTCGAGGTCAAACAGCCGCTGATCGAAGAACCGCACGTGATCGCCACCGTCAAGAGTTACAACCCCGATGTCGGTTTCGGGGCAGATGGGCTGACTTTCGACAGCAAGGGCAATCTGTACATCGGCAACTTTGCCGACGGCACGCTGCACCAGGTCAAGTTCGACGCACAGGGCAAGCCGCAACCGGCCACGGTTTTTGCCAAGGCGCCGTTCATGAAGAGCTGCGACGGCATCTTCTGCGACCTGAAGACGGACAACATCTACGTCGCCGACTCGATCGCCAATGCCGTGCAGGTCGTCACGCCGGACGCCAAGGTGTACACCCTGGCCCGGGACCCGGAAAATGACGGCAAGGACGGGTTGCTGGACCAGCCCTGTGAAGTGCTGATCCGCGGCCAGGAAATGGTCGTCTCGAACTTCGATTTCCCCGTCCCTGGCGGCGTGAACACCAAGTACGAACTGCCCAACACGCTGTCGCGAATCCCGCTGGACTGAGGCTTCATCTTGCAATGCTGAGAAGCCCGGCTTGGCTTAGACAAGCCGGGCTTCGACGTACGCTCAGCAAACGCCGACGTGCAGCAGGCGGGGTGTCGCGTGGCCCGCGTGGAGATGGAACCCGAAGCTCTCCCAATGCCCTCGCAGGGAAGGTGACAACGGCCGCGCAGCAGCTGCGTTGCCGAGGCATAGAGACCGCGGCTTTCTTGTCTGCGTCAGGCGCCTTCAAAAGTTGCGCGTAGCCGAATTCGTGAGAATTCGGGTGTTTCGCGGAGCCCGACTACCGCCGCCCCCTCCGAATTCTCACGAATTCGGCTACCGGTCGAAGTCCGCAACTTCGAAGTCAGGCATCACGCCTGCGAAGTCCCGGTCGCCGGGTCCGGCTTCGGAACCGCGTAACGGTTGTACAAGGCCAGAGCCACGGCGGTCAGGAGGGCCATGCCGCCGAAGACCAGCCACATCAGGTCAGGCCGGCCAAGGTCGCGGGCCAGCTTCCCGTACACGATGCCGCCCAACACGTTGCCGAACAGGTTGCCGAGGGCCACTGCGACGAAGTAGTAGCCCATATAGAGCGCCACTTTGTCCTTGGGCGCAATGCTGCCAATGTACTCCTGGCTGGTCGGACTGGCCATCATCTCGCCGATGGCGAAGATGAATACCGCCAGCACCACCAGCCATCCCGAAGCGTGCAACACCCCGACCGAGCCGCCGCCGCTGAGCGCCGGCAGGGCGATGCCGATGCCGGCCACCACGATGCCCGTGATCATGCCGGGGAACCGGCCCATCCTCGCCACCAGCAACGAAACGGCGATCTGGCAGATGACGATGAACAGGGGATCGAGGTTGGAAATCCACTCGGGGTTGAACTGCCCGCCGGCCGCCACATAGTCTGTGATGCCCTGCGACCAGCCCGACAGTCCCACTGCCCCCAGGACCGCCGCCAAGAAGTCCAGCAGCGGCTTGGTCTCCACAAAATCACGGATGTAGCCCACCAACGGCACGCCGCCCAGAATCTGGTTGAACGCCGTCCAAAACCCCGACAGGATCAGCAGGTAGACGGCGAATCGCCAGTTGCTGACCTGCATCGGCTTCAGCAGCCACACCCGGCGATCTTCGCTGTCCGGCGAAGGATTGCTGCGGCGCAGCACTGCGTCGAGGACCAGATTCAGGGCCAGCCAACCGGCAGCCGACATGCCTGCGGCCTTCCACGTCAGCCATCCCTTGCCCGCGGCAAAGAAAAGGATCAGCATGCCGAAGACGCACAGAAAGAAACGGACGTTTCCCAACACTTCGAGCGCATCGCGCAGTACTTTACCGACGGTTCGCTTGGTGTGGGACGCGGATTCGGTCGTCGGCTCCTTGTAGAACAAGATGACCCAGATGAAGTTCATCGCAATGAAGATCGACGAGCAGACAAAGAGCCGGTTCCAATGGGAGATGCCCGTGACCGGATCGGGACTGCGCAGGTAGCCCGAGATGGCCGGCCCCAGAAACCCGCCGACGTTGACCATCATGTAGAAAATGCCAAAGCCCAACTGCGAGGTCCGCTCGGAAGTGACGCGGGCGATCGTTCCCACCACCACCGGCTTAAAAATCGCTGCGCCGACGGCGACGAACAGGAAACCGAGGAGGAAACCGCCATAGGTGCTGAACGTGCCGAGCAGCCAATAGCAGGGCGTCAGGATTGCGTAGGCCAACAGGAACATCTTCTTGTAGCCGAACCGGTCGCCGAGGGCCCCGGTAATCACCGGCATGAGATACAGGACGAAGGTGACGATGCCGATGATGGTCCCGGCATCCTCTTCCGTCAGCCCCAGACCGCCCCGCGACCGCGCATCCGTCAGGTACAGCGCCAGCGGCGTGAACATCCCGTACCACGCCATGCGTTCGAAGATCTCCATCGTGTTCGCGACGTAGAACGTACGCGGAAACGATTGGATCTGCTGCACGAATCCAGGCTTGAGTTGCTCCATCGCATCGCTCCTTCATAAGCATGCGTTCACGAATTTCGAGGCCTGACCGCCTGCGTCGAATCTTGTTCGTGGGCCGGGCATATCCACGTAGTTCTGTGGGCCGGCTGTCGGGTCTCATTCCGTCGAAGCAGGAGAGGGCCAGGTTTTCGGAGACGGTCTGTCCGTGACGGCTCTCCGCGATAATGCGATCCACCTGAAACGGCTGATAAGCCCACTCGGCAGGAAATCCACAATACTCACAGCGGCGGTGGGCTCGTTGCCAGACTAGGTCCTGAGGTGCTCGGTCCATTAGAGCGGCGAGTCGTGCGAGTGTTGGAGAGTCACTTGGGCTACCAGCTTAATCGCCTCGAACAGTTTTCCGACTCGACGACGACCCTCAATCTCGGCCTCTTCCGCCGCGGATAACTCGGATTCCAGCAGGGGAACAGTCATGGGCGTGGTTCCTTTAACATCTCTTCGAGACTCAGTTTCGCGTCGCCCCTGCCTCCGGGCAACCTACTTCACCCCGTGCATCATTCGTTTCAGCAGCGGCACCAGCACCAGCAACAACGCGCCACCGCCGGCGGTGATCAGGGCGATGCGCAGGAATACCTGATTGAAATCGAGTCCTTCCGCCGAGCCGGCGACCCAGGGTGCGAGCACGTTGCCCAGCGCGCTGGACAAGAACCAGACCCCCATGAACATGCCCACCAGGCGGGCCGGCGAAAGCTTGGTGATGGTCGACAGGCCCACCGGCGAAAGACACAACTCGCCCGTCGTGTGGAAGAAGAAGCCCAGGATGAGCCAGACCATCGCGCATTTTCCCGAAGCCGACGCCTGCGCTTCCTTGGCGCCCAGCAGCAGCATCACGAATCCCAGTGACAGGAATCCCAGGCCCAATACGAACTTGAGGGGCGATGACGGCTCCACGCGCCGGCGGTCCAGCCAGACCCACAGCGCGGCGGCGGGAATGCTCAGGAGGATGATCAACAGTGGATTGACGAAGTTGGCCAGAAAGGCCGCCTGCACTTCCGTCCCGAAGATGTTGCGGTTCACCACGTCTTCCGTGAACCGCGTGATGGTGCTGCCCGCCAGTTCAAAGAAGCCCCAAAACATCATGGAGAACGTACACAGCACGAGGATGACGATCATCCGCGCCGCCTCCTCGCGACTCCCCCGCGTCGCCTCCCACAGCAGGTACAGCACGATCGGCCCGGCGATGATCAACGCCAGGCTCTGCACCCACTGGGGATTGGAGATCAGGTACGCGACCAACGGGATGAAGGCGCCGATTCCCAACGCCAGCACGATGCCGTTGGGGATGCCGGCCGGACCGGCCTTACGCAGGCTGGCCCCCTCGGGCGGCAGACCCTTGCCCTCAATCGCCCCACGTCCCCAAACGAAAATCAGCTGGCCCAGGATCATCCCGGTGCCGGCCAGCAGGAACCCCAGATGCCAGCCGTATTTCTGGGCAAAGCCGGCGGAGAAGCTGGCCAGTAACGCGCCGATATTGATGCCCATGTAGAAAATCGTGAACGCCGAGTCGCGCCGGCCGTCGCCCTGCTCGTACAGCGTGCCGACGATGGTCGAGATGTTCGGTTTGAAGAAGCCGTTGCCGGCCGAAAGAAGTGCCAGCCCAAGGAAGAACATCCAATTCAGCGAGGCGACCGACGTGCCCCCCTTGACAAGCAACGCGTGCCCCGCCAGCGTGAATTGGGCCAGGGCCATGAGGCTCCCGCCGACATAAATGGCGCGGCGCTGGCCCAACAGGCGGTCCGCCAGCATGCCCCCGATGAACGTCGAGGAGTAGACAAATCCCAGGTACGCACCGTAGATCGCATCCGCGTGCCCTCCCGCTTCAGCCTCCATGGCCGCCAGCACCACGCCAGCCGTGTACAGCGTGAGGATCCCTCGCATGCTGTAGAAGCTGAACCGCTCCCACAACTCGGTGAAGAACAGGACGAACAGACCTTTGGGATGCCCCAGTAGGGTGCCCCGCTTTGCGATTGCGTCATTCACGTGGTGGCCTCCTTAAGGACCGAGGTCGTCATGCGTCTGGCCCAGTCGAAACGGTCGCCGGGGCGGTCCCCTCCGGTTCGGACCCGGATTCCGAAGTCCTGGTTCTGGGGTGGCAGCATACCAGCGCGCCCGAGTCTCGGCCAAGACGGGAAGCCGGTGGCCGCGGGCAAGAATCAAAAGGCGGAGTAACAAAAGCGGCCGGGCAACAACTCAGATGCCGAGGATCTGCGCTAACTTCGCCAGGACCTCCTGCATCTCAACCCGACTGTTCGGCTCGTGATTTGGCAGAGTATGACAGCGTCGCCTGCGAGCGTAGCCCCGACCAAAGCGGGACGCTTCTTTGTGGCCCGGAGATCCGAAAACGGGAAGGGTGCGACGACCACATCGCCCTTTACAAGTGAGCCCACGCGGCATCCTCCTCGGGACGATCCCAATCGCGACGAAGCACGGCTTCCGAGACGAACATGGCCTGGCGAGCACCGCTGTCGCGGGTTTCCAGAAGAGGGGCCACGCTCGTTGCTAGCAACCCGGAATCGACCTATCGCTCGACCGGCCGTAAAGTTAGAATCCCTTAGCCCGAAACTCTAAGAACGGATCAACCATGTTGCACTACTGGACTGCCGGCGAATCCCATGGCCGGGCCTTGGTGGCCATCGTGGACGGATTCCCGGCCGGCGTACACATTCGCTCGGAACGGATCGACGCCGAACTGCGGCGGCGGCAAGGAGGGTACGGACGCGGCGGACGGCAGCGGATCGAGACGGACTGCGTCGAGATTCTGACCGGCATCTGGCAAGGCACAAGCATCGGCAGTCCGATTGCGCTGCAGGTGGCCAACAAGGACTGCAAACTGGAGCGGATGCCGGACCTCGATCGCCCCCGGCCCGGCCACGGCGATTTGACCGGCGCGATCAAGCATCTGGGTTCGATTCGAGGCGTCCTGGAGCGAGCCAGCGCTCGCGAAACCGCGATGCGTGTGGCCGCCGGAGCGTTGGCTCAGCAACTGCTGGCCGAATTCGGCATCCGTGGGATTGGCTATGTGGTCGAGTTGGGCGGCGTGAAAATCGCCCCCCAGCCGGGCACTTTGGACGAACACCGAAAACTGCGGGACCAGAGCGAGATTTACTCGCTGGACCCAACTCGCGACGAAGAGATCAAGCAGCTGATCGACCGCACGCAGAAAGCCGGCGATACGCTAGGCGGCGTCGTCGAGGTGCGAGTCGAGGGTTTGCCGATCGGCTTGGGCACTCACACTCAATGGGATCGCAAGCTGGACGGCCGTCTGGCGCAGGCCGTGATGGCGGTGCAAGCGATCAAGGGCGTCGAGATCGGCATGGGGTTTGAAGCCGCTCGACGGCCGGGTTCGCAGGTTCACGATCCAATTCATTTCCATCCCGACCAACGGGACGGCCCGACGCTGGGTTACGTCCGGCCGACCAACAACGCCGGTGGACTGGAGGCGGGAATGACCAACGGCCAGCCGCTGGTGCTGCGGGCGGCCATGAAGCCGATCAGCACGCTGGCCAAGCCGCTGGCGTCGATCAACTTGAAGACCAAGCAGCCGGAAGCGGCGGATTACGAGCGGAGCGACGTGTGCGCCGTACCGGCCGCCAGTGTGATTATCGAGACCGTGGTGGCTTTTGAAGTGGCGCGGGCCTTGGTGGAGAAATTCGGCAACGACAGCCTTCAGGAGATGATGGCGCGCTGGGAGTTGTTTCACCAACTGGCTCGCCAGCGGTAGCGAGAACAGGGACGTTCGTGATGCACGACCGCACGCGGCGATTGCTGTGCCGACTGGGCTTTTTGCTGTTCTGCGTCGCCCCGACGTTGGGCATGGCGGCGTGGATCGGCGTGGTCCGCTCGCCGGCCTACATCGCGGCGTGCCGGGCCGAGTGCGAACGGCAGCTCTCCGAGGCCTTGGGTCTGGACGTTTCTGTCCAGGAGGTACACCGGCTGTTGCAGGGAGTCACACTACTGGACGGCGTGGTTCTCACGGAACCGGAAACAGGCGCACCGATCGCGCGCATCCGCCACTTGGAGTTCGGCTTTCAGGATGGCCGGTTAATGGTGCTGGCGTCGCAGCCGGAAATCGACGGGCAACAGGTTTGGCGTTTGTGGGAGGCGCTGCACGAACGCGTGCTGCGAGCCCGGCGGGCGTCCGCAGTCGATGCCCAGTTGTTCGCCGGCGAAATCACGATTCGTCAGGCGGACGGGGCAACCGCGACGACGCTGACCGACGTCCGCGGCCAGCTGACGACGGCGGACGCGGGGCCCCAGGCGACGATCGAGTTCCGCGAGGCGGCCTTGCAGATGTCCGAGCCCGCCCGACTGAGGATCACGCGGAACCGGCAGGTCACCCCCCCGGCCACGCGATGGGCCCTGAACACCCGCTCCACCGCCCTGCCTTGTTCCTTGCTGGCCGACTACCTCGAAGTGCTGCGGACCCTGGGCGAGCAAGCCGCTTTCCAGGGCACGATCGAAGCCATGCCCACGGCCGAGGGCTGGGAAGGCGAAATCGCCGGCCGGTTCTGCGACGTCGATCTGGACCGCGTGACCGAGCGGCTGAAGCTCAGACACAAGTTGAGCGGAGCCGCCGAGGTCGTGTTCCGCCGGGCCAGTTTCCGCGCGGGGCGACTGATCGACGCGGCCGGGGACCTGTCCTGCAACGGTGGGGTCGTGAGCCGTTCGTTGCTGTACCAAGCCAACCAATCTCTGGGACTGGCCGCCGATTCCCGCCTGCTGACACCGCAAGCCAACACGCTGGTGGTCTTCCGCGAGTTGAAGCTGGGCTTTACGCTGGACAAGGAGGGCGTCCAGATCGCGGGCCAATGCCAATCGGCCGGCTCCGGCGTCGTGATGACTGACGAAGGCGGGCCGCTGCTGACGAACCAGTCGCGCGAGGCGGTTCAAGTCACCGCGCTGGTGCGCACCCTGGCGCCCGACAGCGGCGAGCAGGTGCCCGCCAATTACGAAGCCTATCAGCTGCTGCACGTCCTGCCGATTCCCCGCGAAAGCGAGGCCAACCGCTCCGAGATCGCTCGCCCCATCTATTCCCCACTACGGCTGCAATAGATCCGACGGATCTTGATGCTGGTAGGAACAACGAGCAGGAGCAGCAACCGCATGTCTGACGATTGACCAGTGACCAGTGACCAATGACCAGTGACCAATGACCAGTGACCAATGACCAGTGACGAATGACCAGTGACCAATGACCAGCGACGGATGCCCCATGACTTACTGGCAAGACAAAGTAGTATTGATCAGCGGCGGCTCGTCGGGGCTGGGCGAGCGGCTGGCGCGGACCTTGGCGGCGGCCGGGGCCAGGCTTGTCTTGGGCGCGATCGACGCACCGGGCGTCGAGGCGGTCGCTGCTTCGTTGCGAGATTCCGGCGGTGACGCGATCGGCGTGTGGGCGGACGTCACGCAACAGGAGGCTGTGGACCGATTGATTGCCAGCGCTGTCGAGCGGCACGGGCGATTGGACGCGCTGCTGAACTGCGCCGGCCGGTCGGCACGCGGCGAGGCGTTGGCCACGACGCCGGAGCAATTCCTGGATCTGCTGTCGCTGAACTTCCTGGCCACCGTGCGCTGTACGCGGGCGGCCTCGCCGCACTTGATCCGCGCCCAGGGCCATTTGGTCAACATCGGCTCGTTGGCGGCGAAAACGGCCTCCAAGTTCTTGGGTGCTTATCCGGCCAGCAAGTTCCCCGTGGCGGCCTATTCGCAGCAGCTGCGCTATGAATTGAACCCGTTGGGCGTACACGTGCTGCTGGTCTGCCCCGGTCCGATCGCGCGGCCCGACGCGGGTCAGCGTTACGACGAGCAGGCCTCGGGGCTGCCCGATTGGGCGCGTAAACCGGGCGGCGGCGTCAAGCTGAAGGGGATTCCGCCGGAAAAGCTGGCTCGCAGAATTCTACAGTATTGCGAACGACGTAAACCGGAACTGGTGATGCCGGCAAAAGCAAGAATCCTGTTCGCCCTTGCACAACTCTCGCCAACGCTGGGCGACTGGATCATCGGCCGGATGACGTCGTCGTAGAACGGAATTCAAGGGTCTCGCGAAAAGCCGGGTTATGTTCCAGCAGGCTGTCGATCAGGTCGTCGTCCTCGGACAACGGCACCAACTGGAACGAAGGCACGCCGTTGACGGTGACGATCACCGGCTCGTCGTGGCAACGGCGCGCGTACTGGCTCAGATTCGCCTTGGCCTCACTGAGGGGGATGACTTTCTGGCGTGTCCCCAAGCGGGTTTTGACGTTCCATTTTCGCGACGGCGTTGCGGAAGGATTCTGCTTGCCGGTTACATTCTTGTCTTGGACATCCTTGGGAGGAATCGCACGCTTGTCTGTCACGCCGCGGGTTGCTACGCTGACCGTGATGGGAATTCACCGCAATCCTGCCTGAAGCTCTTGGAGAGGAAAAACGACAATGAAGCCTGTGCTGCTGTCGCTGCCGCGTGCCTGGGTGCTGGTGCTCGGGCTGGTTCTACTGGCTGCCCGCGCTGGACTGGGCGGCGAACCGCTCGTCGTGGCCGATGTGCTGCTGCAAGGCGGCGCGGTCTACGACGGCAGTGGCCGCGAAGCCACCCGCGCCGATCTGGCGATCCGCGCGGGGAAAATCGTGGCTGTGGGCAAACTCGATGCGATCTCCGCCAGCCGAGTGATCGACTGCACAGGCTTGATCGTCGCGCCGGGGTTCATCGACTTGCACACCCATTGCGAACCGGTGGGACCGCTGGCGATGCGCCAGAACTTGAACTATCTGACCCAAGGCTGCACGACGGTCGTCGGCGGCAATTGCGGCGGGGGAACCGTCGAGATCGCCGCCTATTTCTCCCGGCTGGAGCGGGACGGCGCGGGCACGAACCTGATCCTGCTGGTGCCCCACGGATCGGTTCGCGCGAAAGCCATGGGGGGCGACAATCGTGAGCCGACCGCCGCGGAACTCCAACAGATGCAGGACCTCGTCGAGCGTGCGATGCGCGAGGGGGCTTGGGGTATGTCCACCGGATTGATCTACCCGCCGGGGATGTTCGCCAAGACTGATGAACTCGTCGCGCTGGCCAAGGTCGTCGCCCGGCACAACGGTTTGTATGTCAGCCACATTCGCAACGAGGCCGAGGGGCTTCTGAACGCGTTGCAGGAGGCCATCCAGATCGGCCGTGAGGCGCGTCTGCCCGTCCACGTCTCGCACCTGAAGGCCGTCGGGCCGTCCAACTGGGGATCGCTTCGCAAGGCGGTATCGCTGATCGAAGAGGCGCGGGCCGAAGGCTTGACGGTCACGGCCGACCAGTACCCGTACATCGCGACTTCCACCAACCTGGCCGCGATCCTGTTTCCGGCGACGGAGCTGCCCGGCGGCCTGAAGGATTTTGCTCGCCGGATGCGGGACGATGTGGAATACCAACAGGCGGTTCGCCAGCTGGTCCTGCGCCGGCTGAAAGACAATCCCCGGATCGTGATCGCCTCGTGCGGGAAACACCCGCAGTGGAACGGCAAGAGCCTGGACGACATCGCGGCTGAACTGAAGACGGACGTGGCGGGGGCCGCCATAGCGGTGCAGACGGACGGAGGCGCCTCGGTCGTGCGGTTCGTGCTGTCGGAAGACGACGTCCGCTTCGGCATGACGATCCCCTGGGTCGCGACCGGCTCGGACGGCAGCACGCACGTGCCGAACCCCGGCGTCCGGCCCCACCCGCGCAGTTTCGGCACCTTCCCGCGAAAGATCGGCTACTACGCGCGGAGCGAAAAGACGCTGGCCTTGCCCCAGGCGATCCGCAGCGCCACGGGCTTGCCGGCCGACATCCTGGGGTTGACCGATCGCGGCTACCTGCGCCCCGACTACGTGGCCGACATCGTGGTCTTCGATCCGGAGACGTTCATCGACCGGGCGACCTTCGAGGACCCGCAACAATACTCGCCGGGCGTCCGCTGGCTGTTCCTGGCCGGCCAGGCGGCGATCGCCGATGGGCAGGTGGCCGAGGCACTGTACGGCCGGCCGTTGCGGCGTGCGTGCCCATAGGGATCCGCCAGAATCCGGCGAGCTACTTCTCGCCCCGGAAAAACTCCCTGATTGCCGCTTCGGCCAGCACGCGGGTGGCGTTGATCACCGGGACCGAGGCCCGCTTGGGATTGAAGGCCAACGGGATCTCGGTACAGCCCAGCACGATCACCTGCGCTCCTTTCTGCTCCACGTTCTGTCCCGCCTTAAACAGCAGCTCTTCGCTGGCCTGCTTGTCGACGCCGGCCTTGATCCCGTACACGGCCTTCATCACGCAATCGTTCTGGATCGGCTCGTCAGGATAGACCAGCGTCATGCCGCGGGCGCGGAACTCGCGTTCGTACAGGCCGGTGGAGATGGTTCCGTCGGTGGCCAGCAGTCCGATCCGCCGCGCGTCCGGATGACGTTGGGCCACCGCCTCGACCGCCTCGCGAATCAAGTGTAGGACGGGAATCTTGACCGCGCGTTGCATGTCGTCGTAGAAGTAGTGTACGGTATTGCAGGGGATGACGATGAAGGACGCGCCGGCCTTTTCGAGCCGCGTGGTCCCTTCGACCAGGTAAGGGATGATCGACCGATCCTGGTTCCGGATGGCCGTGGTCCGATCCGGGACCTGCGGGAAGCTGAAGATCAGCGTGGGGATGTGGTCCTGGTCCTTCTGGGCCGGCGTCAGCCGGACGATTTCCTGATACAGGTTGGCCGTGGCCTCCGGGCCCATGCCACCGAGAATTCCGAGCATGCGTTGCGGAGCCACGGAGGATTCTGCGGCGGTGCAGCGGCCCATAACGGCCAGCACCATGACCGCGCACGACACCACGACCCATCGTCGCCAATTGTCGCTTTGCATTGCAGTTCTCCCTCCCCCACCTCGCCACAGAACCGATCTCTTACCCGCTGCCGCTGGTGCGGCAGAAAGCGAAGTCTTGAGAGTTGGAGGTTACCGCGCCGGCGTTGCGAACGCAAGCGAGCGGGTTCGCCGCTTGTCCCGCGTTGGCTCGGCATGACACGCTGTGACTTCTCTCAAGGCCAAAGTGAGTCGAGTGCGTTGACGGTTTCATCGACCAGCACTCGCCCGCCTTTCGGGCCGACGGTGTGGTTCACCGCGCTGTAATCGCCGCCGGCCACGGCCCGCCGTGTTGGCAAATAGCCATGATGGTCGCACGTCAGCTGCGAAATGAAGGTCAGCACGGCCTTGCTGCGGCCCTTGATCTGGATCCCGTAATCCAGGAACAACTCAAATGGATTCGTCGCCATCGCGATATCGCCCAACCGTAGCACGTGCAACTCGACAGGCACCGTCGAGGGCATCCAACGCGCCTCGTTGTACGAGTTCTTGTTGGGAATGTCCACCTTGATCACCCGGTGCGCGAATACGGGCTGCGTTTGAATATCGGCTTGCGCATAAGGCCGGACATCGTCAACCGCTCGGATCACCCGGTTCGCCAGTTCCTGTTTCCAGGAGATCTTTCGACGTTCCAGCATGACCTTTTCGGCCTGTCTGCGGACGATCACATCCGGGCACTGATCGCCCGCCGCCGCGCACTGGCCGAAGACGTGGATCTTCGGCCCGTATTTGGTCTTGAGCCCCTCTCGAATCGGATGCCAGAAATCGGCGCTGATCGCGCGGCGCCCGACCTGCGATGGGCAGGCGATGTTCAGCAGCATCCCCGTCAGCTTCTGGTCCGCGTCCCAGAAGAACAGCATCTCCACCGCATGATCCTCGTAGCCCTCCACGTGCGAGAAGTCCGGCCGCGCCGTGTCAAACCCCATGATGGCCGATCCGTCGGTGTAGGTCAGTCGCCGGTTGTAGCCCAGGGCGGCGTCGCCCAGCGCCCAACTCACGCCCGCCGGTTTCCGGCTTTCCCAGGCCTCGACGATTCCCGCCCCGACTTTTTCGTACAGGAACAGAATGTACTGCTGCGGCGTCATCACGTCGGTCCGGTCGCTAATGTCGTACAGCTGTCCCGGCCCGGTCCGCTCGTACGAGATGCTCGGACCGCAATGCGTGTGCGTCGCGCCGCAGAACAGCTTGCTGCTGTCGAAATCCTTCAGCTTCTCCGCCGCCACGCGCTGCATGCCTTCGTGGACCTCCTTGGTCATCCGGACCAAGTCGAAGGTGATCAGGATCGCCTGGTCGAGCACCTGGTCTGCCTCGCGCGCCTGGAGGGCCAGCACGGTGGCCGTCACGGGGTCTTCCACCTCATTGGTTACCCGCTTGTACCCGCTGCCGTCCAGAACCACCGGGGCCGACGGCGTAATATCCACCGTCGCCCACCCCGCGTACAACTGTCCGGCCGCCGGCTCGCCGGCAAACACAAACCCTGCCGTGCAACAGATCCCAAGGCCGAGAAGAATCGCAGCGACTCCTGATCGAGATGATGGCATCCAACTGCTCCTTTGAGAGAAAACCAAACCCAACAGTTCGAACACGATTGTCGATTGGCCGTGCGAGAAAGGCAACGGCCCGGCCAGGCAAATCGGTGGCGCAGGGTAGGGGCCGGTATTCGGACTGTCCGTACACACTTTCACTCCAGTCCGTCCCTGATGCGGGCTACGCGCCGGCCATCGGCCCCGTCGATTAGAATCGCCTCAGCCGCAATCTCCCGCGCCAAGACGATCGCTTCGGCTTCTCCGAGATCGAGTGCGGGCAAGAGATTGTCGACCTGCGTCCGGTCCTTCGCCGCACGCACCTGGAGGTAATCATAACAGCTTACGTCGACCGAAGCGCCGACGGCGGCCGTTGTTGGACCGGCCGGACGGGGAAAACAACCGCCCGGCGGCCGTCTGACTCAAGACCCCGGCTCGCCGGCTGACGCGACGCCGTACAGGTCCAGTTTCTTCCTCAACGTGGTGCGGTGCAGTCCGAGCAGTCGAGCGGCGCCGGCGCACTGGCCTCGGTGCTTCTCCAGGGCCGCTTCCAGCAACGGCGGTTCGACCACGCGCAGCAGGGCCTCGTACAGCTTCCCTTCGTCCGAAGCGTGGGCGAGCTGGACCTCGGCCCATTGGCGGATGAGCGCCGCGAGGCGGTCTTCCAGCGCGCGCTCGGCCGTCTGCGCGGCAGGCCAGACGGGCGGGGCGGGAGGCGGCAGGTGTTCGGGCTCGATACTGCCGCTGCGGGCCACGATGACCGAGTGCTCGACGGCGTTCCGCAACTCGCGCACGTTCCCGTGCCAGGGGCGCTGCTCCATTTCACGAAGCGAGTCGGCGGAGAAGCCGGGCGCCGCCTCGCGGCCGTGAGCTACCAGGGAGAGGAAGTGCTCGGCCAATTCGCGGATATCGTCCGGCCGTTGACGGAGCGGCGGCAAGTCGATGCGAAACGCGGCCAGGCGAAAGTACAGGTCGTGGCGGAACTGCCCGTCGCGGATCTTGGCCAGCAATTCCTGGTGCGTGGCGGACACCACGCGAAAGTCGCTTCTGACCGGCTGACTCGCGCCGACGGGGAGGAATTCGCCATGTTCCAGCGTCCGCAACAGCTTGACTTGCGCGGGCAACGGGATGTCGGCGACTTCGTCCAGAAACAGCGTGCCGCCGTCGGCCTGCAGCAGCAGTCCGACGCGTTCCCGCTCGGCGCCCGTAAACGCGCCGCGCGTGTGGCCGAACAAGTCGCTCTCGGCCAGTGACGGGCTGAGCGACGCCAGGTTCACGGCCACGAACGGACCGTCGGCCCGGCGGCTGTAGCGGTGGATCGCGCGGGCCGCCAGTTCCTTGCCCGTGCCGCTCTCGCCGCACAGCAGCACGCTGGCCTCGGAAGCGGCCGCCAGCGCGATGCGCTTGAACACCTCTTGCATCACGGGTGACCGGCCCACCAGCCCGGCGACGTTTTCCGTGCGAGCCGCCGGCAGGGACTGCGGACCGCGGGCCAAGGCCCGCCGCACCGTCCGCTCGACCGTCGTCAGATCGAACGGTTTGATCAAGTACTCAAACGCGCCTTGCCGGACGGCCTCGACCGCCGTGTTCAGATCGCCGTAGGCGGTGATGATGATGACCGGCGGGTCGCCGGCGCGCTCGCGCAACTGCTTCATCGCCGTCAACCCGTCCATGCCGGGCAGGCGGACGTCGAGCACGACCACGTCGGGCGGTTGCTGTGCGGCCAATTCCAGCGCCTGCTCGGCCGACGAGGCCGTAAGCACGTCATGGCCGAGACTCCGCCCTAGGCGATTCAAGGCCCAGCAGATGCTGGGTTCGTCATCCACGACCAACATTCTCGGCATGCGAGTCCTCCCCGTGCCATCTCGGCAGCTCGATGGCAAAGCACGTCAAATTGTCGCGGCGGCACCAGTCCAGCGTCCCGCCGTGCTGCTCGATCACCTCCTGCGCGATCGACAGGCCCAGTCCCACGCCGTCCGGCTTTTCGGACACCAGCGGCTCGTAAATCCGATCGCGCACCTGCTCCGCGGGGCCGCCGCCCGTGTCGAGAATTTCCAGCCGCACCTTGCCGGGAACGGTGGCGGAAGTGAACTGGATGCTCACACGAGGCGCCGTCTGCCCGGCAGTCTGCGCCGTGCCCGCCTCGGCCGCCGCTTCGACAGCGTTCAACAACAAATTGACCGCGGCCTGGGCGAGATCATCGGCGTCGCCGGCCACCAGCTGCGGATCGCCGGGAGCGGACCATTGCAGTTCGACGCCCAGGTGCTGCGCCTTGGGCCGCACCAAGTTTCGTGCCCGGTCGACGACCTGAACGAGGTCCAGCGGGACCAGCCGGCGCGTCTGCTGCTTGCCCAACGACAGGAACCGTTGCAGGTACTCTTCCATCAGGTCGAGTTGTTGTCGAGCGACGGCCAAACCCTCGTCGGCCGGGTGCGAACATTCCCGCCCGTGCAGTTCGATGGCCAAGCGGCACCCGGTCACGGCGTTTCGCAACTGGTGGGCAATGCCGCCGCCGAGCCGGCCGAGCGTACGGAGCTTTTCGTGCCGCCGCACCTGCTGTTCGTAGCCTGTCAGCATTTCCGACATCCGATTGACGGCCAAAGCCAAGTCGCGGAGTTCGTCGTCCCGCGGCAAAATCGGCAGCGGCGTAAAAACGCCCTCCGCGATCCGGTCCACTTGTGCGGACAAGCGGCGCAACGGTCGGGTCACGCGGGCCGCGACCATGCCGCTGACGGCCACCAGGATGACCAGCGCGGCCAGGCCCGCCGCAGCAGGCGGCAGCACCGCTTCGCGCCAAGCTTGCCGGTAGCGAGTTTCGGGATACAGCACGTGCAGGGCTTGCGCACCACGGCCAGGAGCCTTCGCCCCCAAGATCAGTTGCGAGTGCAAATACGCATGACCTGCAACGATGAAGCGTCGACGCAAATCCAATGGTTGGTCTGCGCTGGAAGCTTTCAGGGATGGTAGTAGCTCGACCAGCGTTTCGTCCAGGCTCGAAGCGACCACAGCGCCTGCCCGGTTGGCGACCACAAACTCGGCTCCCGACAGGCCCCGCATTTGCCGCAAGACGTTGTCCGTCAGCGGGAACGGCGAGCCGGCCAGCGTGCGGCCGATGTCCTGCAGTTGCGTTTCGATCTGTTGTTGGGCCCGTCGCCCGGCCAACCAGGCGTCGACGCTGCCAACGGTGACCACCGTGGCGAGCATGACGCTGGCCATGGGCAGCAAGATCTGAGAACGGAGCGGCCAACGCACAGGAAATCTCCAGACGGTGACTCGGAGGACGCTGACCACTATCTTAAGCACTCCGTCAGGTGTTTTCGCAGATGCCTGCGGTTGAGAAGCCCAGCTTTTTTGAAAAAGCCGCGTTTCTTCGTTGCCCGGTTCCGCGGCTGGCCCGTCGTGCCATCGGGCGGCTGAGCTGTCGATGCCTTCGACAGGGCTGTCGAAACTCTCGCCATCCATTTGGACCCGATCGGGCTGACCGGCATCGCCAGCCTGCGGCGCAATCCACTGCGCCGTTACAAGTTCGGGCAATTCTGGCAGCGCCGGCGTACCCACCTATGCCATCATCACCTCGCGCAGCTACCATCCGGGAACCGTCCAAGCCGCGCTGGTCGACGGCTCGGTGCGGTCCATCCCGCAGACCATCGACCTGAACGTCTGGCGGTCGCTGGCCACTCGGGCCGGGGGCGAAGTGATGCCGGCGTTCTAGCCCGCATTTTTCAGCAACCGCAGGGCGCGCGATTGCGCCGTCTCAAGAATCCGAGAGACCTGCGGTCGGCGGTTTCGGCGAGGTCGGGAGACCTGCGCCGAACGCGGACTCCGTGCCAGCGTCCCACATCGCCACCCAGGCGGCCCAGGTCGGGCGGGAGCGGCTGAGAAAGACTTCGTCGAGATTGGACGGCGGCACGTCGATCACGCGGTAGGGCGGAGTTGCCCAGAGGTTCGTGGCCATCGAGTCCCGGAGTTTGTACAACTCGGCAGCCGAATGCTGCCCGTCGCGCCACACCAAGAGCCCCTCGGCATTCACGTCGTACCAGGTCCCTGCCGGTCTGAACTGCGAGACGAGGTGTTCCCAGATGAAGTCGACCCCGGCCAAGTGGTACAAACCTTGCACGGCCCGCAGGCAGACGTCCCGCTGGTCTGCGGGCACGGCGTCCAGCCAGCCGCGTTGGGGCAACGAGACGACGATCCAGCCGGCACGCTCCTGAAACGCCAGTCGCAGGGGCTGACGCGGGAAGTCGGGATGCCCGATTTCGGCCTGGATTTGGTTCGAAGCCAGCTGAATCCGCTCCACCATCAAACGGGGACCACGCCAGGCGGGGCTCTCGGCCAACAGCGTCACGAGTTCGCGGTCCAAGAAACTCTGGACCGACTCTTTCACGCCTCGCAACCGTTCCAGATGCTTATGGACCACACGCCACTCGCCGGTTTGGGTCGCCTTGCGGGCGGCTTGACGGAGCTTGGTGTACAGCTTCGGAATCGTTCCGGAATGGATTCCCACGCGCAGCAACCGCAACATGGTTTCGCCGTGGCGGCCGATGGGTACCGGCTTGAGACGCCGCGGACGGTTCGAGGCGTACAAGCGCCAGTTCTCCTTCAGTTCCCAGACCAGGAAGCCGAAGACGCCCGGGATCAGCCAGATGGTGGACCAGACGAGCGTGTTCGCCCGCGCGAGGCCAAGATAGGGACTCAATTGGGCGACGATCATCGGACCGGTCGGCAGCAGCAACTTGTGGGACACCGTGACCACGGGGAAGTGTTTGATCGGGTTGATCTGAGGCTCCAGCAGCAGCGTGAATGCAAACGCCGTCACGTAGGAGACGAAGAACCAGACTCCGCCGCCGACGACTTTAACAAGCACCGACAGGCGGTTGTCGCCGGTACGGAACCGCAGCCACTCGTCCACGGTGTAAAGGACGCGTTCCAGTCCGTTCAACAAGAAATGGAACGAGTCCATGATCCAATGAAAGGCCGCGGCAAACACCCGGATCTGCAATTCGCGCCAGCCGCGCATCAATTGCTCCGTAATCAACTGGTCCAAGTAGCGTCCCAGCGGCGAGTTGAGCGCCAGGTTGATGGCCAGGAAGGTGATGACCCACGTGGCCCACGTGAGTTCACCGCGGAACAGTCGGAACGGCAACACGATACACGCGGTAAAAATCAGCGGCTTCAACCCGTAACCGATCAGGACTGCGTAGAAAACGCTGTCGAAAAACTTCCGCACCCACGGCAACTGCCACATCGAAACCGGCAGACCGTACAGCAGCCAGCGGCATGCCTGTCCCAGCTTGCGGAGTCCCGACAGACACGCCCGGCGAAAGCCCTCGCGATCGATCAGCAGCAGCAGGAACGTCCCGAACAGCAGTACGAGGACGAGCGACAACCAGTCCGGTCCGGGAGCGACCTGCGGGGCGGCGGGCGGATCGGCAGCGACTTGACCGACCGCTTGCAGTCTCGAACTGCCGGGCGGATGGTGAAACATGTGCGCCACGTGCCGCCCGAATTCCACCAACAAGAAGGCACCGCCATAAGGCAGCGCCAGATAACGCGTAAGCAGACGCCCAAAACCCGTGCCGAAAGCGAGCGCACTCAGTTGCTGAGACCAGCGCAGATACGCCGGCCCGCGGTAGTACACGCCCGGCAAGTCGGTCGCCAAGTGACGGTCGACCCTCAGCAGCAGGTCCCCCGTGACCAGCTCCCAGGGACTAGTCAGATCGGAGAGCTTCAGGTTGTTTTGGGACAGTGCGTCCCGCAGATGGCCCAGGCTCAGGTAGCCCTGCCTCACCAGGCGATCGAGCAACTCTTCGACGATCTTGCGAAAGGCCACTTGTTCGGGCACGTTCCGGGGCTGCAATCCTTCGACCGTCAGGGCCTCCTCGATCAGCGGCCGAATGCGGTCCCGCAGTCGCCGCTGGGCCTGCCCGACCGCCTCCTCGATCAGCCGCGACAACCTGGCCCGCGCATCGCCGGCCAACCGCGAGACCGTCAGCTTGCTGGCCGCGCTCCGCAGGTGCTTGACGGCCATCACGGCGGACAGCAGCGGCAGCGGTTGCCGGAGCGGTTGGCGGCCCCGCGACCAGCACCAACGAAAGAAACGAAGTTTATACAGCCCGCGTTCGTGTTCCAGGCAGACTTTTTGCAGGTCGTGCAACACGCGGGATTCCGCCGTGCGGAAGCCCTGGTCGGCATGCACCAGCAGCGGGCTCAGCGCCTCCGCCCAATCTCCGACCTCCTCTTCACGCACTCCAAGTGCCGGCTGCAGTCGGCGGGCCAGTCGCTCCACCTCGGCCGTAGCCAGCGTCAGCGCCTCCTGGCTGCGGTCGGGCAGGGCCAACCGCGACGCTTTCAATCGCAGAATTGCCGCCTTGGCTGCGTTGCCGACCGAACTGGCCTTCTCGGCCCGCGCGATCAGCCGCCAGTACGCGGGCGGCGACGGACGCAGCGGATCTGCATCCTCCGCCTCGCCCTCGCTCGGCTCCGTGAAGTCGATGTTTCCTGCGCCATCCAGGTCCCGTACCACTCGTTCGCCCGCGCCCGGCAGTCGCGTCGCATCGTACAAAGCCCGATGGTCGATGTCGGTCGCGAGCAAATCCGCGACCCGGTCGCACTGCAACAAGGCGGGGAAATACCAAGGCAACTGTTCGGGCGCGAAATAGAGCAGTTCCAGAAACACCGCGGCGAATTCGACGTAAGTCCCCACGTCCGTCCGGGGCGGCAGGAGCATCTCGTCACGCTGCAGCACCGCCCGGATCTCGGCGTATTCCGTCGAGCCGAGGTGGCGAAGCCGATCCAGGATCGCATCCTCCGTCAGTTGGCCGTCCGCGATCCGCTGATCCAACTCCTGATGCACGCGGATGTGAAACAACAGACGCCAATACTCGCGGAGGATCTCTTGGGCAGGCCGCTTCTGGAACTCTTCTTCCTCCGGCCGTTCGATCAGTAGAACCACCTCCGGCAGTCGCCGCGACGAATCCAAGTCCAACTCGAAACGGCTCACGCAATCAAACAGCCGGTCCTGCGGCAGCAGATACGTGTTGCCGTGGGGAACGTTTACGCCGAGTGTTCCGATCCGCCGATCCAGCCGAATCACGCGGCGCAATAAGCGAGGTGACACCAACAGGACGGCGGAACTTGCGCGCGTCAGGATGGATTCAAGTTCATGCAGTGTAAGTGTTTGCGGCGAGGACGCGGAAGTTGTCATTCGTTTCATCTACCTCGGCAAATCCCCCCTTGATCGCCACACCCAAGTCTAAGATGCAATCAGCGTTGCCTCGGCAAGTGTCCCGCGATCCTCGCAGTGCGGCCGTACACACAGTACCGATTCTTTCGCAGGAAACGAGGATTCCGGCAGGCGTGTTTCAGCGATGGCGGTTCCGCAGCATTATAGCAGCGGCAAAAAGCTTGGGGCGCGGGTAGAGGAAGGTCGTTGAGCAGGCTCGCCATGTTCGGCTATACTAACCAGCCGGGGCGGTCGTCCGACTCGCCGTTCAACGGGGCTGGTTGCGGCCACGGGCCGCATTAAAGAAAGGAGTGCAGTTCATGATGACGGACGTGTCTACAACCAATTCGTGCATCGAGCAGATCGGGCAAACCGCCGGGCTAGTGTGGACTGCTCTCAACGAGGGCGGGCCCCAGTCGCTGGCCAAGTTGACCAAGTCGATCGACGCGCCACGCGACGTGGTGATGCAGGCCGTAGGCTGGCTGGCCCGCGAGGACAAAGTCTGGATCGAAGAGACGAAGCGCGTCCGCACCATCGGCTTGAGGTGAAGCCATTTTTTGGCCGTGGCTCTCCCGCAAAGGACGATCGCTGCTCACGTTGCCGCGTCTGGCCGGGACGCGGTTCCGATGTCAACCGTGATCTCCCTGCAGAGGACGATGGCTGGGGAAATTCCGCAGGGGGCCGAGTTGGCCGCGGCCACGAGGGGCGAGTAACGCGACGAGTTGCTGTTGCGCGTCGACGGCCGCCAGTTCGCCGGCGTCGTGTTTCCACCGATTGGTGATCAGCATCCCGTTGGCAATGCGGCGGACTTCGTCATCTGCCAGTTGGACCATCGGCAATCGAGCGATCGCCCGTGTGGGCGGCAAGAGGCGACGTTCGATCGCTTCGGGCGTCAAGTCGTCAACCGTGCAGGAGTCTTCGACGCAAAAGTCACCCACCGCCGTCCGGACCAACGCTGACATGATGGCCGCGGTGCCCAGGGCTCGAGCTACGTCGCGGCCGAGCGAGCGGATGTAGGTCCCCGATCCGCAGCATACTTCCAGTTGCAGTTCGGGATACGCGTACCGCACAACCGCCAAGCGATGGATCTCGACGGCTCGCGACTGAAGTTCCACCGCGTCCCCGCGCCGAGCCAGCTCGTACGCTCGCCGGCCTTGGATTTTGAGCGCCGAAAAGGCAGGCGGCATTTGCATGATTGTGCCGAGGAAGCGGGGCAAGACCGCGTCGATCTCGCCGGCCGTCGGTTGCGCTGGGTTGTCCAATGCGACGACCTTCCCTGCGACGTCTTCCGTATCGCTGGTCCGTCCCAACAGGAACGTCCCGACGTAGGTCTTGGGCATCTGCTGGACATACTCCACCAGTCGCGTGGCGGGCCCCAGCGCCACCACCAGCACGCCGGTGGCCAACGGATCGAGCGTCCCGGCGTGTCCGACCTTCACGCCGCGCGCGATCCGCTGCACGCGGTTGACCACGTCCCGCGACGTAATGCCGGACGATTTGTTGATATTCAGCAGCCCAAACATGGCGAGCACGTCCTGAGGGCACGCATCCGATTCACAAGGGCTCCAGCTTACGCCGCCGCGTCCAGACTGGCAACCGCTCTGAGGGGACGATAGACTTACGTCGCCGCCGGCAGCGCGGACCGGGCGATGGCCGGCTTGGCACGTTCAGACCAGAGGGAAGCGGAAAAGTGGCCAAGAAGAGAGCCAGTGCGAATCGACCGTCCAACGGCGACACGGCCCCCGTGTCCGCTTCGTCGTCAGGGCGGATCACGCTCAGCCAATTGGAATCGCACCTCTGGGAAGCAGCCAACATCCTGCGCGGGCCCGTCGATGCCGCCGATTTCAAGACCTACGTGTTTCCGCTGCTGTTCTTTAAGCGCATCTCGGACGTCCACGACGAGGAGTACCAGACGGCTCTGGAGCAATCGGGCGGCGACGAAGAATATGCGCTATTCCCGCAGAACTACCGCTTCCAGATCCCTGACGGCTGCCACTGGTCCGACGTCCGCGGCGTCTCGACCAACGTCGGCCAAGCCTTGCAGAAGGCGATGCGCGGGATCGAGAAGGCGAATCCCGAAACGCTCTACGGCATTTTCGGCGACGCCCAGTGGACGAACAAGGAGCGGCTGTCGGATGCCCTGTTGCGCGATCTGATCGACCATTTCTCCCGGCTCTCGTTGGGCAATCAAGCGGCGGAGTCGGACATCCTGGGGCAGTCCTACGAGTACCTGATCAAGAAATTCGCCGACCTGACCAACAAGAAGGCAGGCGAGTTCTACACGCCCCGGCCCGTCGTCCGCTTGATGGTCAACATCCTGGACCCGCGCGAAGGCGAGACGATCTACGATCCCGCGTGCGGCACCGGGGGCATGTTGCTGGAAGCCATCCACCACGTACGGCAGCGCCATGGCGACGACCGCACCCTGTGGGGCAAGCTGTTCGGGCAGGAAAAGAACCTGACCACCTCGGCCATCGCCCGCATGAACTTGTTCCTGCACGGGGCGGCGGATTTCCAGATCGTCCGCGGGGATACGCTCCGCAACCCCGCGTTCTTCTCGGGCGACAACCTGGCTACGTTCGATTGCGTGATCGCCAATCCGCCGTTCTCGCTGGAAAAGTGGGGCGAGGAAGTCTGGCTGAAAGACCCCTACGGCCGCAACTTCGCCGGCCTGCCGCCGGCCAAGAGCGGCGATTACGCCTGGGTCCAGCACATGCTCCGCTCGATGGCCCCCGGCAGCGGACGGATGGCCGTGGTCTTGCCGCACGGCGCCCTGTTCCGCATGGGCAAGGAGGGCGCCATCCGCCAAAAGATCCTCGGCATGGACCTGCTGGAAGCGGTCATCGGCCTCGGCCCCAACCTGTTCTACGGCACCGGACTGGCTGCCTGCATCCTGGTGTTTCGCCAGCGCAAAGCGAGGGACCGCAAGAAGAAAGTCCTGATCCTGGACGCTTCCCGCCAGTTCAAGACGGGCCGCGCCCAGAACGAACTGCTGCCGGAACACGTCGAGCAGATCTACGGCTGGTACCGCGATTTCCGTGACGTGGAAGGCGTCGCCCGCGTCGTGTCCCTGGACGAAATCGCCGCCAACGACCACAACCTGAACATCCCGCGTTACGTCGAACCGAGGATCGACCAGGAAGTGCTGACGGTCGATGAGGCCATGCGGCGACTGCGGGCCAGCGCCCAAGCGGCCTTCGCAGCGGAGGACCGGGTAGTTGGCTTGTTGAAGCGAGAAGGATTGTTGAAATGAAGAACTCAAGAAGTACGGTCGCGAAAACAGCTTCGTCCGGAAACGTCGCACTGCCGAAGACGTTGCTCACGGATATCCGCGCACTGATCGAAGCTTCGCGACAGAACGTCGCGACCACGGTCAACGCAGCTTTGACTTTGCTGTATTGGGAGATCGGTGTCCGCATCCGCAGAGAGCTGCTTCAGGAGAAGCGTGCAGGTTATGGCGAGCAGATTGTCTCGGCGCTGTCGAGACAATTGGAGTCGGAGTTCGGGCGAGGTTTCACACGCCGCAATCTGTTCAACATGATCCGGTTCGCCGAGGTCTACCCCGATGAAGCGATTGTGCACGCACTGCGTGCACAATTGGGCTGGACCCATCTCCGCCGCATCATTTACTTGGACGATCCGCTGAAGCGAGACTTCTACGCGGAAATGTGCCGCCTGGAACGATGGAGCACAAGGACCCTGGACAAGAAGATCGGCTCCATGCTGTTCGAGCGAACTGCCCTGTCCAAGAAACCCGCCAAGCTGGCCAAGTTGGAACTGCAACAACTCCGCGACGAGGACAAACTGACTCCCGACTTGGTCTTCCGCGACCCCTACTTCCTCGATTTCCTCGGCCTCAAGGACACCTACGCCGAGAAAGACCTGGAAGCCGCCATCCTCCGTGAAATGGAAGCGTTCATCCTGGAACTTGGCGTCGGCTTCGCCTTCCTGGAACGTCAGAAGCGCATTACGGTCGACGGAGTGGACTATTATCTCGACCTGTTATTCTACCATCGCCACCTGCGCCGGCTCGTGGGGATCGACCTGAAGCTGGGCGAGTTCAAGCCCGGCGACAAAGGGCAGATGGAACTCTATCTGAACTGGCTGAACCGCTACGAGCGTAAGGAAGACGAGGAGCCTCCCATCGGGCTGATCTTGTGCGCGGGCAAGCAGCACGAGACGATCGAACTGTTGGACCTGGAACGTAGCGGCATCCGGGTGTCGTCCTACTGGACGGAGGTGCTGCCCAAGAAGGAACTCGAACGCAAATTGCACGAAGCCGTGCGACTGGCGCGCACCAGGCTGGAAAGCCTGAAATCCGAGGCGACTGCACGTCTGCCCGCCCCGGCTACCGCGCAGCCCAGGCCCCCCAAGAAACGCAAGCGGAAATGACTCAGCGCATCACCCAGCAACAACTCGAATCCTACCTCTGGGGCGCCGCCACGCTGCTGCGCGGGACGATCGACGCGGGGGACTACAAGCAGTTCATCTTCCCGCTGTTGTTCTTCAAACGGCTGTGCGACGTGTTCGACGAGGAGACTCAAACCGCGCTGGCGGAATCCGGCGGGGATCAGGAGTTTGCGGCCTACCCAGAGAACCACCGCTTCCAGATCCCGGCCGAGTCGCACTGGCGGCAGGTCCGCCAGGCGGCCAAGAACGTCGGCCAAGCCATCCAAGCCGCGATGCGGGCCATCGAGACCGCTAATCCCGACAAGCTGTACGGCATCTTCGGCGACGCCCAGTGGACCAACAAGGACCGCCTGTCCGACGCCATGCTCCGCGATCTGGTCGAGCATTTCTCGTCGCTGGAACTGACCGTCGCCAATCTGCCGGAAGACGAACTGGGCAACGGCTACGAGTACCTGATCAAGAAGTTCGCCGACGATTCCGGGCACACAGCGGCCGAGTTCTACACGAACCGCACTGTGGTCCACTTGATGACCGAGATGCTCCAGCCGCAGCCGGGCGAGTCGATCTACGACCCGACCTGCGGTTCCGGCGGCATGTTGCTGTCCTGCATCGCCCATCTGCGGCGGCAGAGCCAGGAATGGCGGAACGTGCGGCTGTACGGCCAAGAGCGGAACCTGATGACGTCGTCCATCGCCCGGATGAACTGTTTCCTGCACGGCATCGAGGATTTCCAGATCGTGCGGGGCGATACGCTGACCGAGCCGAAATTCGTCCAAGGCGACCGGCTGATGCAGTTCGACCTGGTCCTGGCCAACCCGCCGTACTCGATCAAGCAGTGGGACCGCGACGCCTTCGGCTCCGACCCGTGGGGCCGCACTCGTCGTTATACACAAATTTGGCGAGGTTGCAGAGGTTAGGCAAGCAGCCGAGC
>CAZAQY010000082.1:0-27877 GCA_964486845.1 uncultured Pirellulaceae bacterium
CTGCACAATCGCTGCTGCCGCGTCGGTGCCGATGCGGCCGATCAGCGGATTGACCGTTCCCTTGCCGTCGGGGTGCAGGCGGTTGCTGAGAAAGATGACGATCAGATCCAGTCCGGGATCGATCCACATCGCGGTGCCGGTGAATCCGCCGTGCCCAAAAGCCCGCGGCGAGAACAGATCGCCTCGATTGGACGAATACCCGGTGCACATGTCCCAACCCGGAGAGCGGAGTCCGTCGCCAGCGCGGTGCGGAGTCGTCATTTGCGCCACGGTCGCCGGCTGCATGACTTGCACACCGCCGTACTGGCCGCCCTGGATCATCATCTGGGCATACACGGCCAAGTCCTCGGCGGTCGAGAACAGCCCGGCGTGGCCCGCGATGCCGCCCAGCAGGTAGGCGCGGGGATCGTGGACTTCGCCGCACATCCACCGTCCGTCGCGTTGTTCCGTAGCCGCAGCCCGCTTCTGCAATCGTTCCTCCGGCAGATAGCCGGTGTCGCTCATCCCCAACGGCCCGTAGATGTTCCGGCGGCTGAACTCGTGGACGCTGGTGCCGGAGACGCGTTGGACCAATTCCCCCAATACCATGAAGCCGACGTCGGAATAGATGAAACGGCTACCCGGCTCGGCGGTCAACGGCAACGCCCAGATTCGCCGCCAGGCCTTCTCCGGCCCCTCTTCGTAATCCCGCAAAGCGTTGTCGGGCGTCAAGCCGCCTTGATGGGTCAACAGTTGAAATACGGTTACGGCCTGCTTGCCGTTCTGGCCGAATTCGGGTACGTGCTTGGCCACGGGATCGTCCAGTTTCACTTGCCCCAATTCGACGAGCTTCATCACGCTGGTCGCGGTCGCGACCGGCTTGGTCAGCGACGCCAGATCGAAGACGGTGCCGGTGGTCATGGCGACATCGTCCGGTTCGAGCTGGCGATGACCGAACGCTCGCAGGTAAGCGATTCGGCCCTGGCGGGCGACCAGCACGACCGCACCGGCCATCTCGCCGCGCTGGAGCCCTTCCTCGACCAACCGGCCGATCACGGCCAGTCGCGCCGGGTCCATCCCCACCTGCTGCGGCGCCGCCTGCGGCAGTTTCGGCGGTACCGGTGGCGGGCCGTCCGCCGCGCGAGTGATGTCGGAAATGAGCCAAAAAAGAAACGCAACCGCGAGACAGCGTTCCGAGCGCCATCGTTTAACCGCGACCCAACGGGGAGCGCGTCGGCGATCGCCGGCCCCCGGGCTCCCGGTTGAGACGCCGCTAGGCGAGCGCGGCCAAAGGGACCGCGTGCCAGCCCTTTGCAGTACACCCGAAGCCCTCTCGATCGTCATCACTGCTGCCTTTCCAAGAGTCCTGGAACTCGTTTCGCTGTTCTTGACTGCCGTGCCCTATCCTGCGGGGTATTGTAGCCCGGATGATGCGTTTGCGTCTAGCCGCAGGTCGGCCCGTTGCTCGGCAACCGTTGGCCGCCGTCCCTTGTATGCGGCCCTTCGCTCACGATACAATCGCACGTCCTTCGTCCGAACCGAATGAGATCACCAGGATGCTCGACCAGCAGCGACCCGACGTCACCTCCGAACCCATCGCCGAGTTTCGGCTGTTGGGGCGGGTGCCGTTCGATGCGTTCCTGTCGTTTCAGAACCGTTTGGTGTACGAAGCCGGCGGTCTGTCGGAACCGAGAATCGTCGTCTTGCTGTGCGAGCACCCGGACTTGATCACCGTCGGCCGCGCCGGATCGCGAGGACACATTCGCCTGACGAGCGACCAGTTGAAGCGCGAGCAACTTGGCGTGCGTTGGATCAGCCGGGGCGGCGGCTGCGTGTTGCACTCGCCGGGGCAGTTGGCCGTCTACCCCATCGTGCCACTACACCTGCTGGGCTGGACCGTGGGCGGATATCTGCGGCGCTTGCAGCGAGGGCTTCTGGACGCTCTGGCGGAGTTGAACGTGCGTGGCGAAACCTATCCCGGCGTCTTCGGCATTTGGGGGCGGTCCGGGCTGTTAGCCGGTGTCGCCGTCGCGGTGCGAGGCGGCGTCGCCTGCCACGGTGCGTTCATCAACGTCAACCCCGCGATGCGCCGCTACGCGTTCGTGGACGGTTTCCCCCCCTGCCCGGACGCGGCGAGCGGGAAATCGACGATGGGCTGCCTGCTGGCCGAAAGGCTCGCGAGCGTTAGAATGACCAGTGTGAGGGCTGCCTTGGTGAAAACCCTGGCCGCCGCTTTTGACTGCCAGCGGAGCCATCTTTTTACCGGGCACCCCTGGTTGTCGTCCGCCTCCGAAACCGCCGGAAAACCCGATGCCCGTCGAGCCTGAATTACCGCAGTTTCGCCGCGAAAATGGGACTGGCTCCGATCAGGACGATCGGTGCCTGTCCCATTTTCGATCCCCCGGCTCCGATCAGGACGATCGGTGCCTGTCCCATTTTCGATCCCCCGGCTCCGATCAGGACGATCGGTCCCCGGTTTCGGCCGAACGCCGACTGCCGCGCTGGCTGAAACGCCGCGTGCCGAAGGGCAACGCGAACCATTTCACGGCCCAGCTAGTGGACGAACTGCACCTGGAGACGGTCTGCGACAACGCCCGTTGCCCGAACCGCATGGAGTGCTACTCGCAGAGGACCGCCACCTTCATGATTTTGGGCAACGTCTGCACCCGTGCCTGCAGTTTCTGCGCGGTGCCGCGGGGCAAACCCGAGCCGCCCGATGCGGATGAACCGCGGCGAGTCGCGGAGGCGGCTGCGCGGTTGGGCCTGCGGCACGTCGTCATTACCTCGGTCACGCGGGATGATCTGCCGGATGGCGGCGCCGATCACTTCTGCCAGTGCGTGTTGGCGGTCCGCGAGAGAACCGGGGCGAGCGTCGAGGTATTGACGCCCGACTTCATCGGTCGCCCAGAGGCACTGCAGCGAGTTGCCGCCGCAGCCCCCGACGTCTTCAATCATAACACCGAGACGGTGCCGCGATTGTACCGCCGCCTGCGCGGGCCCAAATCGGATTATCGCTGGACGCTGGAATTGCTGCAGCGCATCAAGCGATTGAACCCGGCGATCAAAACCAAGAGCGGGCTGATGCTGGGTGTCGGCGAGACTCAGGAGGAGATCCTGGACGTGTTGGCCGACCTGCGCGACCGGCAAGTGGACTTCTTGACGTTGGGCCAGTACCTCCAGCCCGACAGCGGCCGCTTGCTGCCCGTGACCCGTTACCTGCCGCCCGAAGAATTCACGGAACTGGGTTGGGCGGCGCGCAGCATGGGCTTTCTGCAAGTCGCCAGCGGGCCTTTCGTTCGCAGCAGCTACCACGCCCGCGACATGGCCGCGACGCAAATCCGGCCGGCTTGCTCGTGACGGCGCCTTAGCAACTGACGACGATCCGGTATGGCTCGGCCCGTGACATCCTGAACGCGAATTCGATCGCTGGAGCCGGATGTCCCGTTTATCATGCGAGTTCTGCTTTTGCCTTGGAGTCTGAGGCCAGCAAATCTGACAAGCCACCGGAAGCGGCCGGCTTTCGAGCGGAAACGGATTGACAATGACCTTCTGCGGCTCGCCCAGGGCGCGGACCAGTTCCGTACTCGCGGGGCGCCGCCGGTCGCCCATCAAGTCGCGGAACAAGGAACCGCCGAACCCGGAATCCAGGTCGCCGAACGGAGAGCGGTCGCGAGCCCACTCCGTCACCTTGCGCGCGGTGGCCGCGATCGGCGTCAGGGCAAACTCGCCCACACGGTCCGGGATCAACGTCCGCGTCGCCGTCACCACGGGGAATCGCTTGCCGTCGAGTTCTTCCTCCCGCGTTTCGGCGGTCAACCCCAAACTCCCGTCCTTGGTGTCGATCGGCAGCCGGGACGCGCCCCGCTGGGGCTGCGGGTCGGGCGCGAAGCGGAATTGATCGAACAACGGTGAGTAGATCCGCAGCTTGAGCACGTCGTCAAAGTCGCCGGCGTACCACCACTCGATGCGCACCGGGACTCGTTGATCCGGATACAGCGGCTTGTCCGGCAGCAGCAGCCGGACGCGCATGTTGGGGTTCGCGGGCACCTCTTGAAACGTCATCTTCAGCGACTCGACACGCGAATCCTTCCGGCCTTGCTTGATCGCGAACGGGCCGACGGTGTATTCGCCCGGCTGGTCCGCGGTGACGAGGTAGTCGATGCGATACGTGATGGATTTGGCTTGGTACAGCTGGCCGTTCCGCTGAATGATCTGCGAGAAGACACTCGGGGTGGTCCCGGCCATTTGGCCGCGCAGGCTCGGGGCGGGCTTTTCGAGTTGCATCTCGCACGTGGGCTCCGGCTGCTCGTCGAACCCCTCGACGGTGAATTGGATCGTCACCGGTTCGCCCGTGTAGTAGGGCGGTTTCTGGATGGCAACTTCGACGCGGACGTCCTCTGCCGACAGCGGCGCCGGTGCGACCAAGACAGCCAGCGTGAATAAGAGCCCGGCTCTTTTTCTCATCACCAATCCTTCTCGACGGGTTCCTGCGTCAGCCGTTGCCGGTTTTCCCGGTCCCGTCGGCGCTGTGCCTCGCGATCGCGAACCGCTTGCAGCGCACGCGACGGATCCGTGCCTTGCGTCTGCGCCGAACAGTATTGAACCTGTCCCGCTTTCTTCTCCAGAAACCACACCATGCTGAGTCTGTTAGTCTGAGAAAGGAGAGTCACCATGTACCGCGTGAGACCACCTTGGAGACCGATCGCTTGTTTTCTTGTCGTGGCATTTCTTGGCATCGGCTCTGGTGTCAAGTCGTCTGGGCAGGAACTGCTGACCGCAGCGGGCAAACCGGCGGAAGGGCCGCTGGACGTCTTTCTGAACGAGCCTTCCTGCGACATGCAGGTCGTTTTCGAGGGGGAAGGCCGCTTCCCGACGCCGGCGGCTACGGCCGAGGCTACGGAATGAAAGGCGGGTTGACGCGCTTGCCCGTGAAAGGCCGGGACATTTTGATTTTCAGCAATGCGGACACGGCCGGGGGAGAGCGGAAGAAGATGACCGTCTGGGCCAGTTTCGACGGCGGAGCGACCTGGCCCGTGAAACGGCTTGTGTATGCCGCGCACGGCGCGTACTCGTCTTTGGTGGCCGGGCGGCCGGGCACGGCCGGCGCAGGCCGGATCTACCTGCTGTTCGAAGGCGGGCCGGACGGACAATACTCCGCCATGCAGGTCGCGCGCTTCAACCTGTCCTGGATCCTGGAAGGAGAACGGACGGGAAACGGCAAGGTGCCAGAGTGGGTTTTCCCGTAACCCCGGCAAAACGTCATGCGGCTGCTGGAAGGCCAAGGAGAAATTCGACGATACCACGGTGGTGTTCTGGTTGAATCGGGAGAGTTTGCCATGTTTCAATCGTTCCTGCCCCTGGCCGCCGTTGCCGGGGTGACCATCGCCGCGGCGGGGCGCGCTGAACCGATCAAGGTGGGCGGAGAGAGGCAGTTGTTCCTGGGCCCCTGGGCCGACGATGGGCGCGACGATTACCTGGTCGAGTCGATGCGCAACGTCACCATGACGATGAACGAGGCTCGCGTCACCGGCGAGCGGATGATCGTACACGACCGGCCTTGGGATCGGTCGGACTGCTGGTTGAGCGTGCTCCAGGACGGAGACTTTTTTCGCATGTACTACGGCTCGCGTGATAGCACGGATGCGTTGCGGCGGGGTGATCCCTACAGCATCATCCTGTTGTACGCCGAATCGCGAGACGGCATTCACTGGGAACGTCCCAACCTCGGACTCTGGGAATGGGAGGGGACGCGCGACTCGCCAAGTACGTGCAGTTTTCGCGCATCAAACCACCCGATCCGCAAGGGGTGGCCTTCTACCGCGAGCGGTTCGGCGTCGATTCCCCGGACCTCAACGTGCGCATGATCGGGCGGGCCGAGTCGGACGACCTGCTGCACTGGAGCACGGGCCAGATTATCATCCGCCCAGACGAGTTGGACAAGTCGAACTCGCCCGCCGGCCTGACGCGCCTGGATTTCTACGGCCCCAACATCCGCCAGTACGGCGAGGGCGCCGGCGCGTACATCGCGCTGCCCACGTGCCACAGTCATCGGCCGCGCCGTGCTGCGCCGGGATGGCTTCATCTCCGCCGACGCTGCCTACACCGGCGGCGAGCTGACCACCCGGCCGCTCGTTTTCGAGGGGAGCAAGCTGCAGCTGAACATGGATAGCGGCGCGGGTGGCACGGTGCAGGTGGAGATCCAGGACCAGGCGGGTAACCCGATCCCCGGCTTTGCGCTGGAAGACGCCGGCGAGATCAACGGGAACTTCCTCCAGGTGCCGGCCCGCTGGCGGGCGGAGGTGATAGGCAAGATGCGCCGCGCCGAGGGAGACCCGGATGTGGGCACGCTGGCCGGTCGCCCGGTGCGACTGCGCTTCGTGATGCGCGACGCGCGGCTGTACTCGTTCCAGTTCGTGCCGTGAGGGTGCTCTGCCCGGCGCGCCGACCTTTTCCGCGTGTTCCGCATGTTGCTTCACGGGCGGCGTTGGACTGCCTCGCGGTCTGATTCCGATTCGACGGGAGTTCCCGCGGCCAATGGCTCGGCGGGTTGCTTCCAGTCGGTCGTCAGCCAGAGGATGGCCGTGCCGTCCTGGCTGCCGGTGAGGACTGTCTTGCCGTCCGGCGCGAAGGCCACGGAAGTGACCTCTTGCGTGTGGCCTTTCAGGGTCAGGACTTCCTGGCCGCTCTTGGCGTCCCAGAGGATCGCCGAGTAATCTTCACTGCCCGTGAGGATGCGGGTCGGCTCCGGTTCCGGCGAGAACGCGACCGACGCCACGCCGGCCGTGTGGCCTTTGAGGTGGTGGAGGATCGCAGGCTGGTTCTGCTCCAGCTTCCACACGATCGCCGAGTTGTCGTCGCTGCCGGTGATGACCCACTGGCCGTTGGCGGAAAAAGCCGCGTGCCGAACCGCCCACTCGTGTCCGGCGAGAACGCTCAACGATTGCCCGGTCGCGGCGTCCCAGACGCGTGCCGTCTTGTCGCGCGAGGAAGTCAGGACGCGGCGGCTGTCGTGCGAGAAGACGGCGTGCAGGACTGCGCCGCCATGTCCGTCAAGCGTGCGGAGCAAGCGCCAATCCGCAGTGCTCCACAGCTTGGCGGTGCCGTCGTCGCTGGCCGTGACGACCATCTGGCCGTCGGGAGAGAACGTCGCGTGGTTCACCTTGCCCCGGTGCTCCTGCTGCGGCTGGTCGAGTTTGACGCCCAGTTGACGGACGACCTGGCCGCTGTGCGCATCCCAGACGCGAGCCGAGGTGTCCCAACTGCCGGTCACCAGGTACTTGCCGTCCGGCGAGAACTGGGCGGAGGCGACGGCGCCGTGGGGACTGAAGCTCATCCGTTCGCGGTTTCTGGGGGCCACGTCTTTGCGCAGGTCCCACAGCCGCGCCGAATCGCCGCCCACGGTCACGATGCGGTCTCCCTGCGGCGAGAACTCGGCGGCCCAAACCAGCCCGCGAGCCAAGCCGGCGGTCAAGTCGAGAAACGGTCCCAGCCGATCGGCAGCGGTGGGGTAGAGCACCTCGGAACCATCCGCCAGGTTCCACAGCCGCACCTGGCGATCGCCAGCGGCGACGGTCAGTGCGGTTTTGCCGCCGGGGGCCATCGCCACCGAGAAGACGGTCTTCCACAGGTCGTCCGGCCGGCACTCGAAGACGCCGGCCAACTTCTCGGCCAGTTCGGGCGTCGCCTCGGTCTTGGCCGCCAACAGGTCGCGGATCAAGGCTTCGGAGACCTGGCACTGGGCGGCGGTTTGCTGGACGTTCCAACGGAAGTCCTGCATCCGGCGGCGGAGGTTCTGGGCGAAAGCGGCACGGCCGCCGGTTGCCGCCAACGTACGGATTTGCTTGGCAGCAGCGATGTCCCACAGCCGGACTGCCCCGTCGCTGCAAGCGGTCAGGGCGAGCCGACCGTCACCGGAAACAGCCAGCGAAGCGACCGCACCGGGATGACGCAGCACGCCGTCTTTGATTTCCGCGCCGGCCGGGATCTGCCACTGGCGAACGGCGTTGTAGTTGCTGGCGGTCAGCAGGCGCTGGCCGTCAGGCAGGAACACCGCCGCGTTGATTTGGTCGTCCTCCCAAAGCGTGGCGATCTGCTGGCCCGTTTCGCGGTTCCACAGCACACCGCGACCGTTGCAGTCGCCGCTGAACACCAGCCGGTCGTCCGGCGAGAAGGCGACGGCCGAGACTTCGGTCTTGTGGGCCTTCCATTCGTGTGCCAATCGCCCGTCGGCCGCGCTCCACAGTTTGGCCGCCCAGGCGTGGCCCTGCTGCGGTCTCTCGCTGCCCGTGACAATCCAGCGGCCATCGTGCGAGACGGCGGCCGTGCCTTGCAGTCCGGTTCCTTCCAGGCGCAGGCCGGCCAGTTCGCTCCCGGTAGCCACGTCCCAGATGCGGGTCGTATTGTCGATGGCGGTGGTCAACAGCCGTTTGCCATCGGGGAAGAATGCCGCCCTCGCCGTCGTGAACTCGTGTCCTTCGCGGAACTGGAGCAGTTCGTCGCCCGTGCCCGCGTCCCAGGCCTTCGCGGTCCGGTCGCGACTGGCCGTCGCCACGCGCGTTCCGTCCGGCGAGTAGGCTGCCGCGAGCACCGCGTCCAGATGGCCGGCCAGCATGTGTCCGCGCAGCACACGGGCTTCCTCGTACCCTTGCACGTCCCAGAACTTGACTCGTCCGTCGTGGCTGGCGGACACTGCCAGCCGGCCGTCGCCGGTCAGGCCACACGCTTGGACCCAGCCGTCATGCCCTCGCAAGGTCTTGATCATGGCGCAAGCTTCCGCATCCCACACGACGACCGTGTTGTCGTGGCTGCCGCTGACGAGCCGTTTGCCGTCCCGCGAGAAAGCCAGCGCATGGACGGCGGCTTTGTGGCCGGAGAGGGCGACGAACGGTTGCTGCGCGGGCTTCTGGCCCGCGATCGCCCTGGCGTAGTCGAAGGGTTGAAGCTCGTCCGGGTCCCAGATCAGCACGCGGTTGTCGAGTCCGCCGGAAGCGACGCGGCGACCGTCCGGCGAGAAGACCGCAACGAACACGGGCGTCTGGCTTCCATCCTTGCGATGCCCGGTGAAGGGCACGTTGACAACCTCGCCCGTGTCCGTCGCCCAGACGATGGCCGAGCCGTCGTGGCTGGCCGTCACGATCCGCCGCTCGTCGGGTGAAAACGCCGCGGACCAGACCCACCAATCGTGGCCGGCGAACGTACGGACCAACTCGCCGGTGGCCACGTTCCAAAGGCGCGCCGTGGCGTCATAGGAACCGGTCAGCAACCGCTGGCCGTCGCGGGAAAACGCAGCGCTGGTGACGGCATCGGCGTGGCCTTCCAGGCGGCGCACCAGCTGTCCGCTGGCGGCATCCCAGAGCCGCAGGTAACCGCCCGCGCGATCGCTGCTGCCGGTGGCCACGAGCTTGCCGTCGGGAGCCAAGGCCGCGGCATTGACAAAGCTGGTCGGCCCGTGCGCAATGAGGACGGGCGGCGAGTCGCCTTCCAGCGTCCAGATCTTGGCCAGCCCGTTCCACCCGCCGGCGGCGACTCGCCGGCCGTCGGCTGAAATCGCCAAGGCTTCAATCGGCGAACCGGCTTCGAGCGTGCGGACTTCCTGCCGGCAAAGGAAACTCAAACGGCCCCACTCCCAATTCCGGTACACGGGCTGGCAGTGCTGGAGCAGGTCGCGGGCGGCGTCAAAGGCGTTCTCCTCGATCTTGGCGGCGGCCAGGCCGATCGAGGTGATATAGGCCTGGTACTGGGCCTGCGCTTTGGCCTTCGTCTCCTGCTCGCGTGCCAGTTCTGCCTCCGTCTTGGCCCGCTCGGCGGTTTGGCGAGCTTGAGCCTCTTGTTCTTTGGCTGCCACAGCCAGTTGTCGCTGGCGTTCGGCTTCCTTCCGCTGTTCATTCACCAGGAAGAACGCCGCGCTGACGACGAGGAACACCAGGGCTACCAGGGCTGCCACGGCGCGATTGAAGGTCTTCAGCCGCCGCTGGCGCGCCTCGCGTTCCTGCTGTGCCGACTGGATGTCGCGCAGCAGCTCAGCCTGCTCCGGCGCCTGCGGGTCCAGCAGCGAGGCTCCCAGGTCAAAATCGCCTTTGGCGTAGGCGCTGCGAGCGTAGGCCAATTTGGCCGTTTGCAGACCGACCCGCGCCCGTTCGTTCGCTTCCCACAGCAGCAAGGCTTCCTGAAAGCCGAACACCGCGCGGGAGAAGTCCTGGTAGTTGTTCGTCTGAGCGGCGGTCGTCAGTTCTTCTTCAGCTCGTGCCGCCAGGGCGATGCTCTCGGCGTGAGACAAATAGCCGCGAATGGCGTTCTGGAGATCGCGGACCGAGGCGTAGCGGTCGGCCGGGTCAGAGGCCATGGCCTTGAGCGCGATGTCGACCAGTTCGCCCTTCTTCTGCGTCGGAGCGATGGTGTTTTTCGAGGCCGACATCAAGCAGGTCGTGACATCTTTGCCTGTGTGCGGCGGCTGGCCGGTGACGATCTCGTATAGGACGGCGCCCAGCAGGTAGATGTCGCTGTGGACACCGATCCGTTCGACCGGCCCCAGCGCCATTTCGGGTGCCATGTAGGCCGGCGTCCCGCCCATGGTCACCGGTGGCGTGACGTTGCGGCTCTTGCGGAACTCGGCCGTCGGCAAGGCCAAGCCCCAGTCCATCACGAGGACTTCGCCGAATTCGCCGAGCATGATGTTTTCCGGCTTCAGATCGCGATGGATCACGCCGCGAGAATGCGCGAAGGCCACCGCATCGGCCGCCTTCATCAGGATTTCCAGGTTCTCGGACAACGACAACTGCCGGATGCGCTCGTCCCACGGCGTCCCCTGCACGCGTTTCATCGAGTAGAACAGCGCGCCGTCCTGGTTCGTTCCCAAGTCGTAGATGGGCACGATATTGGGGTGATCCAAGTCGCCGGTGATCACGGCCTCGGAAAGGAACTTGCTGCGCTGATGCTCGTCGGCCACCTTCTGCTTGAGCATCTTGATCGCCACCGTGCGGTCGATCGACGCCTGGCGGGCCGCGTAAACTACGCCCATGCCGCCCTCACCCAGCAGGTCGATCAGGTCGTAGTCCGCGCGCTGCGGGGCCGGCTGCGAATCGTCTTTCTCCACGGCGCTGAACGCCCGCGGCTGGATGACCAGCGTCGAACGGCCGCTGACCCTTGCCGGCGCTGGGCCCTTGAGGGTCATGGACGGCTTCGAGTCGTTGACGTCGTCTCCCCAGATCTGGCTCAGTTGCCGAGTGACGCGCGCTTCGCCTGCCGTCGAGTCCAGCGTCGCCAAGACGTCGGCAGGCATCGGGCCGGTGCGGCCCGCTCCTTCAACGTCCCCCACGGACTCAATCGTCGCGTCCACGCGGGGGCGGCAGCCGTCGGCGGACCCTGCCGCCACGGCTGGCGACAACTCGATGGTCCGATCAAACTGGACTTGCGTCGGCTGCCGCTTCCTGGGCGAGTCCGCCGCATCCGGAGGCGAAGCGGGCAGTTCTATCGTCTGCCCGAGATCCGCCGGGCGTTCCTCCTTGCCGGGAACCGGGGCCGGCGACTCAGCAAGATCGACGGAATCGAGCGTGTTCGTAATCGGAACGCCTCCCGCGCCGGATCGAAGGATGTCGCCAACCGACTCAAGGGAATCGACCGTCTGGCTGGTCTTGTCGGCGGCCTGACCGCTTTGTGCCGAGAGGGCCGAAGCGTCGACAGAATCGATCGTCTTGCCCAGATCTGACACGTCGGGAGTCGTCTTCTTCGGATCCTGTTTTCCGGACGGTTTCTTTGCCATTGCTGCCGTCTCTGTCCGCCTTCTGCCGTCAAGCGATGTCGCCAGAGCCATCATCAACCGGCGTCTGGCCGTCCAACTTCACCACGCCCCGCGCCGCCGTCATCTCCTTGATTCCTGATCCCTGATTCCTGATCCCTGATTCCTGATCCCTGATCGCTAATCCCGCAACCTTCGTCTTTCCGGCTTCTCCCGCCGCAGGCGTCGAGCCAGCCGCGCTGTTCGGGACAGCGACCGCCGCCCGGCGTGGAAGGCTCGATCAACCTGCTCGGCCCACCGCTGGACGCCTCCGCCCACGGCCCATCCCAGGGTGCCGGCGGCTCCGCCAGCGGCGGCCGTCGAGGCAGCGGGTTGAGCCGACATGCCGCCTGCCGCGCTACGTTCCGCTTTTGGCAACGGCGGTTTCGCCACGGGGGGCTTCTCGGCGCGGCGGGCTTCGTCTTCCAGCTTGGGCTCGTCAGCGGGACGCTGCTCGCTTGGCTTCTGGGACTCGTCGCCCATCTGCCGCTCGCTCGCGCTGTCGCGGAAATCCGGAGGCACGATGCGGCCCTGGAAGACATTCACCTCCTGGATCATGCGTTCGCGATCCGAATTGGCTTCCCTGAGGTAGATGCGATACCGCCCGTTGGGAAACCGTTGGAAGACAGCGAACAACCCGCCCTCCAACAGTTCGGGTGGCAACTCGACGTCTTCACCTTCCTGACCTGCGGTGTCGACGCGGCGGAAGAAAATGCGGAGAGCGGCATAGGAGGTGAATTCCAGTTGCCTGGCCGGCGGTTCGTACGAAGTCGCCTGCTGGCTTCCACTGGAAACCTGAGTGATAATCGGCGCCGCACCGGTTTCGTGGCGCAGCGCCACCGGGACGATCTCGGACTTGACGACCTTGATCGTGGCGAACAGACCGGTGCCGGGCACGGTGAGTTCCCCGGAGACGGTGGTCGACAGGAACTCGCCTCCCTCCCGGAACACAATGCCGTTGAACGAAACGCCGTTCCCGTTCGCACGCCCGTCGTAAGCAACGGTGACCGACACGGGAATGGGCGCCGAAGGATTCAAGGCGTTCGGGTTGCCCTTGCCCATGTACGAATAGTCGAACCGGTAGACAAGGCCGGTTTGGAAGCCGCCAAACGTCCTCGGCTCATTCACGCTGGTCGCCGCCGGGTACGTCACCACGTCGTCCCCGTCCCACACGTCGTAACCGTCCGCCCAGTCAATTCTGACCTGATAATTCATGACAGCGGGGTCGGTGACGGTGACCTCGATGATCGCGTAGCCCTGCGAGTCGACGTTGGAACCGCCTTGATCCACCGGTATCAGTTGCACACTGACCGGCGGCGGCGTGGAAGTTGGCTCGTCAGGCGAAGATACCCCCTGCATTTGCCCTGAGCCCGTCCTGATCGTGACACCCGTTGCGAGCGAGATCTTGCCGCCGGCGTCCACGACGATCAACCCATCGCCGGCGTTGTCTTCCTTTCGCTGGCCGCCATCGGTGACGACGTCCGCCTGGATCACGACATCGCCATCCGCCCGAAGTGTAATGCTGCCGCCGTCCGAATGGCCCTCGACGCCGCATGCGATGGGGGCTTTCACCGTCAGGGTCCCACCGGTGGCTACCAGCATGGTGTCGCCACCGCCCAGGTTCAATACCGGATCGCTTACGAGGATCGCCCCGTGATTGGTAATCGACAGATCCCCGCCACCGCCGTTGCTGATTCCAGCCAAACCATCCACAGTCCCAATGGTCAGCGGACCGTCGTTGACGATTTGCACATCGCCGGAATCCGTGTTGCCGACCGCGAGAGTCTGGACTCGCGTATCCAACGGATCAACCGGGCCGATTCCCTGCCCCGCTCGCAGTACGAGCCGAGGGCTTTCGACGTCGGCACCACCGGCATCCCCCGCGTCCCGGATCGCCCCGTCGGCGGAGGTCAACGCCACCAGCGTCTCCGACACGAGTCGCCCCACGGCGATTCCCCCATCGGCCGTTACCCGAATCGGTCCCTCACCCGTCTCGACCAATGCGCCCGCCAACATCACGAGACTCCCTTCGGCAGCGATCTTCACGGGAGCATCATCCGTAGTTATCAGCCCGCTGCTTGACATCGTCACGTCGCCCCCCGCAATGAGTTCGACAGCCCCGCCACCGGTCCGGATGAGGTCATTGATCCGAATGTCTTGAGCCGCGGCAACGACCAAGGGGCCATTGGCGTCCGCGGTCTTCACCTGATCGTTGAAGATTACAAGCTGGGTTGTCAAGTCGATTCCGTTGAACCCTGTAACCGACACCAAGCCATCGAATCTTGTCGTCCCAACGCCGGACTCTTGCACTAGACTGGCCGCTTGCACACTTGATTGGGCGGTCACGTCGCGGGCACCCACGACCGTAATCGCACCCAAACCTCCGCTCGCCCCGACGGCGTCCCCGAACAGGACGTCCCCTGCTCCTGCGTCAATCGTGAGGTCCCAAACGCCATTGCCGTCCCCATCGACCGTCCCGTTGAACGTCACCGAACTCGCGCCGGTCAGCACCGTGTCAGCCCCCAGGATGACCGCGTCGTTGAATTCCAGCACATCGCCGCGGATTGCGTCCGTGTTGATCGTGGTCGTGCCCGCCGGGTCCGTGATGATGCTGCCCAAAGCCACAAGTGCGCCGACGCGGCCAGCGAACGTTGTGGTGTTGGGACCGTTGAGGACCAGAGACTCACTGTCGGCGTCCGCATCAGCGTCGATTGTTGAACTGAAGGTGAGGATCGTCGCGCCGTACTGCTGGAACGTTGTGTCGACGTCGAGGGTCACGGCACCGGCGAGGTCCACCACCGTTTCCGACGGGATATTCGGATTGGTCGCAATCCGAATCGGGTCCAGCGTTTTGTTCAGATCTACCGCATCCGAATATATGCCCCCGTAGACGGCGACGGTCCCGCCGGCGGCTACGCGGTCGATGGCCCCCTGGATCTCGGCAAAGGCATTGTATTGAAAAATCAGGCATGCCGGATCGCTTGTCAGAGGCGTCGTCCCGATCGGCGTGCCCGCCCAAGTGTCGTCGACGTACACGTCGGTCGGCGTGACGATAGTCAGGACCACGTCGTTGCCCGTGCCGCCCTTGTAGGAAATCGAGAACGGGATTCCGCCGATGGTGACAATATCTCCCTCGTCCAAGGCATCGAAAGTGCCGATGACGGGGTCGTCCAGATCGTTATCGATCAGCGTGAACGCAGTTTCGTTGTCCGGGACGAAGCTCGTCAGACGACTCGCCTGCAGGGTCGCACCTCCCAGCGCGACCTGTCCCCGGACGATCAGGTTATCGTACCCATCCGCCGGACTTGGGCCGTGGACTTCGATCGCCAGCGTATCGCCGCCGTCGAGTGTCAGGTCGCCGTCGATGGCAACTTGACAGGGGCCGCTGTCTGCTGAAAGGGTTACGTTTCTCCCGGTTGTTGCGGCATCGACATCCTCCGTGTAGGTTCCCGCATGCACCCAAACCGTCCCGCCGGAAGCGGGCAACGCGCCGATTGCTTCGCTGATCCGTCCCCCTGCGGCAGTCGAGGATTGGGGGCTGTCGTCGTCGACGTGCAGACGGGCGCGATCCGGCTGAAACCCGGGGGCCGCCAAATCCAGGTCCGTGCCTGTATCCAGCCAGGGCGTATAGTCGACAAGGCCGAGGACCGTGTCAGCCACGAAGGCGGGGTCGCTCGTGCCCCACCAATTGACCGAGGCGTCGATCAAGAGACCGCTGGCGTTTTCGACATTTGCCGTCGAGTTACCCGCGATTCGGTTGTCGTGTGCGATGTTGCCGGGGCCGACGTCTCCCGTCGCACCCAAGATCAGGATCCCGACTTGGTTGTTCTCTATGAACGAATTGCGCACGACGTTGCCTGTGGGGATTCCGCCCGCCCAGCTGGACTTGGAGATTCGGACGCCCACTCCACTGTTGCCGGAGATCGCGGAATCCTCGATCACCGTGTGATGGGCGGAGGAAAGGGAGATGCCGTTCGGCAAGCCGCTCAGCGTCTGATCCGTGATGAGGTTGCCGTCGGCGGCTTCTCCCCACACGATGATCCCCCAGCACCAGACGGCAGGATCGTAGAAATCGCCCCACAACGTGCCACCAACGAGGTCGGAAATCGCGTTACGGCTGAGCGTATTGCCAGGACTCCTGTCCAAGGCGATCGCATAGATCCCGATATCGTATAGGGCGTTCCCCTGGATGAGATTCTCGGAGGCGGGCGAGTGCGGACTACCGACGACGTTGACGGCGATGTAACCGAGATCGTGAATTTGGTTGCCCTGGATGATGTTGTACGAGCCGTAACAGAGAACGCCGTATTCCGTCGGGTCCGCGATACCGCTTTGGTTCAGATTTCCTTGCAGCACATTGTCTTGGATCGTGTTGTAATCGGACCCGATCCCGATGCGGATGATCTTGTTTTCCCTGGAGTCGTCCGTAAAGTCCTGGACGGTGAAGCCCTCGAAGGTATTGTAGTCTCCCTGAATGAAGACGCCGCCGGCGGTCGTGTCGGAGGGAGTAATGATGGTGCTGGCCGCACCATCGGTCGAGCGAACGGTCAGGTAATCTCGATTGATCGTGAGGTTTTCGCTGTAATTGCCCGCGGCAACATGGATCGTTCCGTGGTTCACGGCTGCGTCGATGCCGTCTTGAATCCGGCCGGGCGACGCGACGTTGACGGTCGTGGCAGTGCCCGCGACACGGTTCGTGATCGGGGCGCTCAAGTTCACGGTGGGACAATCGATCGTCACGGTGCCGGAAAACGTCGCCGTGCCGTTGACGGTCACGACGTCGCCCGCTTCGACGCCGGTCGCAATCCGCAGACTCGTATTCGCGTGCGAACCGGCTGCGCTGGAGATCGTGATGCGGTCGGCGCCGGCAACGGCTGTGGTGTCGATCACGATGGTCGAGCCGCGGACCCGTGCGTCTTCGAACGAAACACCGCCGCTGGAGCCTGAGATCTTGAGGGCGGGGGTGATGCCATCGGTCAGGGTACTGTCGGCGATATCGACCAGATCATCGCCACCCGGCAGGTTCAAAGTAAAGGTGCCGCCAGCCACCTCATAGTCGATCGGCTCCAAGTCGGCAAAGGAGATTGCTCCGCCGCTGAGGCTGATGAGGCCCGATCCGGGCAAGACGGCGTTGGGTGAGTAGATGGCGTGCAGTCCGCTGCCCACGATTCGCAGGGAGTCATGATCGCCGCCCCCGTCGAACAACAGACCTTCCACCGGTATCGGACTGCCCTGGCGAAAATCGACGGTCAGCGTATCATCGCCGCCGCCCCCGAAGAACCGCACTCGCGCGATGTCGTGGACCAGTAACTCGACCTCCGAGGGTCCGCTGTCCAGGTCCGTCGTCCACGTCTTCCCGCCGTCGGAGCTGTATTGGAGGCATCCCCCGCTGCTGGCGCTCAACGACAGCGCATCGCTGGCCCCGTCCTCACCCTGAAATGTCACGACGCCCGCGTCGACCCCGACCGAAACGCTCAGCACGCGTCGATCTTCCAGTCTCGCCAGCATGGGCTGAAAAAGGATCTGCTCTCTCAGCGCCTGCTGCGACTTCCGGTCCCGCTTCCGTCGATGGAGGTCAGCTCTGGACTGCCAACGCCTGATCCAGCCCTTGAACGACATTCCGTCAATCCTCGATCGAAAAAGCCACCGATCGTTTGGGAAAAAGGTGATGGGCCGCACGGTCACGGCATCCCCGCGTCCAATTTCTACTCCATCGGCAGCGGAACCTTGACGATCCGGCAGGTTGCCAACTATCAAAACCACCAAAATATCACGCTGCAACGTACAATCTGCTATTATCCTCAGTCGGATCGCCGCGTCAAACAAGATGCCAGCGGGCGTTTGTGCATCGAGGCCCCGCTTTTGACTCTGGCTCGAAGGGGCGATGTGTAAGGGATCATGTCGGACAGGGAGCTGCTGGAATGACTGCCGTTGCCTTGACCATTGCCGGTTCCGATCCGTCGGGGGGGGCCGGCCTGCAAGCCGATCTGAAGACGTTTCACCAGCACCGCGTGTACGGTACCAGCGTGGTGACGCTGGTGACGGTCCAGAACACGCAAATGGTCAAGGAGGTGTTCGTCCTCGATCCCGCTTTGGTGGTCGCGCAGCTGGACGCGGTGCTAACGGATCTGCTGCCTGGGGCGGCCAAGACGGGGGCCCTGGGTAACGCGGCGGTGGTGGAGGCGGTTGCACAGCGCGCCGGGGGGATGGCATGTCCCCTCGTGGTCGATCCGGTCATGATCAGCAAACACGGGACCAGGCTGCTCGACGAGCCGGCGGCCGCCGTGATGGCGAAGCGACTACTCCCCTGCGCGTTTCTGGTGACGCCGAATTTGATGGAAGCCTCCGCGTTGTCGGGCCGGGACGTGGAGGATTTGACTGGTATGGAGAACGCCGCCCGAGCGATCGCTGACCTTGGTGTCAAGAACGTGCTGGTGAAAGGGGGCCACTTGGAAGGGAAAGCGGCGGATGTGTTGTGGTCGGAGGGACGCACCCACCATTTCACCGGCGAGCGTTTTCACACCCCGCACACGCACGGGACCGGCTGCGTGTACTCAGCCGCCATCACCGCCCGGCTGGCGCTGGGTGACGAATTGCCGATCGCCGTTCAGCGCGCCAAACAGTTCGTCACGGAGGCGATCCGCACCAATCCGGGCTTGGGTCACGGAATGGGTCCCACGAACCTGCTGGTCGAGGTCCGCGACGAGACCCGCTCTCGCTCGTAGCGCCGCCTTCAGCGCGACCAGGCGATGCGGTTCTGTTCTAACAACCTTACGTAGTCGGCCGCAATCGCCAGGACTTCGTTCATGTAGAAGTCGCGTTTCACCACCTCGTCGCTGGCGACGGCCTGGTCCTCCAACTGTTTTTCGTCTTCCTTCTCGGCGTCCAGCTCGGCTCGTTCAGCGAAGAACTCCTGTTCGTTCAGCGTCACGCGCTTCCTCGCCTTTTGCTCTTTATAGCGGTCGATGCGGCGGAGCAGCTTCTTGAACTCCTCCGACTGCGCAATGCGCGCCTCGGAACTGGTAGCGAGCGACCGGGTAATCTTGGGGTCGGCCATGCCGTAGACCTCGTACCGCGCCGGTCTGACCTGGTCGAACTCCAGGGCAAAATCCAGGTCCGCCTCGCTGACATCCATGTGATCGGTGATCGACGGCAGGCGGACATCGGCCAACACGCCCCGTTTTTGCGTGCTGTCTCCATTGGGCCGATAGAACTGCTGCATGGTGATCTTCAGGGCACCGAGATTGGGCGGGTTCGGGATGCGGAACAGTTGCTGCCCCAACTCCATCAGGCTTTGGACAGTTCCCTTGCCATGGGTCGACGAATCGCCGACGATGATTCCCCGATGGTAATCCTGGATGGCGCCGGCCAGGATTTCGCTGGCGCTGGCGCTGAACTTGCTCGTCAGAACCACCAGCGCTCCCTTCCAGGCCGCGCCCGGTTCCTCATCCAGATAGGGTTCGACGCGACCGTCAGCACCCTTCACCTGCACCACCGGTCCCTGGTCGATGAACAAGCCGGTCAAGCTGATGGCTTCGGGCAGGCTTCCGCCGCCGTTGCGGCGCAGATCCAACACCACCACGTCGACGCCTTTGGCCGTGAACTCGTCCAGGATCTTGCGCACATCGCGGGTGGTGCTCTTGTAGCCGTCGTATCCGTTTCGCGCGCCCTCCATGTCCATGTAGAAGCTGGGCAGGTCGATGACTCCAATCTGCAACGGCGCCCCGTTGGCCTTCGTGCCCAGTTGGATCACCTCCCTGCGGGCTTCGCTGTCCTTCAATTCGATTTTCGCCCGCGTGATGCTGTAGACCTTCACCTCGTTGCTGCCCGCGGGGATCACGCCCAGTTTGACGACGGTGCCGGCGCCGCCGCGGATCATGTCCACCACGTCGTTCAACTTCATGTCCACCACGTCCACCATCTCGCCGGTCTTCTTGTCGCTGACGCTGACGATGCGGTCTTCGGGTTTCAACTTGCCCTGCTTGTCGGCGGCCCCGCCGGGGATGATTTTCGAGACCACCGTGTACCCGTCGATCATCTGCAACGCCGCTCCGATACCCTCCAAGTTCAACCGCATCAGGATGCGGAAGTTCTCCACGGACTTGGGCGACATGTACGACGTGTGCGGATCGTAGCTGGTGGTGATCGAGGTGAGATACATCTCCAGCAACTCGTCCGCGTCGGTCTGGCGCATCCGCTTGGCGAAGCTCTGGTAGCGGCGGCGCAGCTTCTCGATCGCCGCATCACCCTCCGTCTTGTCGCCTTTCAGCACCAACAGATCGTACTTGAGGCGGCGCCGCCAACGATCCTGGATCTCCTGCGCGTCGCCGGCGTACTGAATCTGCTCCGGATCGGTGACGAGCGACTCGTCGGCACTGAAGTCGAATTTCTGGTTCAGCAACTCGTTGACCAGCTTGACGCGTTCGTCCACGCGAACCAGGAACCGCTCGAAGATCGTGTACGCGAAACTGATGTCCTTGTCCATCAGCATGTCGTCGAGATCGTCCTGCCGCTTCATGAACTCGTCGACATCGGATCGCAGGAAGTACATCTTCATCGGGTCCAACGATCCGAGGAAAGCCTTCAGGCCGCGCTGGGAAATCTCATTGTCCAGCGGGTGTCTCGAGAGATGCTCGCGGCGGATCAGCGTGGTCACGACGCTGGTGACGTGGCGGTCGTTGGGCCGCGGCTTGACCAAATCTGCCGACAACACGGACCAAACGCCCAGCACCAAGGCCAGCCCTGTTGCCAGTGTCAAAACCGCAGATCGAGGATGAGAACGAACAGAAAGTAATTTGAACATCAGCTAGTGAACCCCTTGCAAATGCTGAACACGCCCGGCACTGCCCCCTGACGCGACATGCGGACGCAACTTGAGTAGGTCGGGACGGAGTCCCAACCTACGAAGATGCGTGCGTCTTGCCGACAAGACATAAAACGCCATCGAAGTCGGATCGCCTAGAGATGTTAGACCGAATCTGCCGCTGGGGCAAGAGCGACAATCTGTTGAGAATTGCTCGCAACACGCCTCGATCCCAGTTTCAACGCGCAGCTAAGTCGCAAACGGATAACAGGTTAGCGTCGCAACCTGTCCTTCCGGCCCCCTGTCGCGAGGGTCTAGCGTCGCTGTTTTTCCTTGAACATCGCGCTGATCGACTGATCATGGTGGATTCGTTTGATCGCTTCGGCTAGCAATTCCGCGACAGACAGAACCTTGATCTTGTCCACCATCGCCTCTGGACGCAGCGGAATGCTATCGCTCACGACCACGGTGGAAATGGGCGACTCCTGAATCTTCCGAATAGCATTGCCGCAGAAGATCCCGTGTGACGCGGCGACGAAAACTTCCTTTGCCCCGGCCTCTCGAAGCAGGCGTGCGGCACCACAGATCGATCCCCCTGTGCTGATGAGATCGTCGAACACCAAAGCCACACGGCCTTCGATCGGCCCGCCAATAATGGTCTCCTGCTTGGTCTCGGTCGCACTCGAACGGCGTTTGTCGATGATCGCCAGCGTGCCGCCCAGTTGCTTCGAGTGGCTGCTAGCTCGCTTGATGCTGCCCTCGTCGGGACTCACGACCACAATCTCGTCTCGCGACAAGTTCATTTCGCTGAAATACCTGTGCAACACAGGATCGGCATTCAGATGGTCCACCGGGACATCGAAAAAACCTTGGATCTGGGCCGCGTGCAGGTCCATCGTCAGGACCCGATCCGCACCGGACCGATCGATCAAATTCGCCACCAACTTGGCGGTGATCGGTACGCGTCCTTCGTCCTTGCGGTCCTGCCGAGCGTAGCCAAAGTAAGGGATTACCGCCGTCACCCGTGCCGCGCTGGCCCGTTTGCAGCTGTCGATCATGATCAGCAGCTCGACCAGATTGTCATTGACAGGTTGACAGGTGGGCTGGATCAGGAAAACGTCGCGGCCACGAACGTCCTCCTCGATCTTGCAGGCCGTCTCCGTGTCCGGGAAATTACTAAGGGTGATCCGCCCCAACGGAATGTTTAGGTGGTCGCAAATTCCCTTGGCCAACTTAGGATTGGCCCGTCCGCTGAAGATCTTCAGTTCGCGCATGGATATCCTAGCTTGAGCGCTTGCCAACAGCGAGAACAACAGCGATGGTCCCGGTCATCGCCTTCCGTGATTTCGGATGTTTTTATCGTTTTTGTCGATTCTGGTTTGGTCCTCAGAATCCCGCCTCTTCCAGGAAAAACGGGGTTCTTTGGCTACGACCGCACTCCGCGTTGAGCCGAATGGGCGATCAGGGTGCATCTGCACTCGATGGCGGACACAATCTTGCCATGAAAGCAGGCTGGCCGCCAGTGGTAAGGCTTGCATTTTTCTGGGCTGGGGACTCTGGACAGCTGGGCCGAATCTTGTGTATCTTACTGTGCTTCCGACACGGTCGATGAGGTACGTGCAATGATTCCCCGCGGCGCGTTGAGATTGTTCTATTAAGGAGGACTAATGGTCAAGTTGATGGTTCGGGACAAGGAATCCATTCAGGAGGCAGTTCGCCGCTTCCGCAAATTGGTGGAACGAAGCGGCATCAAGAAGGAAATGCGGCGTCGAGAGTACTACGAGAAACCCAGCGAAATCAAGCGTCGCGCCCGGCTCCGCGCCGAGCGTCGCGCCCGCCGGACCCGCCTGGAAGCCCGCGGCTGAGTCGTCCGGCAGTGCCGCCCGCCAAGAATGTCTACGGTCACGGCGTGTGACCTTCTTACCGCCTCGGCGCTGAACTGTCTGGGCCTGCCGTTGTTTGACGGCGCCCGCGCTCGTGACTGGATCGAAGGAGATCTCCGCCTTCCCTCGATTTCGCTCTGGACACGATTCGACCACAGCGACGATACTTGCCCGTGTTCGCATGCCTGCGGTCGTTTTTCCTGTCTTCCCGCGGTTGCCGTCGCATCGGTCATGGAAACCTCGCTCCATCGACAGTTGAAAGAGATCTACGCCGACGGTGAATCGCAACTGGAGGCGCCGCTGGAGAAGTTCCGCATCGACGTCGTTTGCGGCGGCGAACTCGTCGAAATCCAACATGGCTCGCTGGCAGCGATTCGCGACAAAGTGACCAAGCTGCTGAAGACCCACCGCGTGCTGGTCGTCAAGCCGATCGTCAGCTGCAAATGGATCGTCCGGCAAGACGCTCGCGGCGGACATGTGCTGGGACGGCGCAGGAGTCCCAAGCAGGAGTCCGTGCTGGATGTCTTCCACGAACTGGTGTACTTCACGTGGGTGTTCCCGCACGCCAACCTTGCTCTGGAAGTGCCGCTGGTGGAAATCGAGGAATGGCGTTACCCCGGGCATGGCCGGCGCCGGCGCTGGCGGGCCAACGACTACCAGGTCGAAGACCAGAAACTGCTGCGGGTAGATCGCGTGCATCGCTTCCGCTCGGGCGGTGACCTGATCCAGTTGTTGCCCGTCGGATTACCGTCGCCGTTTCACACCGGCCACCTTGCCAGCCGGTGCGGCATTTCGCGCTGGTTCGCGCAGCGGATCGCGTACTGCCTGCGGAAGATGAACCTGGTCGAAGAGGCCGGCAAGGAAGGCAATGCGAGGCTGTACCGATTGCCGATGGCCGCCCGGCAGGCCGCCTGAGATAAGCACCGGTTGTTCGCGGCACCAGCGCAGAAGCCCGGCCTTTTTCGGATAAGCCGTGCCTCGTGTCTTGCCAGGTGTGGATGTGGGACTAGTCTTCCGACGGTGCGGGCTCGCTCTCGCCCGGCACCTCAGCCGTGCGGCGGCGTTCACGCAGTCGCACGGCCTTGCCGACGCGGTCCCGCAGAAAGTACAGCTTGGCGCGGCGGACGATGCCGGACCGCTTGACCTCAATCTTGTCGATCCGTGGCGAGTGCAGGGGGAACTTACGCTCTACGCCTTCGCCCGCCACAATGCGGCGGACGGTGAACATTTCGCGGGCGCCGCCCCCGCTGCGGGCGATCACCGTGCCGGTGAAGACCTGGATCCGTTCCTTGTTCCCTTCGAGGATCTTGGTATGCACGTCGACCGTGTCGCCGATCTCAAAGACGGGAACGTCTTTCTTGACGTGATCCTGCTCAACTAACTTGATGACTTCCTGGCTCATGACTCGTCCTTTCTCCGGGCTCTGCGGCTTCGGGATCAGCCGGTTCGTCCAGCAGGTCCGCGCGCCGATTCTTGGTTTTCTCGTAACTCTGTTCCCGCCGCCACTGGGCGATCTCCGCATGGTGGCCCGTCAGCAGCACTTCGGGAACGCGGTGGCCGCGATACTCCCGCGGCCGCGTGTATTGTGCAAACTCCAGCAACCGGTTGCCTCGCGAGAACGAGTCGTCCACATTGCTGTCTTGATGTCCCAGCACTCCTGGCACCAGCCGCGCCACGGCGTCGATGACCACCATCGCCGCCACTTCTCCGCCGTTGAGCACATAATCGCCGACGGAGATCTCATCCGGGTGAAGAATGTCGATCACCCGCTGATCGAATCCCTCGTACCTCCCACACAACAGGATCAAACGCCGCTGGGCGGCCAATTCCTCCACCACGGGCTGGTTCAACCGGCGTCCCTGCGGGGACAGCAACACGACGCGGCCTACGTGTGCGCTGAGCGTCTGGACGGCCTCGACACACTCCACCACAGGCCCGACACGCATCACCATGCCGGGACCTCCGCCAAACGGACGGTCATCGACTTTGTGGTGCTTGTCGGTGGACCAGCGGCGGATGTCGTGGATCAACACTTCCACCAAACCGCGCTGGATGGCCTTGTGGAGCAGGCTCTGACCCAGGTAGCCGGAGAACATCTCCGGAAACAGGGTCAACACGTCGAAACGCATCTCTCCTTCGCCACCTCTCGACCGTAATCAAGGATCGGCCAGTCAACTGCTTTCCAGCTCTTGCGTGCGATCATCACGCGGCGCGTGATGGCCATTTTGAGATTGACTCGCCGATCCTAGCCCTCCGTCGAGACCGGAGCGGCGTTGGCCATGGGTTCTTCAGCCGCCGGCTCTGCCGCCGGCGGAGCGTCCGGAGCCGCCGGTTCTTCTAGCTTGGGCCGCGGCACGACCCGCGGCGGCGGCGCCATCGGCTTGTTCAACTTGACGCGTTCCAGGGCTGATTTCTGTTTGTCCAGGTGAGTCCCGTTTGCGCCGTACTTCTTGATTAGCACGCGCACTTTCTCGGAGGGTTGGGCACCGACGCCGAGCCAATAATTGATCCGCTCGCCGTCGAGGATCGCGCGGGCGTCGGTTTCTTTGACCAGCGGATCATAGTACCCCAGCTCTTCGATCACCTTGCCGTCGCGGGGCGCCCGCCCGTCGATCGCGCAAATGCGATAGAACGGCTGGTGCTTCCGCCCCATCTTCTTCATTCGAATTCTTACTGCCACTTACATTCACTCCTGTTGCCTAGAAAACGGTCAGTTCTTACCTCTCTCCGCACGCTTCTTGCGGCGAAGTTCCTTTTCCCGCTGTTTTCGCAGTTGGGCTTTTTCTTTGGAAGTCAGCCGCTTGCCGGTGCCCTTCTTGATCCTCGGACCTCGGCTGCCGGGATCCAAGAGGCCGGAATTCTGCAGATCGCGGATGGCCGCCATCCGCTCGCCCATGCCTTTGCCCGCCATGGCCTTCATCAACGGCGACATCATCTCGTATTGCCGCACGACTTGGTTCACATCTTGCGGCTCGACGCCCGCTCCGCGAGCGATGCGGTTGCGGCGGCTGGGATCGACGATCTTCGGGTTCCGCCGCTCCTCGCGGGTCATGGAATCGATGATGCCGATCGTCCGCTTGATGCCGCCCTCCGTGTCCTCTTGCTCGATCATCTTCCGGAACTCGCCCATGCCCGGCATCAGTCCCATCATCTTCTGGACCAAACCGGGCTTGGCCATCTTCTCGAGCTGCAGCTTGAAGTCGTCCAGCGTGAATTCGCCGGCCCGCATCTTGGCTTCCAGCGCGGCCTGTTCTTCCATGTCGACGACTTTGCGGACCTCGCCAACCAGCGCCAGCACGTCGCCCATACCCAAGATGCGGCCCGCCATGCCTTCCGGCCGGAACGGCTCCAGGGCGTCCAGGTGCTCGCCGGTCCCGATGAACTTGATCGGCACTCCAGTGACATGTTTGACCGACAGCAAAGCTCCGCCGCGGGCGTCGCCGTCCAGCTTGGTCATGATCACGCCATCCAACTCCAACGCGTCGTTAAACGCCTTGGCGCTGTTCACCGCGTCCTGGCCGGTCATGCCGTCCACGACCAGGTAGACCTGGTCCGGCTGGACCCGCACGTCGATGCGCTGCAACTGCTGCATCAACTCCTGGTCGATCGCTAACCGGCCCGCGGTATCCAAGACCACGACCTGGACCCCTTCTTCGCGCGCCCTGCGGACCGCATCTTGGCAGACTTTGACGGGATCCTGCGCGCCTTTCTCGGAGTAGACCGGGACGCCCAGTTGCTCGCCAATCACGTGCAATTGGTCAATCGCCGCCGGGCGCTGCAGGTCCGCCGCCACCAGCATCGGCTTGACTTGGTTGTCGAGCAGGAGCCGGGCCAACTTGCCACAAGTTGTGGTCTTCCCAGAGCCCTGCAATCCGCAGAGCATGAGGACGTTTGTGTCCTTCTTGAGATGCAGGGACGGATCGACGGGCCCCAACAACCGGATCAACTCTTGGTGGACGATGCCGACGACTTGTTGGCTGGGGTCCAGGGCCAGCAGCACCTTTTCGCCCAAGGCGCGCTGCGATACGCCAGCCATAAAGTCCTTGACGACCGAATAGCTGACGTCCGCCTCCAAGAGCGATTGCTCGACCAACCCCAGGCCGTCGCGCATATTGGCCTCGGTCAGCTTGCCCTTGCCGCGCAAGCTCTTGAAGGCCGACTTCAACCCGTCTTGGAGTGATTCAAACATAATCCCCGTCGCAACTCGACAATCGCGATACCAAACTTTCCCAAGCGGCGATCATCGACACATCGGCGCATGGACCTAGCGCCGCATGGGTGGAAACCCAGAAATTATGCTAAAAAACCAGCTTTTGTAAATGCCTGCTGCGCGGAGAGTACAGAAACGCCGGCCACCATACAGCGCTATAACTCCATCGGCGGGTGGCAGCCATCCGTTCCCTAAATCCGCCACGACCGAGTGTGCAATCCCACGCAATGCCACCAGGAATGACGCATCGTATTATAGAGTAAAGGCTTAGAGAGTAAAGACTTAGCTAGATTCGGGTGCCAGTTCCAAAGGCACAGGTCAGACGACTTCCGCGATGGCATCTTGGCAGTCTGTTTTATGCGGACTGGTTGAGACGGGCCGACTACGGGCTGTCACTCGCAGACGAGGAAGTGGCTGGCATGGGGGAAGCGTCCCCAGTTGCCGGCGTGCTCACGGTTGATTCCTGGGGGGCGGCGGGGGGGCCGCAGCCTCGGAGCAGCGAACTGATAATCATCACGGCGAAGACCAACACGCACAGGCCCAACGCGCCGCCTCCCCCCCACCACAGCCATGAAGGGATGTCGTCGAGGGACGCCTGGGACTGCGATGGCGAGCGGTGGGCCGGTTGATATCGCGGCGTCATGTCCGGCTCAGCTGCCGAAAACGGAGTGTCCAAAGCCTGATGCTGGTCGAGTGCGTCCAGATCTGAACCCGACTCCAGAACAGCCGCGCTGGCGTCCAGAACTTGCACCTCGCTCGGCGCTGAGGCACTGCCTGCTGCGGGAACCTTCAAATCATGGCCGCAATTGGCGCACGGCACACTCCGGCCTGCCAGCCACGCGGCGGCCGCGAAGCGCTGGCCACAGTGGTCACAGGCGACAACGATCGAAGATGAGTCGGCTGCTTGCGCCGGAGCTGGCGCCTCCGCACCGCGTTGCGTGCCGCCACCGTCTCCAGGCACACTCACCGTTGCTCCACAACGGCTGCAGGGAAGCTGTCTGCCGGCCAACTCGGCCGCAGCAGCAAAACGCTGGCCGCACTTCGGGCATTGCACCACGATCGCCATCGCTCAGGGGCTCCTGAGGCCATTTCACGAGTTTTGCTCACCGCCGGCGCGAAACGCCGCGTCTCGGAACCGTTACGCGATGACGCGGTGCATCATCCCGTCCGAAGTTACGATACCGGCACCAGACGCCGGCGTCAAGCACCCGGCAGGACGCTGCTTCGTT
>CAZAQY010000082.1:27977-29660 GCA_964486845.1 uncultured Pirellulaceae bacterium
TACGATACCGGCACCAGACGCCGGCGTCAAGCACCCGGCAGGACGCTGCTTCGTTTTTGCCACCCTTCGATGCCCATGGGCTTCTATGAATCCGTACTCGCGATTGCGATCAGCCAGGACCTGTTTGCAGAACTGGATCGGCCACCGAATGAGTAGGCTGCGGATCGGGCAATCTTGGCGGGCGTAGTGGTGAAGATTGGCCGCGGTGTTCCGCGACATGTGTCCCCAGGAATCGGCTTGGGAGCGATTGCCTCCGCCGGTTGTCCACGTCGACCAACCAGATTCCCCGTTTCCCCGGTGCTGAAATCCCACCAGAACCGCCCGCCGTACGGCGCGTACACGGAATGGGCCAGCGGCTTTTCGCAATAACAGTGCTTGCCCATCTGCGTGGCCTTGACGCCCGCCACCGCATGGCTGCGATCGGGGGGCTGACCACCACCGCGTCGATTTGCCGGTCCAGTTGGTCCAGCATGCGGCGGAAGTCCTGGAACTTCCGCGCCTGGGGATATTGATCGAACGTCCGGCCAGCCACGTTGCGGTCAGGGCCATCGTTTGCAGAACTTGACGGCGTGTGCGATTACGGGAGGTCATAAATCGCCTTGGAAGATGCCCGTTGCGACCGCGATATCGCAAGTCACGGTCCCCGTTGCACGACCGTCCTTACGGCGTCAGGCCACCGTCGACTTCCAGCGCAGACGATCGAGATCGACGTTGTTGAGGCCGCACAGCGGGGCCGTTGTGTTGCGGGAGAAGGCAATCCCCTCAATCTCCACTAGCAACTCCGGACGGCAGACATCGCCGACGGCGTAGATGGTGGGCACCTCGCCCAGCCGTTGCTCGCATGCGGCCCGCGTCTGCTCGTAGTCTGCGGCCCGCTTGATGTAGACCCGGACCAGAGCCAAACCGTCCAACGACGTGCCGAGCCCAGGCAGTCCGTGGCGGCCCAGATTCTCCTCAGAAATCAGGGCCTCGATGTTGTCGAGGGTTTCGTGGGTTTGAGCGGCCGCGTTACCGACATGCTGGGTTTCCGACGCCGTGATGCTGGCCGTGCCGGAGACGAAAATGGTCGCGTAATTGCCGCAGGACAGGGCCATGGCCCGCGAGAACTTGGGACTCGCGGGGCTGTAGCAGTCGGCGTAGTCGAAGGCCGGCGTCTGGCGGGGGTTCTCCAGAGGCACGGCTTGGATGTCGCCTCGCTCGGTGACCAACGCGATGGCGCTCATCATGATCCCACGGCCTTCCGTCCCGATGCCCGTGCTGGCCGGATAGACCCGTTCCGCATGGCCCGCAGGCAGACGGTCGGCGAGGAAAGGAATGTCGCGATAGAAGTCGGTACGAGCGCGGTTCAACTCCTTGTAACGCTGAGTCGGGCCTTCGTCCGCGACGATCCCGCCCAGATACAGCCACGTGCGGATCACTTGATCGAAGCGAACGTTGACGCTGCTGAAGAGCGAGCGAATCTGTTCAAAGGCATCGATCGCGTCCTCGTACACGCCCGCGCCTCGGCCCTGCGGAACGACCTGCGCGCAATGCACCCAGGCGATGTCGTTGTGCCGCGTGATCACGAGTTGCTCGCTGATCCGCTCGATCTGCACCTCGCCCATGCCGCGTCCCACTCCCAGGGCCTCGATCGCCAATAGGTTTCCGTCACAGGGTGGCTGTGGGATGTAGCTGGTAGCGGGC
>CAZAQY010000083.1:0-29617 GCA_964486845.1 uncultured Pirellulaceae bacterium
TCATAGGTTGCCTCCCCGCCCTCTACAGTAATTAACGAGGAGGTAACTGTCTCAGCCATATTGGCACAGAGGGGGACACACAATCTCTCGTTCGCCTTTTTTCCCGCAACACTCCCGGCAACAACTCGGATATTTTCCGAAACACTACCGAAATTTTCTGTAACTTTGTCCATTATGCCTATCCTGGCTTAATTCTCGTTTTTCAGGACACTTAGGACGCTTTCGCCCTATTGTTACCCAGCGCGTGAGAAAGGTAGGTGCCTTACTAAGAGCCTACAATAGAGAGGAAGCGTCCTAAGCGTCCTAACTGTCCTAGTTGGTCCCACTCTGCTTGTCTCGCAAACGGTCCTGCAAGTCGATCGACATGTGACTCCCGAGGGAATCTTTGCCTGCCCAAACGAACCCCCGGCCGTAGGATCTCCCGGCCAGACCGACGTGCTGAAACCGGCCTTCCGTCGCCAACTGCTTCAGCGCTCTCGACGCGCTGGTAGTCCCCACGGTGCTTTGGTTCGTCGCCCAGCCGTACCATCTGGCCGCCGTTGCTGCTGGGATGAACACCCGATCCCGATCCGTGCTGTATTCCAGTCGCCGCAGTTGATCTGCAAAGTAGTCTTCGATCGTGCTTGCCTCTTCCCCGTCCGCATCGACAACTTCTTGGCGTTCACCGATCACTTTTTGCGCCTCGCCCGGCTCGGGCACCCGTTGGAGAATATCCCTCTCCCAGCTCGACCACCTCTTAAACTGAGCCAACGGGAACGGATCGGATCTCAGCATCGTGATGATGTCTCCCAGGATCTCGTGTTGATGCTCCCGGATGTAGGCTCGGGTCTCTTCCTCCCAAGTTGCTGAACCGTTGGTCTTCTTGATCTTGATGATGATGCTCCTCTGAGCCATATCCGTACTGAGGCTTGCACCGTTCAGCGTAATGAGCCACGTGAGCGTATTCGGCCGCGTGCCGTCGCCGAAATACATCCGGTGTCCGTTGATGCTGGACGCCGTTATCATGGCTTCAAGATCAGCCCATGAAAAACGGTGCGACTTCACGTTGTCCAACAACGCCACTCGCCGCGTCAACGCGCCCGGCGTCAGCAGCCGCGTCTTGATCGTTCCGATATCCTCGTTGGCGGAAAACTGGAGAACGCCGCCGTACAACTCCCCGATCATTTCCGCGACCTTGGTCTTGCCGCTCCCCCGGCCGTCGTCACTTGTGATGACGAACGCCGGACGACAGCTCGGTGGCCCGCCCCACAACGGAGTAGCGAACGCGGCTTGGATCAAATCCCGATCTGCGGGTGTCTCAGGGTTGAACCGATCAAGCAGCCAGTTCAGATGACACCCGTTGCCCGGTTCGATGTCTTCGCAGGCATAGTAGAACTCTGGAAACGCCGGCTCGTGAGGCAGATTTTCGACGGTCACGTATGCCGTCGACGTCCTCTGACATTCGGCGAACAACTCCCCCTGTTTCACGAACGCCGGCCCGCCGTGCCAGCTCACCCGGCCGACTCGGGTTTGCAGCCACCCGAACAACGCCGCTGGCGACTCAAAAAAGGCGATACCGTGAACCTCATCATGGATGAACGGCACGTTCCCGATGCGTCTCGGCCAATCGTCGGTTTGCTCACGCATCCATGCAAGAATCTGCCCCATTCGCAACGGCAGAATAAACGTCTTACTCTTGCCGTCGATTTCCCGAATCTGCTTGAACCCGTTGGCCAATGTGCCGTCTTCGGGTACCGCGTCCGTCATTTCGGGTTCGGTTTGACTTTGACTGACGGTGATTTCTTCGGTATCATTAGGCATGATGACCCTCTTGGAAGGACGATCCAGGGGGCGAACTGCTGGACGGCTCAACACCGTCTTCCGGCCGCTGGGAGTGACGAGCCCGGCGGCTTTTTTCGTTGACGACCATCAGGTGATTCTCACGCCACCGTCGCCGCGCTGCAGTGAACAGCAGCCGCGCCGCGTACCGCCCGGCCCGCTCGTGGTCGCCGGCCATGACGATCGGCAGTCCGGCCGCAATCCAGCCCAGCAACGAACCCAGCGCGGCTTGCGTGGTGATCTCGGATCTCCACTCCCCGCGCTCGATGTCTGCCCAGCTCGCCTCTACGACCAACGCCCGGCAGGGATACGCCAGCAGCCGCATAACCTCCCGGTCAAACCGCTCCCGCTCCCGGCCGCAACAGGCCAGCAAGTCCGGCAGGCTTTTGCGCTCGATGGCAACCACGGCTTCCAACCCTTTGACGGAATAGTCCCCGGTGCTCAGCGTCCCGGTGATCGTCGCCAGCGGTGCTAGGTCCAAGGGCGCCTGCTCCCGCGTGTCGATGATTGCGGTGATCTGCTCTGGCGTCAGCATCGGCTCGCCTGCTCAATAGAACTCGATAACCCGCTGCGGCCGCCGTGGCCGTCTCGTCTGCGGCGCCGGTGCCGCCGGCCGCGTACTTCGCGCCGTCAAGAACCTCTCCAAGTAGCTCGCCCGGATGACCCATCGGGGCTTGACCCGGCGCCCGGCGCCCGTGTCTATCGCCGCCAGCTCGCCGGATCGGATCAAGCTGTAGATCGGCTCGGCACTCGCGAACCCCAGCCGCTCGGCAACGTCGGCAGGAGAAAGCAGCTCAGTTGTTTGGGAAAGCATTGCGGGAATCCTCCACTCGTCTGGCGATTCGGGCGCGTTGCAGGGCAATGTTCGGCCGCCCCGGCTTGCCCGTGCCGTCCTTGATGCTCTGCAACTTGGCGTACACTGGGAACGTGTCGATCAGTCTGGTAGTGGCGACAATCCCCGCCTCTTCCGCCGCCGCCCGCAGCTCGTTTATGTAGTCGGACGTGTACGTCGCTCTGGACGTCAGCCGCGGGCAAACATTCCCGTTGACCAAGAAGACGCAGGATCGGCCTTCGGACATTGCGTCCGCCACAACTTGCGGTGGCATGTTGGCCAGCACGTTCAGCACGGCCTTTGCCGTGTCCAGACTCTCGCCGGCCTTGCGTGCCGCGATGGCGATGGCCGTCGCCCATGCCGCGTGGCAGGTCATGCCACCGTCAGGGACGCCCAGCAGCTTACGCCACCGCGCAAAGTCCACACCTTTCACGCACATCTGGCGTGCTCGGTTTATCGAGATTCGATCAGTAAGGCGCATGAAAAAAACCCTCCGCAAGATCCGTGTTTCAGTCTCACGTAATCTTACGGAGGGTCAAAACGCTGTACAATTACTTTTTAGTAGGACGGCCCCCCCACCTAGTCTGCCGCTACCGTTTCCGGTATATTGCCCACCCACTATGCCCATTGCGGTAGGGTGGCAGGGAAAAGGAAACTAGCACCGTGCTAGTTTCCTCCGTCGCCGAACAGCCAAGCCCGGACGTGATCGGTAACCGCCCGCAACCGATCGTCGCCGATGTCTTCCCGGTACACCGCCGCCATTGACGGATCGGCATGGCCCATGATGTACCCAGCCGCCGGTTGATCTTTCGCCTCATCGGCCACGGTTCGGAAGGTGTGCCGCAAGCTGTAGAACCCGATGCCATGCCGTTTGATGCCCAGCTCACGGAGCAACTTGGCGGTTTCCTTGGCGACAGGGTTGTCGGCGATGTCCTTGTGCCAACTCCGTCCGCTCGCCGTCAAAAACAACAGCCCGGCGTCCGCCTCGTCCTTGGGTTTCGGACGAACCGCCAGCCACGCCCGGATTGCCTCGACCGTCTCAGGCCACAATGCCGCCCGCCGTTGGACGGCTGTTTTCGGCCGCGGGTAGGTCACCCATCCGTTGCCCAGGTCAAACGCTGCGATCGGCACCATGCCGCAGTCGGCATTTCCAAAGCCGCAGTTGACCGCCAACAAAACCATCGCTTTCAGGCACGGGCTCGCCGCCGCCAACATGGCCTTGACCTCGACAGCGCTGAACAGTTTTTTCCCGTTCTTGTGACGCTCCGCCCGCAACACCTTGGCTTTCGGCCGCGCGAACCCCGGCCCGAACGGGACAGGTGCTTCGATCAACCTCGACTCGTAGCCCCACTTGAACACGCTTCGGATGCGTTGGATTGTGTTGGCCAACGAGACAGGCCCCCGCGTCTTTGCGATCCGGCGCCGCAACGTTCCAAAATCATCCGGCCGCAGGTCCGAGACCAAACGAGTTTTCCCGAACCCGCCGATGATGATGTCCGTGGTGTCCCGGCAGTCCGCGAAAGTCCGCGGCGTGATCTCGCCGTTGTCGAGTAGGTCTTGCTTGCCCGTCAGATACGCATTCGCAAGATCCCGGATCGTCAGGCCGTCAGAACTTGCCCGTGGTGTCCGGCCCGCGTGCAAATCGTCGGCTTGCTTCTGGTACAGCTCCAGCGCAGCTTGCCAGCCGCCGCCAGCGTCCGTTGCCTTTGACCAGTAGCCAAAGTAGCGTAACTGACCACGGACCTTTTTGGCCCAGCGCCCGGAATTGTGGGCGAAAAGCGGAAACTCAGGATACGGCTTGTCCGGCTTTTGGATGACCGCTTTTCCGCTGACTGCCGATAGAGTAGACTTTCTGGACATTGATTCTTACCTCGCTTTCAACTGGAGTCAGGTAGGTGTCAGGCACCCGTGGCCAACATCCACGGGTGTCATTTCTCTGTTAAGATAGGATATCAGGAGTCAAGAAGGGAGTCAACACCCCAGGCAGAGAAATGGAAAACAGCAAGAAAACACGGTAAAACACCGTATTTGCCAGCGTAGCTTCAATCGGCAGAGCACCGCATTCGTAATGCGGGGGTTGCGGGTTCGACTCCCGCCGCTGGCTCCTGTCCGGATTGCGCGCGGAAGGTACGCCCGGTTTCTTAACCTGCCGTGGCGATGAGTTCAAGCACGTTGGGAGACCTGCCACGCGGCCGCTGGGGCATCCGTGCGTGAGGGGGGTTGGTTTGCTCGCAGTGGTTATCGGAGAGCCGGTATGGTGGCAAGTGCGCCAGTGACGACGGTCGATATTCGCGAAGTGGTCTTGTCCAACAGCTCGTTTGGGCCTCAAGAGATACAAGGCATTGTGCGGGCCATTGCCGAGGATGCGTCCCGCCACGCCGTCCTCCGCGACGCGGTGAACGAGCTGTCGGCGCGCAGCGAGCAAACGCCCGCGAGTGCCGTACGGCTGGGGGTGTGTTACTATCTCCTTGGCAGATACGATCAAGCCGAGCAAACGTTGATGCGAGCCGACGGCGGTGCCGTGGCTCACTTCTACTTGGGCAAGACCAAGGCAGAGCGGGGGCGGTATCGCGATTCGATCGGCTGCTACGAATCCGCTCGGACGGCGGGCTATGCTCCCGAGGCTTGCGCGTTGGCGATTGCCGAGGCCTATCGCTGCGCCGGCGATCCGCAGCAGTCTCTCGCGATTCTGGATCAGATGTTCGGTCCCGTCGAACAGACCGCAGAGTACCTGTATCAGCGTGGCGCGACGGTGGCCGCCGTCGGCGGCAATCCCCAGGAAGTGATCGCGTTGTTCGAGCGCGCGGTGGAAACGGATCGCAGGCATTCGGGCGCCTTGTTCGGGCTGGCCTTGGAGAACGACCGGCGGGGAAATGACGATGAAGCGCTGCAGTTGTACCAGCGCGCCGCTGAGTGCTACCCGACTTATATCGGCGTCTTGTTGAATCTGGGCGTCTTGTGCGAGGACTTCCAGCTTTATGACCGGGCGCAACAGTGCTACCAGCGAATCCTGGAACAATTCCCGGATCATCCGCGTGCTCGGCTGTACCTGAAAGACGCGTCGGCGTCGAGGGACATGTTCTACGACGAAGAGGCCCTCAAGCGGCAGGACCGGCTGACGCAAATCCTCAGCGTGCCTGTCACGGATTTCGAGTTGTCGGTCCGCAGCCGAAACTGCCTGCAACGGTTGGGGATTCGGAACCTGGGCGACTTGACGCGAACGACGGAGGCCGAGTTGCTGTCGAGCAAGAATTTTGGAGAGACCTCGCTGGTCGAAATCCGCGACATGCTGGCATCCAAGGGCCTGCAGTTGGGCCAGTTCGCGCACGAGCGCCCGGAGCAGGAGCCACCCATCGACGTGTCGCATCTGTCGGTCGAAGAGCAGGCCTTGTTGAGCCGGCCGATCTCCGATCTGAACCTGTCCGTGCGAGCACGCAAGTGCATGGTGCGATTGGGCTTGACGACGATCGGCGAGTTGGTCCGCAAGACCGGCGATGATCTCCTCGAGTGCAAGAATTTCGGCGTGACCAGCTTGAACGAGGTCAAAGAAAAGCTGGGGCAGTACAACCTGAAACTCCGCGGGGAGTGATGCGGGATACGGGATACGGGATACGGGATACGGGGAGTCGCGCTTCGAAGTTCTTCACTTTGCACGCTGTATTGCCGCGGCAACACCGCTGCCGACCTGTCCCGTGACTCGCATCCCGCATCTCGCCTCCCGCATCCCGTGACTGGCGCCCCGCGACACGCACATGTTTTCCTTTCAGCAGTTGCATGCCGATCCTCGCTGCGGCGCGCGATGTGGCGTGCTGCACACGCCCCACGGCGACGTTGATACGCCGGCCTTCATGCCAGTGGGCACCGCGGCGACGGTCAAGGGGCTGACCGTGCGCATGGTCCGCGAGACTGGCACGCAGGTGCTGCTCGCAAACACCTATCACCTCGCGCTGCGCCCCGGCGAGGATGTCATCCGCGATCTCGGCGGGCTACACCAATTCATGGGCTGGGACGGGCCAATCCTGACCGACAGTGGTGGTTTCCAGATTTTCAGTTTGGCCACAAACAGGCGTGTCACTGAGGAGGGCGTCGTTTTTCGCTCGCACATCGACGGCAAGCTGCTGGAACTGAGTCCGGAGCGAGCCGTTGAGATCCAGGAGGCGTTGGGCAGCGATATTGCGATGGTTTTAGACCATGTGGTGCCGTTGCCCAACGAACCCGACGCCGTCCGCGACGCCTGCCAGCGCTCGATCCGCTGGGCGGATCGATGCCGGTCCGCGGCCAAACGCACCGATCAGGCGATGTTCGCGATTGTCCAAGGCGGTCTGGACGGAGATCTGCGAGTTCAATGCGCGCGCCAGCTCGTCGCGCTGGACTTTCCCGGCTATGCCATCGGCGGGTTGAGCGTTGGGGAAGAGCCGGTCGAGATGTATCGCGTGCTGGACGTGACCTGCCCCGAGCTGCCGCCGGATCGGGTACGGTATCTGATGGGAGTCGGGACTCCGCAAGACATGCTCGAGAGCATTCAACGGGGCGTGGATCTGTTCGACTGTGTGCTGCCCACGCGTAATGGCCGTAACGCCCTGGCATTTACGGACTTTGGGCCGCTGAAACTCAGGAACCTCAAGCATCAGCGAGACAACCGGCCGATCGATTCGACGTGCCCTTGCCCCGCTTGCCGGCACAGCCGAGGTTACTTGCGGCACCTGTTCATGGCAGGCGAAATGCTGGGCCCAATCCTCCTTTCCGCACACAATATCGCTTACTACCAACGATTGCTGGCCGACGCCCGGGCCGCGGTCCAATCCGGCGGTTTCTCGGAGTTTGTCCAGGCGAAACGGAACCGGTGGCGGCTGGGGCAAGATACGCAAAGTCAATAACCTAAGGGGAAACGAATAAGCGAGTATCGGCAAGACTTGCCCGACCGTTGCCCGTTCGCTAGCTGCTCTTGCCCCTTGCGACGCAAGGCCTTATCATACGCGGGTAATTTGCCGCCAGGCCGGCCCGCCTGTCACGTGCATCCGGGCCGTTTTTCGTTCCCGGATGCGGGCGTCGCGCGGCTTCCCGCCGTTGATAATCGGAATTCTTCATGCTTGCTGGTCTGCCAACGATTTACTCGGTCCTGCTCGCTGCGGAAGGCCCCGCCCTGACGAGCCTGCTGCTGCCGATTGTCATGATCGGCGTGTTGTTCTACCTGCTGATTGTCCGCCCGGAGAAGCGCAAGCAGTCGGATGTCACCAAGATGCAGGCGAATCTGAAGAAGAACGACCACGTGGTAACCATCGGAGGCATCATGGGCGTGGTTGTCAATGCGCCGTCGGGATCCAACGAAGTCACACTGCGAGTGGACGAAAACACCCGGATCCGTTTTCTGCGCAGTTCCATCTCACGAGTGCTGTCATCCGAGAAGCCGGCTGAAGAGGAAAAGGAGAGCTGACGTCACGCGCTGTGAGCGTGGCCCCTCCGCGTTGGCTCCGTACAGAATCTCTCGGAATCAGGAAGTTCCCGTTATGTCGTTAGATTTGGTTTCGACGGTCTTGTTTGGGCAAGGTGCCGCGGCCTCTTGGTGGCTTTCGCCGGAGGTCATGGCGCTATTGAAGCTGATCATCGCCTTTCCGCTGCCGATTTTCGTCGGAGTCTGGCTGGCCAGATATCTGCGGATGCGGGATTTTGGCTGGAAGTTGGGACTGATCTTCTGCACGCTGTGTTTAGGGGGCGTGCTTCTGGTCAGTTTTCCTCTGCGGTTGGGCGTGGATCTGAAGGGCGGCGTGATTCTGGTCTACGAGATCGACCGCGAGGCGCTCAAGATCGACAGTTCCACGTCCATTTCGCCGAGTTCTATCGACTGGGGGCACTTGCTGCAACGATTGAACGATCGCATCAACCCGGCCGGCACCAAGGAGATCGTGGTGCGTCGATACGGCGACTGGCAGGTCGAAGTCATCATTCCCGACGTCGACACCACCGAAGTCGAACGCATCAAGAAGTTGATCAGTACCGCCGGTTCCTTGGAATTTCGGATCGTCGCCAATTCCACGCAACATGGCGACACGATCCAGCTGGCGACGCGGCAGGCGGAGGACGAAACCAAACGCCGGTCCAGGTACGTTTTGGATGAAACCGGCCGAAGGGTGGGTTATTGGGCTCGCGTGGGCCGCGAAGTGAACGAAGTGAAGGGCGGTTTTCGGCCACTGAAGGTCAGTGTCGCGAATTACACGATCCGCAACTCGGCGACCGGCGCACTCATCCAACTGCCCCCCAACTTGCCGTCGGGCACGGATTACCCGCTGGAAACCTGGCTGAAGGAGCAGGGAATCCAGGACATTGACGTGTTGATGTACGCCGGGGACGAATACAACGTCACCGGCGAGAACCTGGGAATGGTCAGCCGCGGCTATGATGAACTCGCCAGCCCCTGCGTCCACTTCAACATGAAAGCCGTCGGCGCGGGCCTGATGGGCGGGCTGACGGGAGATAACCTGCCGGACGAGCAGCGGGGATTTTATTCGTTGCTGGGCATCATGCTGGACGGCAATCTCCTCTCCGCGCCGCGCGTGATGAGCACGATTACGGACAGCGGCCGGATCATGGGACAGTTCACGCAGGAGGAAGTGGACTTCCTGGTGGGCATCTTGCAGGCAGGCAGTTTGCCGGCAGCCTTGAAGAAGGCGCCGATCGCCCAGAACACGATCGGAGCCATGGTCGGGGATGAGACCATCCGCCGCGGCAAGCTCGCGGCGGGACTGGCGATGGCCTCGACATTCGTGTTCATGCTGATCTGGTACCGTTTCGCGGGCTTCGTCGCCTGCCTGGCCCTGGCCGCCAACTTGCTGTTGACCTTGGCCGTGATGAAATTCCCGTTGCGTGCGCCGCTCACCTTGCCCGGTTTGGCCGGTTTGGTGTTGGGCGTCGGCATGGCCGTTGACGCGAACGTGCTTGTTTACGAGCGGATCCGTGAAGAATTGGAGCGTGGCGCCGCGTTGCGGATGGCCATCCGCAACGGGTTCGATCGGGCCATGATCACGATCATCGACTCGAACCTAACCACGCTCATCACCGCACTGATCATGTACGTCATTGGCACGGACCAGATTCGCGGTTTCGCAATTACGCTCTCCTTGGGCATCATGATCAGCATGTTCACGGCGGTGTTCTGTGCCCGCGTGGTGTTCGACATCGCTGAACGCAAGCGCTGGATCGCGACGTTGCGGATGGCCAAGCTATTCGATGTGACCCACATCGACTTCGTGGGCAAGAAGTACATGGCCCTGGGCCTCTCGCTGTTGTTCATCGTCGCCGGTCTCGTAGCGACGGCGGCGCGCGGGAAACAGATCTTCGACATCGACTTCCTGGGCGGCACGTCCGTGACGATGGTTCTGAAGGAACCGGCGGACGAACGGGGCATCCGCGCCAAGTTGGACGAAAGGTTCGCCGGCATGCGAGTCAACGATTCCGCCGTCGAGTACTCGGTCAACCGGGTCGACGTGGAAGGTTTGCCGCCTCAGACAGTCTGGAAGATCGATTCCTCGCTGCAGGAGGTGGAAGAACTCGAGAAAGTCCTTCATGAATCGTTTCCGGTTGCTATGCATTCCGTGACCGTGGGGCAGCTGACCGAGGAGCGGACGCCCGCGGGTCCGCCCACGTCGGGAGCGTCTCCGGAAGCCAAACCAGCGGTTTTGGAAAAAACGTTGGAAGAGCCCAAACAGCCCGACGCAAAGCCGGAAGAGGCGAAGCCGGCGGCCAGCCAACCGGAGGCGAAATCTCAGCCGAAGCCGAAACCGAAACAGGCGCCGGAGGCTGCGGAGCAACCCAATCCCGATGCCGCCGAGAAGGGGAACGCCGAGGAGAAGCCCGCGTCCGAGAAGCCCGCTCCCTCGAAAGACGCTGCCAAGGAGGCGAAACCCGCAGCGGAAGGCTCCACTCGGCGCGATCTGCCTCCGGCTACCATGTTGGCGTGGGCCGGCGGCGAGGGGCGACTGTTGGCGCTCGCCGACGGCGCCGAACCGCCGAAGGATGCGGCTCCGGCAGGGGAAGCCAAGAAGACTGAGAAGCAGCCGGACACGAAGCCGGCAACAGAGCCGGCCAAGCCTAAGGAGGCGGCAGGCGCGAAGCGGTCCGCAGAAAAGACGAAGGCCGAGTCAGCCCCTGAAACACCGGCCAAGCCCGCCACCGAGACCCCGCCGGCGAGTCAAGCCGACGCGGCCAAGGCCGCACCGAAATCGGCCGGAGCGGCAGACAAGCCAGCGGACGCCGCGCCCAAGAAGAAACTGGAAAGCGCAGCGACGGGCGAAGGAGCAGAGTCACCACCTGCCGCCAAGCCGGTCGAAAGGGTGCGCACGACGGCCACGATCACGTTCGACTACAAGTTGAACGGCCGCACGGTGGAGCACGAAATCCTCCAATCGGCGGAATCCGTCAATGTCCTGCTGAGTGCGGAAGAGGATGTCACCGTTACCCTGAACGCCAAAGATCTGGCGGAAAACCCCGACTGGACGATCGACGACTCGCTGGGCTACAAAGAGTGGGTGGTCACGTTGGCCAAAGACCGGGCCAGCGTTGAGCAGGTTCTCCAGGCGATGAACAAGAGGATGAGTCTGGCTCCCGTGTGGTCGTCGTCCAGCAGGATCGGCGGCAAGGTGGCGGGCGACACGCGGGATCTGGCGATTATCGCCTTGGTCACCAGCTGGATCGCAATCGTGATCTACATCTGGATTCGCTTCCAGAAGGTGGTTTTCGGCCTGGCCGCCGTGATCGCGCTGATTCACGATGTGTTCGTCTCCTTCGCCGCGGTCGCCGTCAGCTTCTATCTGGCCGGCGTGCTGGGATTCATCGCGGTCGAGGAATTCAAGATCAGCCTGACGGTGGTCGTCGCCTTCCTGACGATCATCGGGTATTCGGTCAACGACACCATCGTCGTGTTCGACCGCATCCGCGAGGTGCGCGGGAAGAGCGCGGTGTTGACGCCGGAAATGGTCAACCGGAGCGTGAATGAAACCCTCAGCCGGACGCTGCTGACGGGTTTGTGTACGATAGTCAATGCCTTGATCCTGTACGCCATCGGCGGAGAAGGCGTTCACGCCTTTTCTTACGTGCTGCTCATCGGCTTTGTCAGCGGGACGTACAGTTCGATTTACATCGCCTCGCCGTTTGTGCTGTGGCTGTACGGCGGCAAGCCGGCGGCTCGGACTGTCGAGTCGTGACGGAAGTCTGAGTGGAGAAGCCCGGCTTCTTTGAAGAGCCGGGCTTTTTGCGCGCGGCCACGCCAGCCTGCGACTATCTCCGCTTGGCCTGCCCCCCCACGCTGAACGGCACCGCCGGGAGGATGCCGTACGACCTGCGTTGCGGCTGAGGTTTGGGCATCTCTTCCGTAGCAGCCGGCGTCCACTGCCGGACGACTTCGAAGACCAGGTTCCCCTCCATTCCCGGCTCGGCCGACTTGGCGTCGGCCGCCAACGAGACGACCAGGCCCGGCCCCTCGGGCGACACCTTCTCGACGGTGACTCCCTTGGGCGGATTGGTCAACTCGACGCGGAGTTCGTTGGCCGGCGGTTGCTTGGCCGTCAGTTTCGCGCCCAGCAGCGTGGTTCCGCCCGGCTTGAGGCTGATCCGCTCGACCGGGACCAACTCCAGCGGCGGCTTGGCGGGGGCATCCCCGGTGACGAGGATGGCCCACTGCTCGGCGGGCACGATCTGCAGCCACAGAAAGGCCTGCATCATGCTCTCTGCGGGGACGACGGGGCGCGTGAAACGCCGATGCCGGCTGCTGCCCAGCGATTGCCCTTCCATTTCCAGGAGAAAGGGTTCCGTGGCGGGGATCGGAGGGACGGTCAACGTCAGCCGCACCTGGTCCGCGTTGCCGGGCACCACGCCGCCGCTGAGCTTGAATCCGTCAGGGGGTTGGATCAGCGACAGGTGGATGGGATCGTCAAAGCCCTCCCTCCGCACGGCGTGGACCGTGATCGGCACGTTTGTTCCCGGCCGGGCGATGATACACGAGGGCACGACGCGCAAGTCGAAATCGGGACGGGGAGCCCGGACATACAGCCGGTAGATGAAATCCTTCCCGCCGCTGCGCTGCGCATCGCTCAAGTGCAGACAGTAGGGGCCTTTGCCGGACATGGCGGCCGTCATCAGCGAATCGGCATGGTGGGTAATCAGCGCCTGGGCTTCATCCTTGAAGTCATCGTTGAAGCCGATCTCGGCGCCGGTGGCATCGGTCACCCAGACCGCTGAATCCAGAGGAGAGCCGGCCCGGCGCGCATAGACCTCGGCGACGACTCTCCCGACCGCATTGAAGCGGAACACGTCCTTGTCGTCCGGCCGATCGATGCGGCCGTTGATGACGATCGGCAGGCTGATCTCCTGGGCCGTCTCCGGAGTGTCGTTCGGCTCCTGATCGAGGATTTCGGACATCATGTCGATCCGCAGCGGGAACCGGATGTTGACCTTGTCGGTCTGCGGGATGGAGTACCAGCGTACGGGACGGTTGCGGTCCACCAGGGCACGGAACGTCAGTTGGGTCTCGACAAGGTTCCAACCTTGCAGTTCGACCGTGACCTCCTGGCCGGCTCGGGCGCCCAGCGGGAAAATGCCGGTCACAAACGGCAACTGGCCCAGCGTGATGCGGTACACGAAATCCTCGCGCCCGCGGTAAATGGAATCACGGATTTCCACCACGTAGGTTCCGTCCGCCGGCACCTCGTAGTAGATCACCGGATCCTGCCGGTAGTAATAAGCGCCCGCATAGGCGACTTCGTTTCCCGCAGCGTCATAGAGGGCCAGTACGGCCTGGAACCAGCCGGGGACGGCGTCGGCAAGATAGGGCATCAATTCGCGAGCGTCGACGGCAATGACCAGACGCGTGCCTTTGCTGGCGGTGAACGAGAACCGATCCACCTCGCCGGGCATGATCTGCCCGTTGACCACCACGGGGAGCGTGGAACCGATCACCGGATCGGGAATCTCATCGTTGGGCTCGGTCTCGCGGCGTTCCTCCCATTGCCCCACTTGAAACCAGATCGGATTGGACATCGAGCCCGGAGTGAGCACCCGCATCTCGCGTTTGCCCAGTTCGGCACCGGCGTCGATCGTGATCTTGAGGGTGAGTTCTTCGGCGATCTGGTCGTTGGGCTGCCGCTTGGGGTCGGCATCCCGCTTGCGGTAGATCTCCATCTCCTTCAGGTCGTTCTCGGTAATGCCCGCGACCTTGTAGACCATCTCGTCCGTGATCGGTTCGGTGCTTCCGCCTTGCTTCTGCTTTTCCTCCATGTCCTCCCGCGTGAATCGGATCTTCTGGCTGAGTCCAACGTACTCCCCCTGCGTGAGCGGACGGTACCACTTGACGACTTCTGCCTTGACGCCGTTGCCGGAAACATAGACTCCGTTCGCCTCTTTGATGAACTGCCCGCCGACGATGACCTCAAAGTCGCTGTTCTGCCGGCCGCCGGTGGGATACACGTAGCCGATGTGCGGGTCCTTCGCCGTTTGGCCGTGGAGGCCGGAGGTGAGCGTCAACAGCGCCGTTGCGGCGAGGATTGCACGAGATCGAAGCCGGTACATGGTGGGTCTCGAGGGTTGGAGTGTCAGGTCGTACAAGGGGCGCATCTTCGGACGTTGGGACGCTGTCCCGAACGGGCCGGGACGGAGTCCCAACCTACCTGGTCTGGCGCCGAACGCTGCGCTACATGATTTCCTTTAGCAGGCCGCCCGATTTCAAACCTTCATCGGGGCCCGGAACCGCGCGGACGAACTCGTTCATCGGGTGCGGCAGGCCGGCTTCAGGATCGATGCCCAGCAACGCGTACATGCTGGCGATCAGATCGGCGGGGTAGACGGGCCGGTCCTTGACCTGCTCGCCCTTGGCCGTGGATTCTCCGACCACTTGTCCGCCTTTGAATCCGCCGCCCGCCACGACGGTGGAGAAGACGGCCCCGTAGTGATGGCGTCCGCCGTTCCAGGGTGATTTCCAGTCGACCTCGGGCGTGCGGCCGAATTCGCCGCCCCACCAAACGATCGTGCTTTCCAACAGCCCACGATCCGCCAAGTCCGAAATCAGCGTGGCCATGCCTTTGTCCATTTCCGGGAGTTTCCGGCGCATGATCTGGAAATGGTCCTTGTGCGTGTCCCAGCCGGCATAGTTGATCGTGACGTACTTGACTCCCTTCTCGATCAACCGGCGGGCAACCAGGCAAGATTGGCCAAACGTGTTGCGGCCGTAACGTAGCCTGAGTTCTTCCTTCTCTTCGGAAAGATCGAAGACCTTTCCCGCGTCGCCCAAGATCAGATCGTACGCTTGGCTCCTGGCCCGCTTGGCAGCCTCCACCTGCGCGTCGCCTCCCATCATTCGGCCGAGCGTGTTGACTTGGTCAAGCAATTCGCGGCGCTGCCGCTGTTGGTCGTCGGTCAGACCCGGAGCGACGATTCCCTCGACGGTGAACCGAGCCGCATTGGGGTCGCCGCCGGTGGCGAACGGTTTGTAGCGGATCCCCATGAAACCGGCTTCGGAAAACCGGCCCTGAGGCTGGGTGAGCACGATGTAGGGAGGAATCAGGTTCTCCGAGCCCTCGACGAAGCCCTTGAAGGCGGTGACCACGGCGCCGACGGCCGGGTAGACGAGCCGGCCGCCGGGCGCCCGCCCGGTCTGGACCATGTAGGACGCCGTTTCGTGCCCGTTGATGCCGTGCGTCATCGAACGGATGATCGAGTACTTGTCGGCCAGCTTGGCCAATTCCGGAATCAATGTGCCGACTCGGATCCCCTTGACGTTCGTTTCGATCGTCCCGTTCAACGGACCCGTGTAATCGCTGCCGGCCTCCGGTTTCGGGTCGAACGTGTCGGTGTGGGGCGGGCCGCCCCACATCCAGATCTGAATCACCGCCTTGGCCTTTGCCGGCCCGGCCGCGGGCGATTTCGGGGCCGGACCCGAAGCCGGGGCCGCGGCGGCAGCGCTCGTCGCCTTCGGCTCGCCGCCGATAGCCAGTCGCTCGGCCAACAGCAAACCAGCCGTTCCGAGAATCCCGCTCTTCAGCGCCTCGCGACGGGAAACCGGTCCGGGCTGCGAACCGGGGACAAACGAATGATGTTTCGCAATCATGTTACCTCTCCCATGCTCCAGCTGTTCGCCTCAGTGCCGAAACAGAAACTCTTCGCTATTGAACAATGCCCATACCAGGTTCTCCGCGCCCCATTTCGAATCGCAGTGCCAGCCGACGTCGCCCAACTCGATGGGGGTCGGTTGTCGCGAGAGGATCGTCAAGTAAAGGCTCTCTGCCAACTCCTGCGAACTGCCGCGAACGGTCAGCTGTTCTTGAATCTTTGGCCCTTTCTGGATCTTCTGCCGAATATGACTGGAATTCAGCAGGTGCAGCGCCTGGGCGGCCGTCATGCGATTGTTGCGTTCCGACTCCAGGCCCGTATCGCGCGGCGGGCGCCCGAACATCTCCAACACGCTGCTGGTAATGCTCCCGTCCGGCAGCGCGATCGTGCGATGTTTCTCGGGGACGAACGTAAACGGTTCGGGAATCATGCTGTTATAGCTTTCCGTGGTTCCCGTGATCTGGCAGACGGCGTCCACGAGCACCTCGGCCTCCAGGCGTCGCAACGGATAGCACGCGAAATTGTCTGCAGCCTCGGGCCCCTTGCTCTTGGGAATGCAGGAAAGCTGGTAAGTTGTGGAATTGAGAATCAGGCGGTAGATGTGCTTCAAATCGTACTTAGCCCCCACCAGCTCCTCCGCCAGCCAGTTCAACAGTTCCACGTTTTGCGCCGGGTTGTCGGGCCGGATGTCGTCCGGCTCGTGAACGATGCCGCGGCCCAACAGCCAGTACCACACCCGGTTGACGATGTGCCGCGTGAACCAGGGGTTTTTGGCGTCGATCAGCCAATCGGCAAACACCTCCCGCGGGTCCTTTCCGGGAGGGAGTACGGCCTTGGTTCCGTCGGGAAAGACGGGCTCAGGCGGCGGCGCGTCGCCGGCAGGCTTGGCCTTGCGAGGGTCCCAGACGACAATCTCTTCCTTCCATTCGCGCGTGGGCTTGTACCCGACCTGCGAGAAAAAGACGGCCATGCCGTCCCAGCGCTCTTTCGGCCAACTTTCCGCCCGCACCCCCATGAACGCCAGGGCGACCGCCTGAGCGATGGCTGTCGGCTCTTTGCTCTGCAGGGCCCGGAAGAAGTTGACCTGCGGCGTGCGGAAATTGCTGCCGCAGGCGGTGAGCAACTCCCGGACATAGCGGTCGTACGGCATGTCTTCCTTGATGGAGGTCTGAATCCAGCGGTGGTACGCTTGGGCGCCGTTGGGCCAGAGGTTGATCGGGAATTCGGCCTTGACCCGCAGCAGGTCGCTCCACTTCATCGCCCAGTAGTCGGCGAACTCCGGCCGCTGGAGCAGATGGTCGATCAGCACGGAACGCTTGTGGGGGTCCTTGCTGTCCAGGAAGCTCTTCGCCTCCTCGGCCGTGGGCAGTGTGCCGATGGCATCGAGGTAGGCCCGCCGGACGAAAACCCCGTCGGAACACAGGTTGGCCGGTTCGATCTTCAAGTCCTTCAACTTGGCGAAGATCAATTCGTCGATTTTGCCGTCAGGCTTTAGGACGCCCGCGATCTCGAAGGGATTCGTCTGCTCCGACGGATTGACGAACGCTCCCATCACGGGCAGGTCAGAACCGCCATTTTCGAGCTTGGGTTTCGGCTGGAGAGCCCGGGCCGGGTTTTTTAGAAGCCGGACGACGAAAGTCTGCTGGTCGCTCAGCGGCCGCGGCCCGGCAGCCGCCACCTGGACGGTCACGCGGTACTCGCCCAGCTTGTGCGTTTCACCCGTGACCCAGGAGAATTCCCCCGTCTTGCCATCGATCGCCGCGCCGAGCGGGGCGTCGCCAAGGGTGTACGTCAGCCGGCCGCGTTGGCGCCCTGAATGGCGAACGGAAATCGCCACCCGCAGTTCGTCGCCCTGTTGGATCACCTGCTCTTTGATCGGCTGGATCGTCAGCGAATCCGGCTCACGGGAGAACAGCGCCCACCCGATCGCTGCCAGGACCACGACGAGCCCCAGCGCACACATCGACGCCCCGGCGAGCGCGGGCGATTTCTTTCGCTTTTGCCTGTGCGTCTGCGTGGTGTGCCGCGAAGCCGGCTGGCCGACGTCGACTTGAAAGCCGCTGCCTTCTTCTTCTGTGCTAGGGTTCATCCGGATTCCGCTCTCCGATCGGACTGAAGCCGCCCCCGGCCTCAGACAATACACTTGACTCTTGTATTGTACCCGTGTCCTGAATTGGTACAAGATCGGCGGAATCGTAACGCCAGCGTCAGGGCGACGTCAGTGAGAGTTTCGCGTCGAGTACCTTCTGGATGCGGGCGGAGGACTCGCGGAGGTGCGCGCTGGAGTAGGCGTCCAGCTTGACCTTGCCGGCGAGCAGCTTTTCCATGTCCTCGCGGAGCGTGGTCAACTTGGCGTAGGCGACGGTCCGGCAGTCCTGCGGAGCGCGATACCGCCCCATCGCCAGATTGGACAGCATCTGCAAGTACGTCCGCTGCAGGTTGCGGCGGACACTGGAGATCGCCGGCTTGCGCTCGGTATAGTTCCCCTCCGGCGTAGCTTTGACCTCGGCAAACACCGCGTTGGTCAAGCGGTCGAGCAACTCGGCGGTCGTCAGCGCATCTTGATCGGCCGGCGTTTTCAGCTCGCCGTCGTGAATCCGCTCCAGGGTATAGGAGGACAGGAGTTGGTCGAGGATCGTCGCCTGCCACATGAGGATCACCTCGTGTACTGCGATGTCCTTGCGCAAGGGGATGTCCGCGCCCCAGTGCCGCCAGTTCGAGGAGGCCAACTGGTTGTACAGCTGCGGCGGGAAAGCGAACGGCTTGTCGCTGAGCACCTCCTGTTCCAGCAGCGTCAGGGCGTCCCGTTGTTTCTTGGCGTCCACGACGGTAAAGGGCGGCTTGCCGTCCTTGTCGCCCTTGTGGCTGCGGCTGGTGTACAGACCGCCGACGTACCGGGCGGCGAACTGCATCGCTTGCCCGTATTGGCCCAGGATCACGTTGAACGCTTTGCGAGCCTTGGTGTAATCCTCGCCGTCCTTCACGGTGCGTTCGACCAGTCCGGGGATCAGCTGCTTCATCAACTCGGCTCGCTGCTTGGCGTATTCCAGCGCGTCGTCCCCCAGGTCGTAGCGGTTGGACTCTGGGTCCGCGTCGACGATGCCGAGCGTGTCCTCGTCGGTGGCGTACTTCAGTGCCGGCTCGCCGCTGCGCGAAGCGATCTTCTTCAGTTCTTCCGCTTCACTGCCGGAGAACTGCTTGTAACCGTACTCGATCGCCCAGATATCATAGGGGCCGATGGTCGTGGGATAGAAATCGCCCTGCGGCGTCCCTTTGGGCACGATATTGGCCGGAATGTAGTCCATGATCGAGGCGACCATCCCGCCTTCCCTTGCCTTGGCCGCATCGTTGATGTCCTTCAGGCTGCGATGGACGCTGCCCTTGAAATTGTGCCGCAGGCCGAGGGTGTGCCCGACCTCGTGCATAGTCACTTCCTTGAGACCTTGCATGATCAACTCGCGCTCTCTCTCCGGGGCCTTGGCGGCATCGCCCTCGGCCATCAGCGCGACAGCGCCGAAGGCCAATTGGGTGGACATGCCGTGGCTGAGGCAGCAGTGACGATGCGGGTCACGGTCCCCCAGCAACTGGTTGACGGTGGTGTGCTCCAGATCGATCAAATCGGCAGCCAGCGGCACTCCGTTCATCGCGGCCAGGGCGGCGGGCGTGAGCGTTTCCAACTGCTGCTTCCAAAACGTCAGGAAGTCGGCGTCAAAGATGACGTCCGCGTCCAAGATCTGGCCCGTGTAGGGGTTCACTCGGGACGGCCCCATCGCAAAGCCGGCGTTGGCCGTGATCCAACGGAAGGTGTTGTAGTTGATGTCCTCCGGATCCCAGTCCGCGTCGTCCGGCTGTTGACGCACTTCGATGGCGTCGATGAACCCGGCTTGCTCGAACGCCTTGTTCCATTCCGCGATGCCATCCCGGATGGGCTTGCGGTACTCAAACGGAACCGTCTTCTCGATCCAGAAGATCAAAGGCTCTTTGGGCGGCGACTTCTCGGCCGACGAATTTGCCTTCTGCAGGTGCCAGCGGTTAATGTAGCGGACGAACTGGTCTTCGGAGTCTTTCTTGGAAAAATCTTTGACGACCGTCAGGAAGTAGCCGACGCGGTTGTCGGCGACGCGCGGTTTGTAGCCCGTGCTGGGGATCTTGCTGATCGAGTAATGCACAATGATGGTCGCCCCGCGCGAGTCCGGGACCGTGTCCAGTTCGACACGACCGCCCGACGAGTAGACGGCGGCTACTTGAAGCTCGACGTTGTCCTTGAAGCCTTTGACGGAGTCCCACGTCGACTTGTCCGGAGCAAATACGAAGCCCGGCAGAACCTGCGAGATCTGCGGCAGGTCACTGAGGAACACCGGCGTCAAGTCGATTAGGTCTCCGCCTTTAGGCCCCTTGGTAATCACCGGTAAGCTAAAAATCACGCTGTCGGTGTAGGCGTTTTTCACGGCGCGGGCTTCCGGCGTCCCGCTATCCGCCTTGAACCGGACATTGCGGCGGACGATGTGGACGTTCTTTTCGACCTTGCGGAAGGACCACACCCAATCGTCGCCGAAACCCCAACTGTAACCGCCTAGGAGCGGACGCTGGCCGATGCCGCGGGCAATGGCAATCAGAACCATGTATTCATCCTGGTAGTTTCCGCTGCCCAGTTCGGCGTACAGCCGGTTCTCTTTCCGGTACAACGGTATCAAGCCTTCGATCGGCTTCGCCTCTTTCAGGACAACCTCGTGCGATGGCTGTGACGGGAGCGAGGGGGATGCCGGCTTCGCCTCTTTGTCAGATGCGGGCTTCGTTTCGGGCGGCGTTTCGGCAGCCACCGTTTCGTCCGGCACCTTGGATGGCTTGGGTTCGTCAGCCGCCGAGACGATACTGCAAACGACCAGCAGGCCCGTTAACAGGCCGAGACACGACGTAAACAGACAATTCTTCATGGGGTTACTCGCCTTTGGTGATCGAGCGGTGGTAGATCTTTCCAGCGTTTCAAATATACTCTGCGCTACCCTTTTTGCGAGACCGGCAAAGATTTCCGAGGTTGTTTTGGTTCTAATTGGCAAGGTGTGACATGGGCAGGAAGACCAAAAGTCAAATCTGTGCAGTAAAACGCCGCGACCTGCTGGCCACAGCCGTCGCAACCCTGGCTGCCGTAGGGCTTTCGGCAGATTCCACTCGCGGAGCCGAAGCTGAAGCTGGCTCAACCGCCGGCCCGCGTCCGGGCAATCCGATTGCCGTTTCGACCTATTCGTTCTGGCGGTTCCAGGACAACACCAAGCTGCCGGTCGAGAACTGTATTCGCTTGGCGGCCGAGATGGGGTTTGACGCGGTTGAGATCCTGGAGATGCAGATGGACAGGACGGACCACGGCTATCTGCAGACGCTGAAACGCGAAGCGCTGCTTAACGGTCTGTCGTTGTGTGGTCTGTCAACCCATCAGGGCTTTGTCTCGCCCGATGCGGAGAAACGTCAGGCGAACATCGCCAGGACGATCGCCAGCATCGAGTTGGCATACCAGTTGGGCATTCCGACGATGCGCGTGAACACAGGCCGCTGGGGCACGAGCAAGGACTTTGACGAGTTGATGAAGCACCGCGGCATCGAGCCTCCGTTGCCGGGCTGTACCGACGAGGACGCCTTCTCGTGGGTGATCGAGAGCCTGGAGAAATGCCTGCCTGCGGCAGAGAAGTGCGGTGTCGTTTTGGGGTTGGAGAATCACTGGGGCCTGGGTCGCACGCCCGAAGGCGTGTTGCGGATCGTCAAGGCCGTCAACTCGCCCTGGCTGCGCGTGACGCTGGACACCGGGAATTTCCTCGAAGACCCGTACGACCGGCTGGCGATGCTGGCCCCACAAACGGCCTTTGTCCAGGCAAAGACTTACTACGGCGGCGGAATCTGGTACACGCTGGATCTCGACTATCCGCGCATCGCCGCCATCCTGCGGCAGCACAAGTACCGCGGTTTCATCTCGCTGGAGTTCGAGGGCCACGAGGACTATCAGACCGCGCTGCCAAAGAGCCTGGCCGTGCTGCGAAGTGCGTTCACTTACCAAGTGTAGCAGGAGGCCGTGCGGCACCGGCGGGCGTGGCTGTGCTCAGGATGCGTTGCGCCGGCTCACATCTTGTCGACCACGTGAATGCCGAGCAGGTCCAGCCCCTGGCGGATGGTGCGGCCGGTCAGGTCGCACAGCAGCAGGCGACTGGTCCGCACTGTCTCGGTTTCCGCCGTCAACACCGGGCACTGATGATAGAACTCGGAAAAGCTCTTGGCCAAATCGAACAGGTAGCCGGTCAACTGGCTGGGGCGGTAGTCGGCTGCGGCGTCCTGCAGGGCGTCGGCGAACTGGAGCAGCTTCAGGCCCAGCGCCCGCTCCGCCGGCTTCTGCAACGTGAGTTGATCGGCCGCGAGTCGCAAGGCATCCAGGTCCACCTTGCCCTTGGCGAAAATGCTCTGGGTCCGGGCGTAAGAGTACTGCATGTACGTGGCCGTATTGCCCTCCAACGCGACCATCTTGTCGAAACTGAACACGTAGTCGCTCTCCCGGTTCTGCGACAGGTCGGCGTACTTGATGGCGGCGTGACCGACCACGTTTGCAACGTGCCGGCGTTCGCCGGCGGTCAATTCCGGCCCGCCCGGCTTGGCGTCGTCGTTGGCGCACACGACGCCGTAGGCCTTGCTGACCGCTTCGTCCAGCAAGCCTTCCAGCCCGACGGTGTCGCCGGAACGCGTCTTGTAGGGCCTGCCGTCCTCGCCCAGAACCGAACCGAAACTGATGTGCTGCAGTTCGACGTGCTCGCAGCCCCACCGCCGGGCCGCCGCGAACAGCTTGCTAAAATGCTCGCTCTGCCGGTGGTCGACCACGTACAGGATCGCGTCCGGATGGAAGGTCTTCATCCGATACTCGATCGTCGCCAGATCGGTGGTCGAGTACAAGAAGGCGCCGTCCCGTTTCTGGATGATCATCGGCGCCTCGAATCCATCGAGGAACACGCACACGGCCCCATCGCTGTCCTGAGCCAAACCGTGCCGGCGAAATTCCTGGACAACGCCCGCCAGTTGCCCGTGATAAAAGCTCTCGCCATACTCGTAGTCGAAGCGGATGTCCAGCCGGTCGTATATCCGCTGGAGATCCAGCCGGCAACGAGGCAGAAATTCGTGCCACAACGCGAGGTTCTCCCGATCTCCCGCGTGCAGCTTGGCCGTCTCCTGTAGCACGGACTCGGCGATGCCCGGATGCTGGGCGGCCAACTGGGACAGCACGGGCGAAACCTCGACCGTCTGAATCTTCCGCTGGGCGGCGGCCAACTCGTGGCGTGCTTCCTGCACTGCCGATTCCAACTTGCGGACCGCTTTCTCAGCCTTCTTCCGCAGGTTCTTGTCGTCGCCGGCCAACAACGCCCGCTGGCCGGCGAGGGCCGCCTCGCGCTCGGCGAGCTGCCGTTCCCGTTCCGGCAGACCGCGGCGGGTTTCGTAGTAGTCGACCAGCTGGTGGACGAGTTTGTAAAGGCGTCCGAGTTCCGCCACGGGCTCCCGCTGGTACGCCGCCTCGTCGCGAAAGTGCTTGTAGCCGTATATGATCATCCCAAACTGGGTGCCCCAATCGCCCAAGTGGTTGTCGGTGATCACCCGGTGTCCGAGAAACCGCAAGGTCCGCGCCAGCGCGTCGCCGATCACCGTCGAACGGATGTGGCCGACGTGCATCGGCTTGGCCACGTTAGGCGACGAGTAGTCGATGACGTAGGTCCGTGCCTGCTCGACCGGCGAAACGCCCAGTCGTGCGTCATGCACCCGCCGAGCCAACTCGGCCGCCAACCAGCCATCCTTCAGCCGCAGATTGATGAACCCGGGCCCGGCGATCTCCAGCGCGTGGCACATGTCCTGGAGATCCAGTCGCCCGACGATCGCCGCCGCCACCTCGCGCGGCGACTGGCCCAAACGCTTGCCGAGTGGCATGGCGCAATTGGCCTGGTAGTCGCCAAAGCGTGCATCCTGTGCCGGCCGGATCAATTCGAGCAGATCGCCGGGGTCGTCGACCAAGGACGCCAAAGCGTGGCGAAAGCGCCGGCGGAGTTCAGTCAGGATGCTCATGCGCGTCTTCCGAGGCGTTGTAGGTCCTAGCGGATCCCTGCCAGTACGGCGCTCAAGTCGACTCGCTTGGCTTCCGCCCAAAGGTTTTCCAAGTCGTAGTAGCTGCGGGTCTCGTCGTCGAACAGGTGGACCACGACGCTGCCGTAGTCGAGGACGATCCAGCGGCTTTCTGCGTAGCCCTCAATCCCCAGCCGCTCGTCCCCCAAATCGTCCTGGAGCACGCGATCGACTTCTTCGCTGATAGCGTGCAGCTGCCGGCGGCTGGTGCCGGTGGCGATGACGAAATAGTCGAAGATGGCCGTCAAGTCGCGCAAATCCAGCACGGCGATGTCGCGACCGCGGTTCTCGGCCGCCGTCCGCGCCGCTGCCAGCGCCAACTGCAGACTCCGCTGTTGGTCACCTCGCACAACCGCTGCTCTTGTTGTTTTGGTATTCGCCACGCAATCCTTTCCTTTGGATGTCGGACCATGCCAACTCGAAGCTGCATTCTATCCTTTCCAGACGCAGATGTCACCGGGCGGGTTCGGACGAATCTCAGGCCGACAAAACGCCTCGAAGTGGACCTGTAAGCCGGGTTCTGTCCCTCGGCTAGCGAGGGGACGGCCATTTCTCTAGGACGCCGATTGCTCGGCGCCTCCAGCAACCTACCCGGGAGTCGATAGCGAGCCGGACCGGCTCGCGTTCGCCATGGCGAACTGCTCCCTGTTTGGCCTTGCTCCGGGTGGGGTTTACCAAGCCAGCCGAGTCGCCTCGGCTGCTGGTGCGCTCTTACCGCACCTTTTCACCCTTACCTGATCCGTCCCCGGATGCCAAGCACCCGCGGGCGGCCATCGGCGGTGTGTTTTCTGTGGCACTTTCCCTAGCCTCACAGCCGGTCGGCGTTACCGACCACCCTGTCCTGCGGAGCCCGGACTTTCCTCCCGCCGCAAGCCACCTCGCGGCAGCTACGGCCAGCGGCCGTCCGGTCCACTTCGAGACGAACCTCGAAATTCGCAGTCGTCGTACCCCTTCATTGTCGTACAACACCACAAACCTGGCAAGATACGTAAACTCACCCTCATCCGCAAATCCCGAAAATCCGATACTTACGATACAGGAGCACTACACAACAGGATTGTGGGCTCAGAGCGTTTTCTGTGTAGGAAGGCTGGGTGAGCCCCGCCGCAGCCGTTTAAGGTCATGGCTTCTTCCGTTCACCGTCTGTTGTTTTCGGCGGTCGTGCTAGCCGCAGCCTTTGGACTGAGCGACTGGGTATTCGCCCAGGTCTCGCCACCGCTGAACGACCAGGAGGCCCCAGGACTCGTCGATTCGTCTGCCGCTGGGATCGCTGCGGCCGAGCCGATGCCGCCGGAAGCTGCCGTCCAGCCGTACTGCGTGCCGGACGGGTTTGGCTGCGAGACATTATGTCTGCCGGAGGTGTCTCCGTGCGGCGATTCCGCGCGCCTGTGGCTGCGCGGGCAGTATCTGATCTGGTGGACCAAGGGCAATCCAGTGCCGGCGCTGGTCAGCACGAGCCCCGCCGGTACATCCAAGGAGGAGGCGGGTGTGCCGGGCAAGTTAGGATTCGACGTGTTGTTCGGCGATCAGAGCATCGCCGACGAAGATCGAGGCGGCGGTTATATTACGTTGGGGTATTGGCTCGATGAAGGCCGCACTTTGGGCCTGCAGGTCGACTGGTTCTTGGTGGGCAATGACAAGAGCACGGGCAGCTTTGCGGCAGCATGGGAAGCAATTCCGATTCTGGCACGCCCGTTCTACGATGCCGACAGTGGCGAACCAGCGGCCGCGCGGGTCGCGTTTCCCGAAGTGATGAACGGCGCGATCAGCGTGGACACCTCCAGCGAACTGAACTCGGGCGATGTGTTGCTGCGGAGGACGTGGCGAAGCGGCACACGAGGCCGCATCGACTTGCTCGGAGGGTACCGGCATTTCGCTTTTCGCGAAGACTTGACGATCGCCGAGAGTCTAAAACTGACGGCCGCAGTCGGCGACTGGCTCCAGGACACGACGCAGGATTCCTGGGACCACTTTGGTACGGACAACGACTTCCACGGGGGCGAGTTTGGATTGAATTTGGAACTCTATCGAGCGTGCTGGTCTGTGAACCTTTTGGCCAAGCTGGCGCTGGGCAACGTGCGCCAGGAGTTGAACATCGACGGCGGCACGACGATGGTTACCCCGGCTGCCGGCGGTCGGCCCTCCACGACCTACGAAGCCCGCGGCGGACTTCTCAGCCAGCCGACCAACATCGGCCGCCACCGCCGCAACGAGTTGGCCGTGCTGCCCGAACTGGACGTCAATCTACACTACCACTTGACCGAACGCTGCAGCTTGACGCTAGGCTATACCTGGTTACGCCTGAATCGAGTGCTGCGGACCGGGGACCAGATCGACACGGCGGTTAATTCGAGGCAACTGTTTGACATCGAACACTCTCGCGGCCCATTGAACGGGGCGCCCCGCCCCGCCGCCATTTTCCGGGACACCAGTCTGTGGGCACAGGGCATCAGCTTTGGTGTGCAACTGGCGCGATAGCGCCTGATCAGGGCTTCCATGCAAGTTCTCCGGACTCGTCCGTTCACCTGCCGCGGCGAACGACCTCGTGGTGACGTTCTGCCGAGTAGCATCTCGCGGCCGTTACGGTAGCGCGGCTGGCGGACCTGACCCCATCGCTACGGCGTCGTAATGTTCCTAAGCCGCCGTCATTCATGCCGGAGAACATTTGTTGGCAGGAAGTAGACTCATGAGGATCCAAAACTCGATTCCGGTCATGGCCATGCTTGTCGCGACTACCTGGGCGGCACGCGCTTCCGCCGCTGAAGACTGGAACGTGCTGCCGCAAGTCATCGCGTGCCTCTGAAACGGCTGTTGTACGAGCATCTGCAGCGCGAGGCCCCGGCGATCTACGACCTGCCCGATCTCCATACGCTGCTGAATTCGAAATCCGAAGCACGAAATCCGAACTTTCCGGTTGTTTCCCCGTCACGACCGGCGCAATTCTCAATCCCTGTCACGGTTGCCGAAGCGGTTCAGATCGCTCCTTGTGCCGGCCGATGAAGCTCCTGGATTTGGAACTCCGAAAATGGCACAGGCACGGATCGTCCTCGTCGATGCCGGTCCTGTTTTCACGGATGGAGAAAGGACTCTGATGGCGCAAATCATTCGCTTGCAGGACCTGAGTACGGAGGAAATTTCCCGTCTGCTGGCCGCCAACAGCCGCCGCTTGACAGACGATCATGAGTGGGCGGCTCAGCGGTGCGCCGGCGAGATTGTCCGCGTCAAGAAGGCGTGCGATGCGCTGAAGACGCTGCGTTTTATCGAGGAGGCCGCTTGATCCACGAGGAACCGCGGTCGGCCATGCTGACAAATCAGCGGGGCGGGAATATACTTTGGGGTGCGGCCGGCGGTGCGGGCCGCAGTACGCCGCTAGGCGGTGAAGGACGAACCCCAAGCGAGGGCACACGGTCACTGTGAAAGAACACGAGCGTTTCGAGAGCGTCGTCCGCGAACGGGCGGTGCTGGTCCGCGTCATCACGTCCGATCGACTTTTCATCGAAGAGCCATTGGCCGAATTGCGGGGCTTGGCCACTACGGCCGGCACCGCGATCGTCGGCGAACTCTTGCAGAGGCGCCTGTCGCCCGACTGCACTACGTATCTGGGCCACGGCAAGGTCGCCGAACTGAAGCAACTAGTGGCGTCCACCCGTGCCGATGTCGTGATCTTCGACAACGACTTGAATCCCGGTCAGACGCGCAACTTAGAGACGGAACTGCAGGTCAAGGTCATCGACCGCACGGAGTTGATACTGGACATTTTCGCCTCCAACGCCCGCACCCACGAGGCCCGCTTGGCCGTCGAGTTGGCTCAGCTCGAGTACTCGCTGCCCCGCCTGAAGCGCAAGTGGACGCACTTGTCGCGCATCAAGGCGGGCGTGGGCATGCGCGGTCCGGGTGAGAAGCAGTTGGAGGTGGACCGCCGGCTGGTCGAGAAGCGGATCGCGGATTTCCGCAGCGAACTGCGGCTGATCGAAGCCCGCCGCGAGCGGCAGGTGGCGGCCCGCGACGATCACATGACGGTCTCGCTGGTGGGCTACACCAACGCCGGCAAGAGCACGCTGATGAACGCCCTGACGCAGGCCGACGTGCTGGTGGCCGACAAGCTGTTTGCGACGCTCGATACGCGGACCCGCCGCTGGCAACTGCCCAATTGGGGCCCGGTCCTGTTGAGCGACACGGTAGGGTTCATTCGCGATCTGCCGCACCGGCTGATTGCCAGCTTCAAAGCCACGCTGGAGGAATCGCGACAAGCGGACCTGCTGCTGCACGTGGCCGACGCCAGCAATCCGGCGGTCTGCGACCAGATCAGCTCCGTCTATTTCGTGTTGCAGGAGATCGGCATCCAGGCCAAGGACACGCTGTTGCTGCTGAACAAAATCGACCGCCTGCCGGGACCCTCGGGCTGGAACGCGATCGTCAGCCGTTATCCGAATGCGATCCCGATCAGTGCCAAGACGCGACTGGGGTTCGACCAGTTCTCGTATCGCGTGAGCGACGCGCTCAGCCGCACGTTCCGCGACGTCGATGTCGAGACGGGCGTGGACAACGGACGGCTGATGGCCTATCTGGCCGCGCACGGCGAGATCTTGTCGAAGCGTTTTGGCGAACAGCGGGTCATCGTTCACTGTCGCATTCCGCAGAAGTATCTGGGACGCATCCAGGGCAACGGCGCGGTCGTTCGAGTACGCGATGGAGGATCCGGCGTGGGTCCTGGGAAGTACGCCCCGGAAGAGGCGGCGGCGATCGAGGACGTGGCGTAGGGGTGTTCATGAGCAGACGCAAGATCTCCGGCTCCCGAACGATTGTCACCGGCGCGTCCAGCGGCATCGGCCGGGCGTTGGCACTGGAACTGGCGCGACAGGGCGCCCGGTCCGTGCTGGCGGCCCGGCGCGCGGAGTTGCTGGAGGAGTTGCAGGGCCAAGTCCGACAGTTGGGCGGAGAAGCTCACGTCGTGGCCGGCGACATTGTCGAAGCCGAAGTGCGGCAGCGGTTGCTGGAGACCGCGCGGAGCGAACTGGGGGGACTGGATCTGCTGATCAACAATGCGGGCGTGGGCGCGATTGGGCCGTTTGCCGAGGCGTCGGAGGCGCGCTTGCGGCGGGTGATGGAAGTCAATTTCTTTGCTCCGGCCGAATTGATCCGCTGCGCGGTCCCGCTGTTGCGGAACGGGAATCGGCCCATGATCGTCAACGTCAGTTCGGTGCTGGGGCACCGTGGCGTGCCGAAGAAAAGCGAATACTGCGCCAGCAAGTTTGCCCTGCACGGCTTGAGCGACTCGATCCGCGCGGAATTGGCGTCCTGCGGCATCGACGTGCTCCTGGTCAGCCCCGCCACGACGGCCACCGAGTTCTTTGACAACGTGTTGGAGAAGAACGCGGACCTGCCGTGGCTGGCACTCGGCGCAATGTCGCCGGAGGCTGTGGCCCGGAAGGCGGTCAAGGCCATGCGGCGAGGACGGCAGGAGATCATCCTCACTCCTGGCGGGAAAGCGCTGGTGTGGTGCGACCGCCTGTGCCCGCCGCTGGTGAATCGCCTGGTGGCCCGATTCGGGTGAGACGCGGGCGAAGGCCGTTCCGCGCAGTTCGAACTTGGCTGGCATCGCCCGAACCTGAAACGCTAATCTTTCACCTAGTCTTTCACCTCATCTCTTCCTCCTGCCTGCCGCCTTGGAGTCGGGGGAGATTAGTACCCCTTCTCGCCTCAGAAACGTGAATTTTGTTTTCCATTTTGTCGGTT
>CAZAQY010000084.1:0-14678 GCA_964486845.1 uncultured Pirellulaceae bacterium
TCCAACGGGATTTCCCGAACCAGGTCGGCTCGCCGCCGGAAGTCGTCTCGGGTCATGGGGCACGCTCGCACCGCCGCGCTACAGGCTGCGGCCAATCTGGATGTCATCGCCGTGCGAAATTCGCAACTGAGACGCGCGGCGGAGGAAGGCAAGGGGCTGCTTGCTGATTGTGTTCGGATGCTCGTGCGTTGGCAGAAAAGCATCTCCGGTGAATGAGGGCAGGCAGTCCGCACACGTGCTCGTACACCTCCACGTACTCGCACACCTACTCGTACACGCTAATCCCCTGATTTTGGGTAGGAAGAGACACGAGTGTACGAGTACGTGTGCGAGTATGTGTACGTGCGGAGTTCGACTGGCCCGCTCTTGGCGCGCCGCCGGCGCCCTGCGCCGGGCTTGTTTCGTTGCCCCCGGAGCCGTATTATGACTTGTTGAGCCGATTCGGCTTGTTGGAGGCTTGGACCCGTATGAGCACGCAAACGCTCGTCCGTCGAAAACCGGAGATCAAGTACCCCGACAGCGATGGGCAGCCCATGTCCGACAATACTTTGCAGTTCCAGTGGATGGTGACACTTCAAGGCGGCCTGGACGCCCTGTTCCGGGACGATCCCGCCGTGTTTGTCGCCGGCGACTTGCTCTGGTACCCGATCGAAGGGGACAACGCAACTCGGGCTGCGCCGGACGTGATGGTGGTGTTCGGGCGGCCCAAGGGATACCGCGGCTCATACCAGCAATGGGAAGAGGACGACGTCGCGCCGCAGGTGGTGTTCGAGGTGCTGTCGCCCCATGTCCGTACCAGCGAGGTAGTCGGGAAATTCCAGTTCTATGACCGCTTTGATGTGGAAGAGTACTACGTGTTCGATCCGCACAAGAGCGATCTGACGGGCTGGATTCGCCGAGGCCGGGGTCTGGCCGAGATTCCTCAGGTAGACGGATGGACGAGTCCGAGACTGGGCGTGCGTTTTGACTTGTCGTCGGGCGACCTTCAGGTGATTGGGCCGGACGGGAGGCCATTTGTGACCTACGTCGAAGTGTTCGAACAGTTGGAACGTGAGCGCCAGCGGGCGGAACGTCTGGCCGCCCAGTTGCGGGCGCTGGGCGTAGAACCGAACGGTTGACGCTCCGTGCTCGTGGCCACTTGAGGTTTGGTGCCAGCATGCGAACCGGTGCAGCGTCCCCTGACGACCTTGCTCAGCCCAGCCGCTTTATTGTCGGCATCGATCTGGGCACGACCAATTCGGCCGTGGGTTACGTCGACACCAGCCGCGAACCCTGGCGCGTGCAGACGTTTCGCATTCCGCAATTGGTCGACGTGGGACAGGTCGAGGCGTTGGACACGCTCCCCTCGTTTCACTACCAGCCGGTCGTGGACGAGACGACGGCGGCTGGACTGCGGTTGCCTTGGTGCCGAGAATCACCGGCGCATGCGGTGGGCGCCTTTGCCCGCGAGCAGGGGAGCCGCGCGCCGTCGCGGCTGATCGCCTCCGCCAAATCGTGGCTCTGCCATTCGGGCGTCGATCGCACCGCCGACCTGCTGCCGTGGCAAGGCGCGTCGGACATCCAACGGCTCAGTCCCGTCGAAGCCAGCGCCCGCTACTTGCGGCATACGCGCGACGCGTGGAACGCGCAGTTCAAGAACGATCCGTTGCAGGACCAGGACGTCGTGCTCACGCTGCCGGCATCGTTCGACGAGGTGGCCCGCGAGTTGACCGTGCAGGCGGCCGCCGCGGCCGGCTTGCCGCGCGTGGTGCTGATCGAAGAGCCTCAGGCGGCTTTCTATGCCTGGATTGACAAGCATCATGCGGACTGGGAGCGGCGCGTCGAGCCGGGCCAGAAGATCCTGGTCTGCGACATCGGCGGCGGGACGACCGATTTCACCTTGATCCGCGTCCGCCGCGGCGAAGGTGACAAGGTCCAGTTTCACCGCGTGGCGGTGGGCGATCATCTGATCCTGGGCGGCGACAACCAGGATCTGACCTTGGCCAAACACCTGGAAGAACGACTCGGCGGCAATTTGCAGCCGCACCAGTGGGCGGTGTTGGTCCGCGTCTGCCGGCGAGTCAAAGAAGACGTGCTGACCGACGGCTGCCCGCCGCAGGTGACGTTCAACTTGCCCGGCGGCGGCGCAAAACTGATCGGTGGCGGCGTGCGCGTGGACGTCGACCGCGACGAAGTCCGGCGCATGGTGTTGGACGGTTTTTTTCCGTTTGCCGGATTGGACGACAAACCGCGCAAGGTCCAATCGGGATTCCGCGAATTCGGTTTGCCCTACGCGCCCGATCCCGCGGTCACGCGGTACCTGGCCGCGTTCCTGACGGCGCATCGCCATGCGGGCGACGAAGATGCGGCCGCAGGGCAGGGCAGGGCAGGGGGGCCGGATCCGGCTCGGCCGGACATCGTGCTGTTCAACGGCGGCGTATTCAACTCGCCGCTGATCCGCCAGCGGCTGTTGGAGGTGATCGAGTCCTGGTTCCGCGCCGGCGACCCCAACTGGTCGCCCATCGTGCTGGACAACGAACGCCTGGATTTGGCCGTGGCGTACGGCGCCGCTTACTACGGCACGGTGCGGCGGGGCAGGGGGGTGCGGATCGCGGCCGGGTTGGCTCGCACCTACTACATCGGCGTGGAAAGCGATCCGCCCTCGGCCGTCTGCCTTGTGCCCGGCAACGCGGAACCCGGACAGGCGATCGACCTGATCCAGCGCCGTTTCGAACTGCTGGTACACCAGCCTGCGGAGTTCCCACTGTACGTGTCCAGCGTCCGGCTGACGGATGCGCCGGGCGAACTGTTGTCCGTGGATCGCGAGCAGATGAAGCCGCTGCCGCCGATCCGCACGGTGCTGCGGACGCGGGGCAAGAAGCAGGCCGGCACGCTGGCCGTCCACTTGCACGCGCGGCTGACCGAGATCGGCACCTTGGATTTGTGGTGCAGCGAAGCCGGCTCGGACCGCCGCTGGCGACTGCAGTTCGACGTCCGTTCGGCGACCCAGACGGACCAAGAGACCCACGAAACCGCCGGGGAAGCGGAGGGCGTGGTCGAGGAGGAGACGTGGGACCGCTGTGCGAAAGTCATTGCAGCGACGTTTGGAGCGGACGGCCAGGACAAACCGAATGCTCTGGTCAAGCATCTGGCCGCCGCCCTGGATCTGGACCGCAACGAATGGCCCATGTCGCTGCTGCGACGGATCTGGGAGAAGTTGATGGACCACCAGCCGGGCCGGCGGAAGAGCGCCGAACACGAAGCCCGCTGGCTGAACTTGCTGGGCTTCGCTCTGCGTCCGGGTTACGGTCTGGCGGTGGACGACTGGCGCGTGTCGGAAACGTGGCGGATCGTCCAAGGCAAGCTGGTACACTCGACGGCAGGCGCCCGCACCGAGTCGTGGATCCTGTGGCGGCGGATCGCGGGCGGATTGTCGTCCGGCCAGCAACGGGCCATTGCAGATCCTCTGCTGGCGGCGGTCCGTTCGCTGCACCGCCGCACGACGGCCGGTAAAGGCAGCACCGACGTCGGCTTCACGCCTCAGCAGTCGATCGAGATGTGGCGGTTGTTGGGCGGGTTGGAACTGCTGCCGGTGGGCGACAAGACGGAATTGGGCGACAAGCTGATCGACTTGATGTCGAAGAAATCCATGCAACCGGCGCGGGCGGCGATGGTCTGGGCGCTGGGCCGCTGCGGGGCTCGCCAGCCGCTGTACGGCCCGCTGAACACGGTCGTCCCGGCGGAAACCGCCACGCGCTGGCTGGAAAAACTGCTGGGCACCCGCGATCCGGGCGACCTGGAGGCGTTTTCCGCCATGCAGCTTGCGCGTCGCACCGGCGATCGTTACCGGGATTTGGAGGACAAACTGCGTCGCGAAGTGGTAGATTGGATGCAGAGCGTCAGCGCGCCGCCGCACCTGGTCCACCTGGTCCAGGAAGTCGGCACGCTGGACCGCGAAGAACAGGGGCGAGCATTTGGAGAATCCCTGCCCAAAGGGCTGCGTGTGCAGTAGAGAGCAGGGGAGGGGGGGTAAACCATGGATCGCATCGTGACCTTGGCAATTCTCGTGACACTGTTCCTGCCCGCCGCTCCGCTGACTGCCCGCCAATGGACGGACAGCAGCGGGGTGTTCACCGTCGAAGCCGAACTGGTCGAAGTCACCGGCCGGAACAAGTCCGCGCAGTTCCGGCGTGAATCTGCTTTCGCCGCAACAATCCCCCAGCATGTCCCCCGACAACTTGGCATTTCCTCGTCTCGATTCCCCGTCTTTCTGTCACCCCATCTTTCTGCCAGCTCTTCCGATCTTTCTGTCGCCTCAGCGGAGAGATGAGCATGACTCGTCACCTGTGCCTTCTTGCAGCCGTTCTTATTTCTGCTCTCGTGTCGCGGCCGGCCGGCGCGCAAACGGCGGCGCAGTTCGAGCAGGCCCGCCGCTACCTGGTCGAGCAGATCATCGTGCCCGACGGCGTCAAGGACCCGCGGGTGCTGAAGTCCATGCGGACCACGCCGCGGCACGAGTTCGTGCCGCGCGACCAGCGGGCCAGCGCCTACTATGACATGGGCCTGCCGATCGGCGAAGGCCAGACGATCTCCTCGCCGTTCATCGTCGCGTTCATGACCGAGCAACTGGACCCGCAGCCGGAGGACCGCGTGCTGGAGATCGGCACCGGCAGCGGCTACCAGGCGGCGGTGCTCAGCCCGCTGGTCAAGGAAGTGTACACGATCGAGATCGTCGAGTCGCTGGGTCTGCGGGCCGAACGCACGTTGAAACGCCTGGGCTACGACAACGTCTTCGTCCGCGTCGGCGACGGCTTTCAAGGCTGGCCGGAACACGCGCCGTTCGACAAGATCATCGTCACCTGCAGCCCGGAAAAAGTGCCCCAGCCGCTGGTCGACCAACTGCGCGAAGGCGGCCTGATGGTCGTGCCCGTCGGCGAAACGTACCAGCAGACGCTGTACCTGCTGCGCAAGAAGGACGGCAAACTCGCAGCCGAAAAGCTGCAGCCCACGCTGTTCGTCCCCATGACCGGACAGGCCGATCAAGAGCGTCAAGCCCAGGACGGCCAAACTCTGCCCGGCGTCGTCAACGGCAACTTCGAGCAGCCGCCCGGCGCCAACGGGTATCTGCCCGGCTGGTACTATCAGCGGCTGGTCACCTGGGAGACCGGCCGGGACGCGCCCGAGGGCCAGAACTTCATCACCATCCGCAACCAGACGCCGGGCCGCATGGCGCACATCATGCAAGGCTTTGCGGCCGACGGGCGCACGGTGCCCGCCATCAACGCCTCGGCCTGGGTCAAGTACCGCGACGCCAAGCGGGGCTGGGCGTTGAGCAAGGAAGGCCCGGCCGCGGTGGTGACGTTCTACGACGAGAACCGCAAGGAAGTCGGCATGTCCTTCCTGGGGATGTTCCTGGGCTCTGCCGACTGGCGGAAGCTGGACAAGGAGATCCGCGTCCCCGTCCAGTCGCGGCAGGCCATCCTCCGTCTCAGCCTGTTCGGGGGAACGGGCGAAATCTCCTTCGACGACATCCGCATCGAACCCGCCGCGCGCCGGTAAGTCTTGGAGTGCGGCGCCTTGTCGCCGCTTTGGACCCGCACTCAGCGCGGCAGCGGGGGCCTCGGTGTGACGGCGTTTGGGCGAGGCAGCGAATCTGGACCCCAGCCCGGCGAGCAGTAGCGGCACCCGTGCCAAAGCGGCGACAAGGCGCCGCACTCCAAAACTCCGATCGCTCGCCGCGACTGGACTTCCGTCACAAATCGAAGTTCTTCTCGGTCTTCGGCGAAGCGACCGTGATCTTCAACGGAGACGTTTCCGGATTGGTGTACGGCGCCGGCACGTACTGCTTCAGCCCTTTGGCGATGGCATCGTTCTCGTCGATGATGTCCGCCGGCGGCGGGCCGCCATCCGGCATGGCCACCCGGCTGAGCACCACGATGTATTCCCCGGGAATCACGCCCTTCGATTGGTCGGGCGGCACGCCGGGAGCCAGCGTCGACATTTCGTACGCGCCGCTTTCGTCCGTCATCGCCGACGCCTCACGCCCTCCCGTGCTCTGGATGGTCGGAATGAAGCGGATGTTGGCGCCGGGAAGCGGTTTGCCCTCCACGGTCACGCGTCCGGTGGTGGGAACGGCGTTGCTCATAAAACCGAGGTCGCCTTTGCCCCCGCAGCCGACAATCCACGACAGCATACCCATGACAAACGCCAGGCCGACAGCCTTCTTCGCGGTGCGCATCCCTATTGGTCTCCCACACGAAAGAAAAAAACGAACACGGTTCTGTTCTGCAAGCACCGACGCTGCCTGCGCGGCTCGCCGTCCAACGGGGACAGCACAACGGGACAGCGTCCTTTCGGCGAAGTCTTTTCGCCGTATCGGTCTCCAAGACGTTCGGCCGAAAACGGCCAGTCCTCCATTTTCACGCCCAGTCTCGCCAACCCCGGCCTTAAAACGTCCCGATCGGCTCGCCATCGGCGATCACGCTCAGCCTGTTGCGCAGCGTGGCATCGGAAGTCTCGGACATGAAGCGCACGGAAGCGTCACCCAGCAGAATGTGCAGTCCGCCCGGGTGAAAACTCCCGGTATTCATCCAATCTCCCAGCCTTTTGCCCGCGTACTGCACGCTGCACTCATAGGGAGGCGTTCCCCAAGTCACGTTGTAGTAGGTATAATTCGGCGGGTTCCGCGACAGCGACAGGCCGACTTGAGTGTAGCCCCGTTGCGCCCATTCCGCGTTCGAGCCGTTGCAGCAGCAACTCCGGAATGACTCCGTCATCGCCACCACGTTGCTCGTGCCGTCGGTGATGTGCTGGGTGCTGCAGAAGCTGTTATCTTCAAACATGGTGCGCGTCGTGGGACCGTTCGAACCCCATTGGCTGCACCTGTCCCAAGCCCGGTACACGATGAAATCATAGTTGGTCCGGCGGCGGTAGGCCTCGTCGGCATCGCTGGGGCAGACAAAGGGCGGCGGGGCGTTTTGCGCGACAAAAGCCGCATTGGCAGCGCTGACCCCGCCGCCGGCCAGAGGCGGCACCGGGGTGATCGAAGCGTGAACACCCGTCCCAAACGCCGACAGAAAATCCGCCTGATCGTACAGCGCCTGGTGCTCCAGGAAGGGAAGCAGCAAAACCAAACCGTTCAGGTTCATGGCCGTGTAGCCCTGCGGCACCAACGTCGCGGCGTTGGCGCAGTCTCGGTTAGCGACCTGCGCCGGCGGAAAGACCTTGTGCGTGTCGAGGTAGTTGTGCAGGGCCACGCCCAACTGCTTCATTTTGTTGGCACACTGCGTGCGCCGCGCCGCCTCCCGCGCGGCTTGGATCGCCGGCAACAGCAAGGCGACCAGGATCCCAATGATGGCAATCACTACCAACAATTCCACTAATGTAAAGGCGAGTCTTTTCCACCGACGCATGGTTTGTCCCTCCGAAAAGATGAAAGATTGCACGCCTCGCTCCCGGGCTCAGACACCCCCGGAACGTAGGACCTAAGAGATGGGCGAATCCGGTACGGCGTGAGCAGGTCGGTCGGGACGCCGCTGCGCCGGGGATACTCCATGCTCTTGGCCCAAAACCCAATGTACTTGACGGTATTGTATCGCCCGATCATACAGCCGTCTACAGAGTTGGGAAAAATCTTGTCCAACAGTGCGCTCTCCTGACGGTCGGAACGCTGAACCTGCGGCAGGGGCGCCGCGCGGCTCACAATCTGCGCTCTTTGCGCTGCCGCGCCAAGAGCTTCTCGTACAACTCCAACATGGACTCGATTTCACGGACTGCGAGTGTATCTTGAGCCCCGCGGGCGAGTTCCAGCGCTGTCCGGGCCGTCCCCGCAGCCTCGCGGAATTGCCCCGCAAGGGCACACATGCCGGCCAGCATTCGCAGTGCCTGTAAGTCCTTGCGTCCAGTCAGTTCGCAGGCTTTTTGGGCCATCGCCAGCGCCTGTTTAATCTCCGCCGGGCTAGCGTGAATATCGGCAATGCATAAGGACGTCAGCCCCAGCATGGCTGGGACGAATTCAATGTCGAGTTCCAGTGCGCGCCGATAGTACCGGGCCGCTTCCTGCAATTGAGCTTGGCGCTGCAGGACGTATCCCCAATAATAGTTTGCGGTCGCGTCCGCCGGATCAAGGCGGAGGGCTTCGGCCAGATGCTCCACGGCCTCGTCGAATTGGCCAATCTCCAGGAGAATCCGCCCCAGATTCAGGTGGGCGATCGGAGAATTGGGCGATCCTTTCAGCGCCCGCCGGCAATGATCAGCCGCTTCCTGGGTTTTCCCTTGCTTGGCCAACGCCACCGCCAGACAGTGATGGGCGTCGACGTCGTCCGGGTCCTGGTCCAATACGGCCGCGATGTGGGCCTTCGCCTCGTCTAGTTGTCCCCGTTCGGTCAAGATGGTCGCTAACTCCAGTAATGCCATGATGTTCTTGGGGTTGATTTTCAGCGATTGGCGGAGCAGGGGGGTGGCGGCGACCGGATCGCGACCCCATTTCAGCAAAGCGTAAGCGGCGCGGAAGTAATTGCTGTCGTCCAGAAAAGCCGCGGCAATCTGGCTGATCGCGCCGGATTGGACGTTGACAAACTCCGGGATGTTGGCGGCCCGGTCGGAGGCCACGAAGCGGTCCAGCCGCACGGGGACGCTGCTCTCGCCCGCAGCGTCAATGTGCGTCAGAAACAGCTGCGTGTAGGGCGAAAACGCCTTGGAGGAAAACACGAGCCACTTGCCGTTGGGCGACCAACTGTGCCAGGAATTCATGCGCGACGTGTTGCACCGCAGCCGGCGAGCCTCGCCGCCTTCAGCCGGAATCAGGTACAGCTCGCTGTCCGGCTGCAGCAGCATGAAACTCTTGGCCCGGCAGAATACGATCCACTTGCCGTCCGGCGAAAACCTGGGGAAGTAGTTGCTCAGGCCGTTGCCGGAAGCTCCGACCAGCGGCTCCGGCGTGCCGCCCCGGCCGCCATTGAAGGGAATCCGGTACAGATCAAAACGAAAAATCTTGCCGTCCTTCAGAAACTCCCGGCACTCCGCCTGGGTCAGCAGGACGCGCGAGTCATTGCGGAGGTTCTTCAGCTGATACGCCTCGCTCCGGGCGAAAACCAGGTACTTACCGTCCGGGCTCCAGACCGGATTGCTTTGGACCAACCGCGGGTCGTCCGCCCCCGGCAGCGCGTGGAACTCCTTGGTCTGGCGGTCGTAGATGGCCACGATCCCTTTGATGGGAAAGAACAGTTGGCTGAACGCCAGATCGTCCGTGGCGACGAACACCGAGCGGTCCTTGACCGTGCTCGCCACGTAACGGCCATCGGGCGAAACCTGGGACAACAGGCCGAACGTGGGCTGCCGGTCTTCCTTCTTGTAATCTCCCCACGTGATGACGTGCTCCCGGTCCAGGATCATGTCCTGGGCCACGTCGGTGATGACGTACGAGCCTTTATCGTTCGCGTAATCGACATCCATGCCCAGGACCCGGCCGTCTGCGGAGAACGAATGGCAGTTCCCGCAGACCGGCAGTTTTTCCAGGACCACGGGCGGCGGTTGGCGGGCGGAGATCTCGCCAAACCGCCAGCGGATGCGGGACGGATCCTTGACTGCGTCGCGGAAGGGCAGATTCACCTCGCGATAGAAAATCGGCGCCCCCACTTCGTCGTTCGACGTGCGGAGAGAAGTACTGCCCCTGGACACAAACCGGTCTGGCGCGGCGCGGCCGACGCCCGCCACGGTGACCACCGCCTCGGCGGAGCGCGAGCGGCCCTTGATCGCCTCCCAGTCCTCATCCTCCGGCGTCCACTGGGGCGCATCGCTGCGGAATTCCATCGGCGGGCCGTCCTGGAACCGGATCTCGATCCGCCACCCGTCGCAACTTGACTCATCGTCTTCCCAGCGAAATGTCGGTGCGGCGATCTCCGGCGGAAACAGCGCGCCGGCCAGGGGGTAGATGATGTTGATCTGCCGAGGCTCCGGCGGGGCCTCAGAGGCGCTGTCGGTTTGAACGTTTTCAACCTGACCCGTTTCCGAGGACCCGACCGCATCGCTGGCGGGCCTCGAACAACCCGCCGCCAGAACGGCGAACACACCGAGAACGATTCCGCATCCAAACCGCATGTCAATCGTACCCTTGTAAACGGATTTCGACGCCATGTCCGCGCGTGTACGTGTATGATATCCGCGAGGTTCTCGAGAAGGAATCCGATCACGGGGCGCCTGTGGGAGTTTCTGCAATACTGAAGACTGAATCGTGAATACGGAATGCAGAACGGAAACGGCCCGGGGCGTCCACGAGTATTCCTCATTCAGTATTCACGATTCCGTTTTCACCATTCGTTCTCCAGGTGTGGCGCAGGTTTCCTGACCTCGCCGAAGCCGCCGACCGCGGGTCTCCTGCGCGGTCTTGTGCATGCCGTGCCCTCGCCCCCGTTGGACGATTGGCGTGCGTGTGGGTATATTGTCCCGCCGTGATGCGCACATTTCGACTGACTCTGTCGTACGACGGCACCGCCTACGCGGGCTGGCAAGTGCAGGCCAACGCGCGGACGATTCAGGCGGAGTTGGAGGCGGCGTTGCGGCAGGTGACCGGCGAGCCGATTCGGGCCGTCGCCAGCGGGCGCACGGATGCGGGCGTCCATGCGTTGGGCCAGGTCGTCAGTTTCAGTAGCCAAACGCATTTGCCGGCGGAGGTGCTCCGCAAGGCGCTCGACGCCAATCTGCCGAAGGACATGGTGATCCGCGAAGTTCGGGAAGCGCCGGACGGTTTCCACGCAATTCGCGACGCGATCCGCAAGCGATATCGCTACGTGGTCCAGGACGGTCCGATGCGTGATGTGTTTGAGCGTGCGTACGCTTGGTACTTTCCTCACCGGCTGGATGTCCAGGCGATGCAGGCCGCGGCCGCAGTGCTGCTGGGCCGGCACGACTTCTCCAGCTTCGAGGCCGCCGGCGCGCCGCGAGCCAGCAGCGTGCGGACGATTTACGAATTGACGGTCCAGCGGCGGGCCGGCGACTTCCTGGATCGAATTGTCGTGGAGGTCGAGGCGGACGGGTTCTTGTACAATATGGTCCGCAACATCGTGGGCAGTTTGGTGGAAGTCGGACGCGGGCGGCAATCGCCAGCCTGGATCGCTGATGTGCTGGCCGCGCGGAACCGGAAACTCGCCGGCATGACGGCGCCGCCGCAAGGGCTGTTTCTGGTGAGTGTGGACTATGGGTGGTGAAGGGGGGTGATCGGTGACCGGTAACTGGCCACCGGAAACTGATCACCGATTACCGATCACCGATTACTTACCCGCAAACCGCAACATTGGTTCCCCATGAAGATCGCACACGTCATAACTCGGATGATCGTCGGCGGGGCGCAGGAGAACACCTTGCTGTGCTGCCAGGATTTGATCCGTTTGTTTGGCGACGACGTGTTGTTGGTCACGGGGCCGTCGCTGGGGCCGGAGGGCGAGCTGTTGACACAGGGCAGGGGAGGGGGGGTGCCGCTAGCGCTGGTTCCCTCTTTGCGGCGGGCGATTCATCCGTGGCGCGATTGGCAGGCTTACCGGGCGGTCAAGCGGATCTTGCGCGACTTCAGGCCGGATGTGGTCCACACGCACAGTGCCAAGGGCGGCGTCTTGGGGCGACTGGCCGCGCAAGCACTGCGGGTTCCCGCCATTGTCCACACCGTCCACGGGGCTCCGTTCCATCCGTATCAAAACGCGGCGGCCAGGAACCTGTTCCGCTGGTGTGAAGCCTACGCCGCCCGGCGGTGCCATGCACTGGTCAGCGTCGCTGACGCCATGACGGACTTGTTGGTTGACGCCGGGGTCGCGCCGCGAGCAAAATTCACGACGGTCTACAGCGGCATGGATGTCGAGCCGTTCCTGGCGGCCAACGAGCACCGCCAGCGCGTGCGGGCCGAACTCGGCTACGCGGACCAGCACGTCGTGATCGGCAAGATCGCCCGGTTGTTTCACCTGAAGGGGCACGAGTACTTGATCGCGGCTGCGGCGGGCGTCGTGCAGGCGTGTCCGCAGGCGCGGTTCCTGCTGATCGGCGACGGAATCCTGCGGGAGGCGTTGGAGAATCAGTTGCGGCAGGCCGGGCTGGCGGACCGCTTTCAATTCACCGGCTTGGTGCCGCCCGCCCGGATCCCGCAATTATTGGGGGCGATGGACATTTTGGTCCACGTCAGTCTGCGTGAGGGGCTGGCGCGGGCGTTGCCGCAGGCCCTGATTGCCGGCAAGCCGGTGGTCAGCTACGACGTGGACGGGGCGCGGGAAGTGGTCCTGAACGGCGAAACCGGGTTTCTGCTGCCGCCGAAGTGCATCGAACCGCTGGCCGGCGCGCTGGTCCAGCTGGCACGCGACCCGTGTCTGCGGCAGCGGCTGGCGGGCAACGGCCGCCAGCGGTTTACCGAGACCTTCCGGCACGAGCACATGACGCGGCAGCTCCGCGGCCTGTACGAGCGGCTGCTGACAAGCGGCGGTGCACTTTCAGAGCGGCCCGTGGTGAGTTAAACTGTTGACCGATGGGAGCCTTCCGCCTTGGTCCGGAAGGATCCTGCCGACGGCAGGCGCCGTGCCCTGTTGCCGACCGGCGATTACCCAGCATCAACGGCAGGTGTGGACGTGACTAAGGTTCGAGATTTCGTCGGTCCGTATCGTTTGGCGCGGCTGATTCGCGCCGGTCATTCGAGCATGATTTGGGAAGCGGTCAAGGAGAAGACCGGCGAGCGGTTTGCGCTGAAGATGCTCAAGACCGAGGTCGCCCGGGACCGCGAGGAGCTGGGTTATCTGAAGCATGAACTGGAAGTGGGGAAGAACCTGCACCACCCCAACGTGATCCGCGTCTTTGAATTGGACGCACAGGCTGCGACCCCGTACCTGGTCTTGGAACTCTTCAGCGCGTTGAACCTGAAGCAAGTGCTGCGCGAAGGTCCGGATGCGATTGCCTACCTGGCGGACAAGATCATCAGCCAGGCCAGCCACGGCTTGCACTACTTGCACGAAAAGGGGTGGGTCCACTGCGATATCAAGCCCGACAACTTCCTGGTGGACGACGACGGCAACGTGAAACTGATCGACTTCGCCATTGCCCAGCGGCCCAAGCGCAGTCTGCTCAGCTTCCTCGGCTTCAAGCAACCGGTCAAAGGGACGCGGAGCTACATGTCGCCGGAGCAGATTCGCGGCGAAGTTCCCGACGCCCGCAGCGACGTGTACAGTTTCGCCTGCGTGGTGTTCGAGCTGCTGACGGGCCGGCCGCCCTACACGGGCTCGTCGCCCACCGAGTTGCTGGAGCGGCATCTGCGGTCCTCCGTCCCGTCGGCGATTGTATACAATCACAATGTGTCCCGCGACTGCGCCGACTACGTGAGGAGGATGATGAACAAGAAGCGCGAGTCGCGTCCCAAGTCGATGTGGGAAGTTCTGCAGGCTTTCCGTGAATTCCAGATCTTCAACAAGAAGCCCCAGCCGCCGAAGTTCAAGCTGTCGGAGATGCAACTGGGGCCGGTGACGGACGCCGACTCCCTGAAGCAACTGCCGCAGAGCAGCAAAGGGCAGCCGACAGAGGAGGAAGAATAGCAGTATGGAGACTCCGGCACTTGCACCCGGGCTGGAATTCGAGCAGCCCATCCACGAACTGGAATCGCGACTCAGCGCGCTGGAACGGGCGGCCGACGGGCGGCCGGAAACCGAAAGCGAGATTCGCCTCTTGCGCCGCGAATGGGCCAAGGTCACCAAGCGGATCTACGAAAACCTCGATCCGTGGCAAACCGTCCAGGTCGCGCGGCACAAGAACCGCCCCTACACGGCCGACTACCTGGGCCTGGCGTTCGAGGAGTTCATGGAACTGCACGGCGACCGTCACTTTGGCGACGACCGCGCGATCGTTACGGGGTTTGCCAAGCTGGACCAATACAAGGTCCTGGTGATCGGCCATCAGAAAGGCCGGACCTACAAGGAGCGGGCGGCGTGCTACTTCGGCTGTGCCCATCCCGAAGGCTACCGCAAGGCAATGGCCAAGATGCGGCTGGCCGCCAAGTTCTCCGTGCCCGTGATCGCCTTGATCGACACGCCCGGAGCCTACCCCGGCGTGGGCGCCGAAGAACGCGGGCAAGCCTGGGTCATCGCCGAAAACATGTACGAGATGTCCCGCCTGCCGACGCCGATCATCTGCGTGGTCATCGGCGAGGGCGGCAGCGGCGGGGCACTGGGCATCGGCGTGGGCGATCGGGTGGCCATGCTGCAGCACGCCTACTATTCGGTCATCAGTCCCGAAGGCTGCGCCGGGATTCTCTGGAAGAGCGGCGAATACGCCCAACAGGCGGCCCGGGCGCTGCGGTTCACCGCCACCGACCTGCTCCAGTTCGGGATTATCGACGCGGTGATCCCCGAGCCTCTGGGCGGCGCGCACCGGGATCATCATCAGATGGCCGCTCGGCTGAAGTTCTACCTGGTCCGCACGCTCCGCGGACTGTTGGCGACGCCGTTGGACAGACTGCTGGCAGAACGGTACGAAAAATTTCGCCGGATGGGCGTTTTTCTGAAAGCGCCGCCGGCGGCGGAAAACGGTTCCGAAGCCGGTTGAGCGGGTTTCCGGAACCTAAGCAGCAGCAGCGCTGCAGGCCGCTGTCCAAAGCGGTGACAAGGCACCGCAGTCCAAAAGTCGCTTTCCGGAACCTAAGCAGCAGCAGCGCTGCAGGCCGCTGTCCAAAGCGGTGACAA
>CAZAQY010000084.1:14778-29355 GCA_964486845.1 uncultured Pirellulaceae bacterium
GGCACCGCAGTCCAAAACTCGCCGAACGGCCGTTTTGGAGGCTGCCGGGAACGTCCGATAATGTTTCTTATGTTCGGTTATGGATGCGGTTTTCCCAAGGAAATCCGCAAACCGCGACCGCCGCGGATTTCGCCCCGGTTCGAGCCTTCGGCGAACTTCGCCGGACCCCGGCGAGTTCGGCTACCGGGCCGATTGCGAGTCCTGGAATTGCCGCAGCCAGCGGGTCACGGCGTCGTCGCTCGAAACGGCTTCTCGGCCGCCGGGATTTGCGTTCGCAGGGACCTCCGAGTCGAGAATTCCGGCGGCCGGCAAACGACGCTGCAAATCGTCATTCCGGATGCAAATCGTCATTCCAGATCGTCATTCCCAGGTCGTCATTCCAGGTAGGGTGCTGGCACCTCTTGGAGTTCGGGCGGGCATGACGGCTTCGGAGCGGTCCAGCAGCAGGGCGAACGTGTCGACGTGACGCGAGCTAGGAGGCTGTCCTAGAATTCAAAAAAACCACAATAGGTGGCAGCTATCAGTCAGGTGCTTGCACAACATTTTGTGTCTTGACACGATTTCTCGGACAGCCTCCTAGAATCCTTTTCGACTATCCAGCAGCAGGGTCACCGGTCCGTCGTTGACCAGGGCGACGTCCATGTGGGCACGAAACTGGCCGGTCGCGGCCGGCACGCCAAGACGTCCCACGGCGGCGACGAACTGGTCGTACAGACGTTCGGCCAGTTCGGGCGGAGCGGCGTCGGTAAAGCTGGGCCGCTTGCCGCGGCGGCAGTCGCCCCAGAGCGTGAACTGGCTGACCACCAGGACCTGACCGCCGATGTCGAGTACCGAGCGGTTCATTTTGCCCGCGTCGTCCTCGAAGATCCGCAAGCCGGTCGTCTTTTCGGCCAAGTAGTCTACGTCGGCCTGCGTGTCATCGTGCGTGACGCCCAGCAGCACCAACAGGCCCCGGCCGATTTGCCCGACGACCTGCCCGTCGACCGTCACGCTGCACTGACTGACGCGCTGCACGCAAGCTCGCACGCTCCGTCTCCCCTGCCCTGCTCTTCCCTGCCCTGCCCTACTCCTCCGGGAACGCCGTGAAGGCGTCCTTGACGGTGTCGTACAGCTTGAACAGCTTCTGCCGGGGGTCGAACACCTTGAAGACCGTCCGCAACTGCGACTGCACCTCGCACAGTTTCATCTCGCCGCCGGGATGATTCGCCACGATGTGCTCGCGGAGCATGACCAGGACGCGAATGAAATCGCTGGAGAACCGCTCGACGTTCGTGAACCGCACGATCAGCCTGGCGGGATTCTGTGTTTTCGAGAAGGCGGCTAATTCGCGCCTGGCCGCGGCGATCGTCTGCTGATCGAAGAAGTCGGACGGCAGCAGCGTGACGATGTTCACGCCGCCGAGGTTTTCGGAGTGGAAGATGGGATTCGCTTCGGTCATGGATTTGGTCCCGTGGGCAGAGGGTGTCAAGCGAACGACTGCACGGCCGCGTTCACGTCGTCCAGGATTTGGAACACCGTGCCGTCGAGATTGAGCACGCGAAAAATGTCTCGCTGCACCGGTTGCAGCGAGCAGAGCTTGATTTTCCCGCCGGCGCCCATTTGCTTTTTGAAGCTCAGCAGTGTCCCGATAAACTCCGTCGAGAACCGCTGGATGTTTTGGAAGTCGATGACGACTTTGTCCGGCTGCTCCTGCTGGGCAAAGTGCACCAGCTCTTTCTTGGATTCAAAATTCGTTGTCTGGTCGATGAAATCGAAGACGGTGGGCGTGACGATGGTCACGTCTCCCTGTCGCTCGATGCGAAAACACGACAATTCATGGCACACGGCGCCACCTCCGTTTCGGGCGAAGCCTGCTGGGGGACCTATCGGACCTGAAAAGCCCATTTTGTCCGCCGCGGTGCGCGTGGTTGCTTGCGCTGCCAGCATCGTGTCGGACCACCCTTTCTTACGTTAGCGTAATGTGGTTGCCGATGCCGGTCAACTGGCCTACCGCGCCGGCCGCCCGCCGCAGCGTCGCTGGGGTCGTGGTCCTCCGCCCCCTCCCCTGCCCTGCTCTGCCCTCAAGAAATGGATACTGGACTTGCCTTTGTTGCGGCAAAGCCTAATACTGGTTTCAAGTGTGGGCCTTTTTAGGAAACGCCTGCGGAGCGGCGCTGGAATCAGGAGGTACGGTCACATGTTGGTAGATTTGGCCCCTGGTTGGAAGACGGAATTGGATCGTGGTCCGGGCTGGCTGTTTGTCAAGCTGTACGGACCGGAAAGTGCTGATGCCGACGCCACGGGATTGGCCGAGAGCCTGTGTATGATGATGCGCCAGGAGTTGAAAGGACGCTTGCTCCTGGAACTTGAGAACCTGCAGGAGATGCCGCCGGACCTGATGGAGGAACTCCACCTGCTGCGAGACGAAATGGAGCGGCAAGGGGCGATCTTGCGGTTGTGCGGGATGGCCGCCGAGCACGAGACGCGCCTCTGCGACAGCGACTTCTCGCAACGATTCACGCACTACCGAGACCGCGAGGAGGCCATCGCAGGCTTCTACCGGCCCGGCAAGCCGCGTTGAGAAGACGCGGAAGCCCGGCTTTTTGAGAAAAGCCGGGCTTTTTCTCAGCCGAAAACCCCTCTCGCGCGCTCAGACGGTGGCTTCGTCCCATGCGGGCGGCGCCGCCGTCCAGGCGACCTCGAGTTGGTTTTCCACTCGCTCGACGCCGTCCACCCTCCGCGCCACTTCCTGCGCGATCTGTTTCTGATAGTACGAGGGCACGACACCTCGCAACACGACCCGTCCACGCCGCAGTTCGATGTGCAGCGTGTGGCCTGTCAGATGGGGACTCCCGTGAATGGCGGAGTCGACTCGGTTGAACAACATCTTCGCGGCGTCCGACATGACGGGTTTCCTTACGGGAAAGAGAACAAACATCCATTCAGGTTTCCGCCGGATTGCGCCGGGCCAAGTTCGATCACGTTCCGAATCTGAACTCGGCGGGACCACGACGAGTCGAGACTCGTCCAGTCGATAGATATCCTACCTTTTCTGCACAAAACAGGAAATAGCACTTTCTGGCTGGGGGTGGATAAAACCACCGTTGCCGCCCGCGACGAGGTGCACCGGGCTAAGTGCTAGCACTGAAAAAACGTGGAAGAACCGGCCGTGATCTGAGTATCGCGAAATGCTGCCACTGCTAGCGTCGTAGCCGGAGTCGTGAGACTTCGGCCACGGTTGTCATTTCTCAAGATTCCGATCGGCGCCGCCGCGTCGCTCCCCTGCTCTGCCCTGCCCTGCCCTCTCGCCGCCGGACCGGATCAATCGGCCGCTCGCCGCCGGCCGGCTTTCTGTCGCCGCCGGAGGCCGCTGAAGACCAGGCAGGCGAACCAGGGTCCAAATTCCAACCAGGTCACGACAAAGTCGAAGAACGCGGCGCCTTGATAAGGCGTCCCGGCGACCGGCGTGTCCGGAAACTGGTAGATGAACCAAAACCGCGAGTAGTACAGCAACACGACGCCGCTCATCCACAGCCACACGCGACTGCGGGAGAACACCACCAGCGGCATGACCCACGTCCAGTACCAGGGGTTGAGCGTCGGCGAGAGGAACCAAAACCAGGCCAAAATCAGAAAGGCCGACTCGAGCCACACGGCGACGTCACGATTCCGCAACGATCTGCGGACGCACCAGGCCGCCACCGCCACGGTCGCCAGCAGCGAGATCGCGCGCACCACGAGGAACGAAGTTTGCCAGCGGTCTCCGGCAAACCGGGCCGCCAAGGGTTCGATCAACGCGGCGCGCGGCGACTCGGGAGCGACCGAAAACCACGGCCGCGGCCGGTCCTGCCGGACATCGCCGGGCATCACGTTCTCCATCGCGATCATGAACAGAAAGTCGTTCATCTCCCAACGCGTCAAGAACATTTTCAGACCCCGGCCGGGGTCGGCCGGCGAGGCAGAATCGGATCCCGGCTGGGCTGCCTCGCCGGCGTTCACCGCGCTGGGCGGCGCTTGCCCGCGGGCGCCCAGGGGCGGCAGCAGCGGCCACAGGACCAGGAGCGCTGTCGCCAGAAACACGTCGGCCGCCACCCAAAACCATCTCCATCCCAGACGTTGCACCACGAGCGCCGCAAACAGCGGGACCAGCCAGACCGGATACAGTTTCGCGCCGATCGCCAGCGCCAGCACTCCGCCGGCGGCGACCGCCGCCAGGCCGTCGCGGAATGCGGGTCGCGGGCGGGATCCGCCCTGCGTTCCTGCCGCGGCACAAGGTCTCGCCAACGCTCGCGCGGCCAGCCAAACCGCCAACGTGGTCAGGGACACGGCGATCGCGTCCAAGTGCCCGCTGTTGCTGAATTCTTTGAGTACCAGCGGACACCAGCCGTAGACGATGCACAGGCCCGGCGGACGCTGCGTCTGACGAAGCAGCAGAAGCACGATTCCAAGCGTCGCCAGATCGAACCCCGCCAGCCAGATCTTGAGCACGGTCATGCGCTGCTCGACGGTGGCGTGCCCGGGCGTCGTCCAGGCGGCCGCCGCAAATACCGCCTGACTCACCGGTGGATAGACGGTGGGCAAAAAACCGTAGTGCACCCTGGCGAGCACCGTATGGAGGTGCGGGTCGGAGTCGCGCAGTTCCACCAGGCGTGCCAGCCGGTCGTCGCGCACCAGCTCGCGGCGGGCGGCGAGCACGACGCGCGGCGAGTAACGAAACGGGTTGACGCCCTGGCAGACGACGCTGCCGTCCCACATGTAGCGGTAGATGTCGACCTCCTGGATCGGGATCGAAGGCAGCAGGATCAGCCGATAAGCGATCGCCGCTCCGACCAGGAAGGCCAGTTGGCCGCGGCGCAACGGGCAGCGGGCGGCGAAGAATACCGACGGCAAGTAGACGACGAAGGCAGCGCCCAACAACGCCAGCGCCACCAGAACCGGGCGATCCCGGTAGGCGTCCGCGTGCTCAAATTGCCAGCTCCACCGCGCCAACAGCGCGTACAGGCCGCAGGAGGCGGCGGCCAGCAGCACCCAGAGGCTCCAACTGGCCGTGGCCGAAAGGCGGTGCGTCAGAACTGCTTCGGCTGGGCTCGCTGCCAGCCGTACTTGGCCACGGTCCATAGGATCTTCCCGCCGGCGCGGATGCTTCCCGCCACCGTGCCGCTGATTTTACTGCGGCCGACCCGCTGCCGATAGGGAACGGGGATTTCGCGGATCCGCAAGCCGGCGCGGACCGCCTTGATCTGCATTTCGATCGTCCAGCCGTAGTCGCGGTCCGCCATTGCCAAACCGCACAGCGGCGCGTAACCGATCGCGCGGAACGGTCCCAGATCGGTGTACGACGCGCCGAACAGCCGGCGCATCAGGAAACAAGCCAAGCGGTTGCCGAACACGCTCTGGGGAGGCATCGCGCCCGGTTCGCGCCGGCCGGTCAAGCGGGATCCCAGCACGAAGTCGGCCTGGTCTTGCAGGATCGGCTCGGCCAACTGCGGCAGGAGTTCGGGATGGTCGCTGTAGTCGGCGTCCAGAAAGACGACGACCCGCGGGGGTGTCCCGCCCCGCTGGATGCCATCCTCAACGGCAGCCAAACCGCGATGGCAGGCGGCGCCGTAACCCCGCTGCGGCTCCTGGACCACCGTCGCGCCACAGCGGATCGCCACTTCGGCCGTCGCGTCGGAGCTGCCGTTGTCGACGACGATCCGCTGGCCGACCGCCGGCAAGTCCGCCAGCACCAGGGGCAGCGACTGCTCCTCGTTCAGCGCGGGAATGATGACGGTAACCGCGTCGAACATGCCTCAGATCCCCCCTGCCCTGCCCCGCTGTGCAGAACGGATTTCATTCCGTTCCGAACGGATTGGAACCTGCTCCGGACGGGTCGAAACCGGTTCCGAGCGGATTGAAATCCGGTCTACTTGCGCGCCTCACTGCAGCCACGACGGCAACTGGCCGGTGGCCGGCAAGGCGAACACTTTCACGCTCAGCACGCCGGGCGTCGCCAACACCTCGTCGATCGCCTGCGGCGGCGGCAGGCTGTCCAGGTTCAAGACGCCGATCGCTTCGCCGCCCGGTTGATCGGTCTCGCGGCCGACCGCCATCTGCGCGATGTTGACGCGGTGTTTGCCGAACACGGTCCCGACCGCGCCGATCACACCCGGGACATCGCTGTGGACGAAAGACAGCAGGTTCCCGTCCAGGTAGGCCTCGAAACGATAGTCGTTCAGCCGGATGAGCCGCGGCATGTTGTTGCCGAACAGCGTGGCGGCGGCGGTGAACGTCTGGCCGCGACTGGTCACCGACGCCGTCATGGTCGAGCTGAAGTCGCTCGGCTTGCTCTGCGTTTCTTCCTGGATCTGGATGCCGCGTTCGCGGAGCAACAGTTCCGCGTTGACGATGTTCACTTCGTCCTCCATCGCGCCTTCGGCCAGGCCGGCGCAGAAGGCGGCCGTCAGCAGCCGGGTCTCCTTGTCGGCCACTTCGCCGCGGTACTGCAGCGTGCAGGACTCCAAGCCGCCATCGTGGACCTGGGCCAGCAGGCGGCCTAAGCGATACGCGACATTCAGATAGCCGCGGAGCGATTCCAGCGTCTGCGGCTGGATCGCGACCACGTTCACCGCGTGGCGAATTTCGCCGGTCTTGAGGAAGTTCACCAGCAACTGCACGCCCTCGACGGCGACCAGCGTCTGGGCCTCTTCGGTGCTCGCGCCCAGGTGCGGGGTGCAAACCACGTGCTTCATGCCGAACAGCGGGCTGGACGTGCAGGGCTCGTTTTCGAAGACGTCCAGGGCCACGCCGCCCAGCTTGCCGCTCTTCAGACCCTCGACCAGCGCCGCTTCGTCGTAGATGCCCCCGCGGGCCCCGTTGATCAGCCGCACGCCCGGCTTCATCATCTCGATTTCCTTGGCGCCGATCAGGTGCTTCGTCTCCGGCGTCAGCGGCGTATGGACCGTCAGGTAATCGACCCGCGGCAGCATCTCGTGGACGGTTTCGACTCGCTCGATGCCCAGTTTCTCCGCCGCCTCGGCCGACAAGAACGGATCGTAGCCGATGACCCGCATCGCGAACGCCAGCGCCCGTTTGGCCACTTCCGTGCCGATGCGTCCCAGCCCCACGATGCCCAACGTCTTTTCGGCCAACTGCGTTCCCATGTACGCGCTCCGGTCCCAGCGGCCTTCGACCAGGCTCTGGTTCGCCGCCGCCACGTTGCGGGAGAGGGCCAGCATCAGGGCGAAGGCGTGCTCCGCCGTGCTGATCGTGTTGCCGGCCGGCGTGTTCATCACGACGATCCCCAATCGCGTGGCCTTCTGGCGGTCGATGTTGTCCACGCCCACGCCGGCGCGCACGATGGCCTTCAAACGCCGGTTGCCTTCCAGCGACTCGGCCGTGATCTTGACGCCGCTGCGGACGATCGCGCCGTCGAATTCGGCCAACGCCTTGCGCAGCTCCTCGCCCTTCAGACCCGTGCGGACTTCGTATTCAATGCCCCCGGCCGCGTCCAGCAGAGCCAGTCCTTGCTTAGAGATTTTGTCGAGAACGATGATCTTGGCCATTCTTTGTGCCTTTCGTTGTTACGGCCGCTGCGTGTCACTCAAGCGCCGTTGCGAGCCGCGAAGTCCCTCATAAAGTCGCGGAGGGTTTCCACGCCGGCCAGCGGCATGGCGTTGTAAATCGAGGCCCGCATCCCGCCCACGCTGCGGTGGCCCTTGAGTTCGCGCAGCTTGAGTGGAGCGGCTTCGGCCAGGAACTTCTTCTCCAACTCCTCGTTCGGCAGGCGGAACGTGACGTTCATCACCGAACGGCAGTCGGGCTGAGCATGTCCGCGATAGAAGCCGCCGCTGGCGTCGATCACTTCGTACAGCATCCGGGCCTTCTCCCGGTTCAGCGCGAACATCTTGTCCAGACCGCCGATCTCCTCCTGCAGCCACCGCGCGATCAATTGGAAAACGTAGACTCCGAACACCGGCGGCGTGTTCCACAACGAGTTGTTCTCGGCGTGGGTGCGGTAGCTCAAATAGCCCGCCAGCGAATCCGGGCTGCGTTTCGCCAGGTCGTCGCGGATGATCACGATCGTGAGCCCGGCGGGGCCGGCGTTCTTCTGGGCGCACGCGTACAGGATGCCATACCGCTTGACGTCCACCGGCCGGTGGAGGAAATCCGACGAAGCGTCGCACACCAGGGGCACGCCGCCCGTGTCCGGATCGGTCGCGAACTGCACGCCTTGAATGGTTTCGTTGGAAGCGATATAGACGTAGGGCGCCCCAGGATTGAACTGCAGCGAACTCATCGCCGGCAGGCGGTCGTAATTCGTGTCCTTGCCGTTGAAGGCCACGTTGACCGGCCCCTCTTTCTTCGCCTCTTCCAGCGCATACTTGCTCCAGGAGCCCGTCACCACGTAATCTGCGGCCACGCTGGACCCGCGCAGCAGGTTCATGGGAATCATCGAGAACTGCAACCGGGCCCCCCCCTGCAGAAACAGGATGTGATAATCGTCGGGGACGCCCAAGAGGGATTTCAGACGCGCCTTGGCATCCGCCATGATCCCCTCAAACGCTTTGCTGCGGTGACTGATTTCGAGGATCGAGGCCCCGGCGCCCGGCAGGCACAGCAGGTCCCGTTGCACTTGTTCCAAAACCGGCACGGGCAACACCGCCGGTCCAGGGGCAAAACTGAAAACGCGTTCGGTCATCGCCGTGTGAGTCTCCTGGTAGGTTGGAGGGACTGAAAGCGAAGATTTTAGCAACTCAGCACGGCCTGAAAAGTCGGCAGGCAAAATTGGCGGGCCGGCCAAAGAGAAGTCCGTTGTTTTCGAAGAAGCCGGACTACTGGCGTGCGGTTCCAGGCAGTTTCCTGGTCCCCACCCGGTCAGCGATTGGTTGGTGAGCCGGCGTTGACGGTGCGGGTGTCGCCGGCGGATGTCGAGCCGGCGAATTGGCTGGCGATGGTCTGATTGAGGGCCGCCATGCGCTCCATGATCTCGGGCTGGAATTGGTTCAGGCTGTACGAGCGCTGGTAGTTGGCCAAGGCCTGGCTGTACTCGCCGCTCTGTTCGCGCAAACGCCCCAACGCGTTCCAAGCACGGGAGTTGTACTGGTCCAAGTTCACCGCTTCGGTCAGGTAGGTCTTGGCAGCCTCCGGATCGCCGAATTCCTCGTACAGCCGGGCCAGCTCGATCCGCGCGTCCGCCACGTTGGGCCTGCGCACGGCCCAGTTCTTCAGCAAATTGAAGGCTTTGTCGGATCGCCCCGTCTCCACGAGCAAGACGGCCAAGGCCCGATGACAGTCGGTGTGATTCTCGTCCAAATCAAGGCATTGGTTGTACAGCGTTTCGGCCTGATTCAGAGCGTTCTGGTCGTTGCGGGCGATGCCCATGCGGTGCATCGTGCAGGCCATGTTGTAGTAGCCGTCGGCATTGGTGGGGTCCGTGGCCACCGCTTTCTGGAATTTCTGCATGGCCACGTCGTATTGGCCGCTTTGATACAGCCTCGCCCCTTGCAGGTTCTGACCGTCCGCCGCCACCTTGCAGCCCGAAGCCGACAGCGTGATGGCCCCTAAGGTGACGATCTGCCAAACCACAACCATCGTCAAGCGAGTTGATCGACTCACGGCAGCCATGCCTTCTTGCTAGCAGTCCCTAAACAAGATCCGTGACACCCAACACCTTGGGCGGCAGAGAGAAGCGGCGGGAGATTAGCCCCATGCGGCCCGCCTGACAAGACCAATTTCTACGCATTCGACGGCGCCGCCGATTCCCCGGCGGTCGATTTTACATAGCCCAACGCGCGAACGACTTCCAGGATTTCGCTGCAGGTGGGGAACATCCGGCCACTGGCTCGCTTGTAATCGTCCAGTGCCCGCATGAACTGGATTTCGTCCTCGCTGTAGTCGCGTTCGCAGGTCGTGGGATCGATCTGCCTCCGCCGGTGGGCATTGCGCCTCTCCCCCACCCTCCGTTCCTCCGACACGGGAAAAGACGCCTTGCGACGCTCGTTGCCCTCCTGACGGCGAGGGGTCGACGTACGGCGTTCGATTTGGACTTCGACTTCGCTTTCATTCTTCTCCACGATCACAGGACGATCCTCCCACGCTTAGGCGATTGCGCCAACGAGTTGAAAAGGGGGCTGATAAGGTGCGGCGAGAATCACGGATAAAATAAATTACCACGTGAAAACGCGCAGTCCAGGAAGGCCGGCGAAGATACGGCCCGTTTTCCTGAGATTCCGAAAGGTGGGAAGGTTCCGATTGTCACGCCAGGGGCGAGGCATCGCGAGAGGCGCTTCGCCGAACCGAGTCGCCGCGCGACGCAGATGGCGGCTCGACACGTCCCAGAGGAATCGTCCGGCGAATCTCTTCGACGGCCACCCCCAAAGGCGACGTGATGGGAGTCAGGCCGCCAGCCAACGTGTCGATGGGATTCCAGGCGCCGAAGGACAAGCTGGTGGGCCAAATCGTCCACGGGACGAGGCCGATTTTGGCATCGGCGGTCATGCCTGTCGGAGCAGTCGCCGCTGGACCGCTCTGCACCCCATGGGGAACAGACGTCATCCTTGCCACAACTGGCGGCGCAGTGCCTGTCGCAGCAACGCGCGGGGAGGCCGACGGCACCGTGTCGTCACGCCCTGCAAATTGCGGCAACCACGCCAGCAGCAGGCATGCGGCGATGGCGAGGATCGCTCCGGCCAGGCGCCGGCCAACGGCCGGTGATCGGCGGTCGACGCGGACTTGCCGGACGACCCGCTGAGAAAACGTCTCGTCGGGCACGGGGAGCTCCAGCAAGTCGAGTCCGTCGGCCAGGCGGTTATACGCAGCGAGCGTCCCTCGACACCGGGGGCAGACGCCCGCATGGCGGCGGATTGCGGGATCGTCCGAGGGCCGTTCCCGCCGATCCAAGCATCGCTGCAGCCGCTGCTCAAACTGCTCGCACCGCATGCCGGCGTCCCCCCACAACCCCGCGCCGCCGCAGTTGAGCCATCAACTGCTGGCGAGCTTTGTGAATCCGTGTCTTGACCGTTCCCAACGGCCGCTGAATGGCTGCTGCGATCTGATCGTAACTGAGCTGGTTTTCGTGGAACAAGACGAACGCTTCGCGATACTCCGGCCGCAGCCGCAGCAAGGCCAACTGGACCTCTTCGGCCAGCGTCTGCATCGCGTGCCAATCGAGCGAGCGGTCCACCAGTTGCTCTGCGGCAACCAGTCCCGTGGCGGGCCTCCGCTTGCGCGCGGCCAACAGGCTCCGGCAGCGGTTTCCCGCAATGGCCAGCAACCAGGGCTCAAAATCGCGGCGTCCATCCCAGGTCACCAGGCTGCGCAGCACGCGCACGAACGTCTCCTGCGCCGCGTCTTCCGCGTCCTGACGCTGGCCCAACATGCGATAACAGAAGCGAAAGACGCGGTCGCGGTAGCGTTCGACCAGGTCGATCATGGCGGCTTCGTCGCCCGCCAGGCAGCGGTTAATCAGATCTCGCGGGTCGTTGGACACAACTGGCTCCACAATCAAGTGGCAGGCACACTCCGTGTGCCGCAACAAAGTGGCAGGCACACTCCGTGTGCCGTAACAAAGTGGCAGGCACACTCCGTGTGCCGTACGCAAAAGACAAGGCAAATTCTGGCGGGCGGCACACGGAGTGTGCCTGCGACTTTGGCCCCCTAGCGTTTGTTGAAAAACTTCTTCAGCATCTCGGCGGCCGCATCGCGGGAGTTTTGCGGGGCCGTTTCCGGCCGCTGCGGCAGCTTGCCAAACATTTTCTTGCCTTTCGCCTTGCCGGCGAGCACCGCTTGTTTCGTCGCATCTTCCGGCTCTTCCCCCGGCCCCTCGCCTCGTTTCTCCGCCTGTTTCTCGAGCTGCCTCTGCATGGAAAGCTGGTCGGTTTCGTCGAGCTTCAACTGGCGCGTCTCTGGGGCGCCCCGGCGGCGGGCTCGGTCCTCCTCGTCGGCTTCCGCCAGCCAATCGCTGATGTCGCTGTCATCCAACTGCACGGTGTCTTGGCCGGAGGATGTCGTCCGGGCCGCCGCTTCTTTGACGCTCGACACCTTGGGCTTCTTTTCGCCGCCCAAGCTGTGGTCGATGACGATTTCGAATTCCAGGGGACCGAACTGAATCCTATCGCCGCTCTTCAACGCGCGATCTTCGGTCACCCGTTCGCCATTGACCCACGTGCCGTTTCTGCTCTTCAGGTCGCGGACGAGCAATTGGCCGTTCTTGACGTACACAACACAGTGACGCCGGCTGATCGCATCGCTCTTGGGACGCAGTTGGCAATCGTCGCCGCGGCCAATCAGACACTTGGGCGTCGGGATCTTGATTTCCTTGCCGGCCTCAGAACCCTTGAGCAGCTTCAGCTTGACCTTCATACATGGCCCTTCCTCGGCACCGGCGGCTTTGCGCCGGAAGCGAATTGCGTGCATACCAGGACAGTCCATCGTTTTCGCCGGCGAATTGCCCCCCGTGACGGAATCGGCCGAACGAAATGCTCCCACAGCATACCAAACTGGATTCTGCCCGTCAAAATGCCCTCGCCTCAGAAGCAGGGTTATCTCCGATTTGTCCAGCCCGGCTGGGCGTATTGACTGCGGAAAATCCGCTCCGCAGCCTCCTTTTCCCGACCCGTGGGCGAATCGGAGCGGAGGGTCAAGCCAAGCTTGGCGGCCACCCGTTTGGCCCAGCACTCCGCCAATTCTCTTGGATCGAGGAGAACGGAGGAGAGTTCCGCAATTCCCGCCAGCTCGGGAGCCGCCACCGACCGCTGCAACAGCACGCTGCCGTGCTGCAGCATCGCCCCGTGACGCCGCCGCTGGGCGCTGCCGGCAATTTTGCTGTCTCCAATCAAGACATCCCCTTCCGCTCGTCGCTGAAAGCACAGGAAAGGCTCTTCCGCCTGCCTCCGCAGCGGCGGCGCCGGGCACAATCGGGCGGAAATTCCGCGCTCGGCCAGTTCTTGGATCAGCGTTCCATGAAACGCGTCGTAGCAATCCGCCAACCCGCTGTGGACGTGCGTCTGGATGCTGGTCGTAAAACTGTACGTCAATTCCAAGTCGTGGACGATCGCGCCGCCGCCCGTCGATCGCCGCACCAGGGGACAGCCGCGGCTGGCAACGTGCGCCTGGCGGTCCGCACAACGCTGGAAGTAGCCCAGCGATACCGTCGGCTCGTTCCAGAAGTAAAACCGCAAACAGCCCCCCTGCCCTGCCCTGCCGGCGGACTCCAGCAGCGCTTCGTCCAGCGCCATGTTCCAGGCCCCGCCGGCGGGCCGGTCGACGATCAGCCGGCATTCCATTGAAGCACCGGTTTTCGCGCCGCTTGGACCTCATCAGGACGACTCACGGGCGTGGTGTGTGGAGCGTCGTGCAACGCGCCCGGCGTCTCCTGGGTCAAGCGGAACAGCGCCGCAGCGAACGCATCCAGCGTTTCTTTGCTCTCCGTCTCCGTAGGTTCGATCATCATCGCCTCCGGCACGGTCAAGGGAAAATACACGGTCGGCGCGTGATAGCCCTCGTCCAGCAGACGCTTGGCAAGGTCCATCGCCGTGAGGCCCTTGGCCTTTTTCAACGCGGCGGCCGAGGCGACAAACTCGTGCATGCAACGATCGCCCTGCGGCACGGGCAGAAAGTCCTTGACGCGGCTGAGCAAGTAGTTGGCGTTCAGCACGGCGTTCTCCGAGACTGCCCGCAGCCCTTCGGGACCGTACGTGCGGATGTAGCAGTAAGCGCGGATCAACACGCCGGCGCTGCCGAAAAAGCTGCGCACGCGCCCAATCGACTTCGGACGGTCCGTATCCAGGCGATATCGGCGGCCATCGTACGCCACTACCGGCGCGGGCAGATACGCCCCCAGCTTCTCCGTCACGCAGACCGGCCCCGCCCCGGGACCGCCGCCGCCGTGCGGACCGCTGAACGTCTTGTGCGGATTGAAGTGCATCATGTCGGCCCCGAAATCGCCGGGACGCGCGATGCCCAGAATCGCGTTCATGTTCGCGCCGTCCAGGTAGATCAGCCCGCCGCGCGCGTGGACCCACTCGGCAATCTGTCCCACCTGGCCGTCGAACAACCCCAGCGTGTTCGGATTGGTGATCATGAATACGGCAAGGTTGTCGTCCAGCTTGGCGCGCAGGTCGTCCAGGTCCACGACGCCGCCGGCCGTGCTGCGGACCGTGACCGTCTCGAAGCCGGCCATCCGTGCGCTGGCCGGATTCGTCCCGTGCGCGCTGTCGGGCGCGAGCACCTTGGTGCGGCGCTGGCCTGCATCGCGGAAATGCGCGGCGGCCACCATCAGGGCGGTTAGTTCGCCGTGCGCTCCCGCTGCCGGCTGCAGCGACACCGCCGGCAGGCCCGAAATCTCTCCCAACATTTGCTGCAGTTCGAACAGCAACTGCAGCAGGCCCTGCAACGTGTCTTCGGGCTGGTAGGGATGAAGATCGGCCAAGCCGCTCAGCGCGGCCAGCCGCTCGTTCCGCTTGGGATTGTACTTCATGGTACACGAGCCCAGCGGGTAAAAGTGCGTGTCGACGGACATGTTCAAGGTCGACAGGTTGGTGAAGTGCCGCACCAGGTCCGGCTCGGCGACCTCGGGCAGCGGAGGTGGCGCGTCGGCCAACATGCCGGGGGGCACCC
>CAZAQY010000085.1:0-15324 GCA_964486845.1 uncultured Pirellulaceae bacterium
GGCCTCGCGCCTGATGTCGAAATGATCGAGTACCTCTCGGCCCTGCATGCGCACCGAGAAGACTCGCTGGCCGGGCTGCAGCGCGTCGGGTTCCGCGAAGGTGAGCCGGACGGTGAACGAGCGGGGCGCAAGTGACACCGGCCGCGGGAGCGGATGGAGAACGGCGGGCAGAGACTGGCCCCAGTCGAAACGGACTTGAGGATCCGTCTGCAGCGCCGCGGGGCCGGCGAGCGCGGCCGTGGCGTAGTACAGGCCGGTCAGCCCGCCCGGCTTTCCTTCGGCCGAAACAAGCCGGTCCGGCGGGATGACGGACTTGGGCGTCGAGCCGCTGCTCCAGGACAGCGCGACCGTCGCCGGCTGGTCCGGCCCGCGCTCCTTCGGCGGATAGTACTCCAGCCTGATCGGAACCCGCTTGCCGCTCTCCAGGGAAATCGTCGCCGACACCTCGCCTCGTTGGCCTCGGCGGAGTTGGGCGCTATTGTCCAACAGCAATTGATCGGCGACCCACAGCCGCAAGCCGTAGTCGCTGTGGCCGTAGAATGTGTACGTCTCGCTGTATTGAGGCTGGACGCTGCCCAGCCAGCGGACGCTGAACGTGGTGCCGGGCGGAGTGGACCGGAGCGCCACCGGCTCGATTCGCAAGCTCTTCAGGCCCTTGATTCCCGAACCGCTGACCCAGGGCCAGCCCTGGCCGCCTTCGTTCCACAGGGCGTGACGGTAGAACGGTTCCGCGTTTTCCGGCTGAATCTGGACCGGGAGCGTCGGCGACGGGCCTCCCACGCTGGGCCAGTCCAGCCACAGCGTGCCGTCGTCCGCCACGCGGTCGCCCGGAGCACCCAGGTTGATCCCCACGCGGCGGACGGGAGCCTCGACCGCAACGTCGCCCCAGGCGGACCATTGCTCGAACTGGGGCGGCATCGCGACCAGCGCCAATGAAGTGTGCAGCGGGTAGTTGCACGCGCAGTTGCCGGTCCACGACGGCAAGCTCAGCACGCCACAGGCCGGGATGATGCTGTTGCGGCAGCCCGAGCGGGTGCCGCCGATGCTGATCGTGCCGCTCTCCAGCCGCTTGTCGTAATACGCGGCCGTGCCCGATCGCAGGGTATACAATTCGCCGTAGTCGACCGGCGAGAGATCGCAGCCGTAGGTCTTGACCACGTCCCGGCCCTCGGCCAGTCCCGTCAGTGGATCGGTGCGAATCGGTGCGGGGAGCGTTTCCGGTTCGACGTCCGGCGGGCGGGCAAAGGCGACGATCGCTCGCGCGGCTTCAGACTCCGACAGCACTCGGCCGGTGTACACGTCCGTGAAGCCGTCGCGGTAGGTCAACTCGCGTTCCAGCCAGCGCAGGTACTCGTGGTAGCCCATGCCGCTCGGATTGGGACCGTAGGGCAGTTCGGTGATCTCGTACTTCATCACGCCCCCAGCCACTTGGATCGTTTCTGGCAACCCGCGGCCCGCCTCGTGGGTGAACGTCTTGTAGAACAGCTTGTGATGATGGAACGTGTCACCGAACCAGAGCAGCCCCAGCGGCGAGCGGACCAGTTGGTCTCGGTTCGGCTGGCCGCAGTAATCGGCCGCTCCCGGCAGCGGTCCGGCTCGCACGACCAGCGACAACTCGCCCTCCCGTTCGATCCGGGCGCCTGCGATCGAAGCCCCCGCCGCGTGGCCCCACTGGTCGATCGCGGCGTGGCCGCCGGCAGCGAGTTCCAGGCACAGCGTGCCGCCGTAAGGTCGCAGAGCGGCGAAGGTCGTTTGGAGGAACGTCGGGACGGCCTTGTCAAAACCAGCCGCGTTCAAATCCTCGGAAACGATCAGGCCGGCCAGATAAGGCGGCAAGGAGAATTGCAGCGGGTCCGCAACATGGACCGCGATCCGCTCGCCGTACAGGCCCGCCCCATCGAGGCGGCGGCGAAAGGCATCGGCTTTCTCCGCGTCCGGTTCGACCACGATGATGTGCAGCGCCGACTGCTGGGACAACTCCTCTGCCAGCCGCCCGGTTCCCATGCCCAACACCAGCGCATAACCCGCCTCCGCTCCCGTCCGGTGGATGATCGTCGCAGCCATTTCGCGCCAGCGGTCGTCGGGCCGCTCAAGCGTCCGGGGCGCCAACGGATGGGTTGTCGCTTGCGTCTGACGGCCTGCGAAACAGTAGATGCTCCCCTGCCTGGTGACGACGAACAGCTTGCCGTCTGCGGCCAGCATCGTATGCACGTCGCCCTCGACGCCCGGAAAGCCGTCGGCAAACCGCAGCGTCTTGCCGCCCACCGAGATCATCGCGGCTGCATGCTCCTGCAAGCGGTAGGACTGGTTGCCGATCGTCACACGATCCGCCCGCACCTCGCCGGGCTGCGGCCGAACTCCCGCCTGGCCGATGATTTGCTGTCCGGCATCGTGGATTTCGGTGTTGATCTGCGGATCGACCACCAGTTCGCCGGCCGGGTCGGTGGCTACGAACCAGCCGCCCGGCCGGCTGCCGTGACCGCCGTGGCCGAACGCGAAATCAACCAGCTTGCCGGTTTGCAGATCGAACAGCGCCGGGAAGGCGCGGCTGCTGGGCACGACCAGTTCCCCGCCGCGAATCAGCAGCGATCCCTGGGGCGACGGGCCGCCGAAAGCCATCGCGCCGTGAGGATGTTCCAGATACAGCGATCCGCAACGGTCGTTGCCCCACAGGGGACGTCCCGTCTGGGCATCAAGCGCCCAGACAAAAATGCCTTCGAAGGGCCACACTCCGGCCGCCAGATACACCCGGCCATCAGCCACGACCGGGCCGCCGCGGACCGGCCAGACGGAGATCAGCCGGCCGTTGCCCAGCACGTGGCGCTCCGACGGTGCAGCGCGACGCTTCCACCGCAGCGATCCGCTCGCGGCGTCCAGGCAGTACAGACAGCCGTCGTCCGACGCGCAGAAGACCTTGCCATCCCACACCGCCGGAGCGAAACGCATCGGGCCCTCTGCGTAGAATCGCCACCGCTGGCGGCCGGCCTCCGTCTCCAGCGCCGTCACGCTGTCGTTGCGCGACGAGCAGACGAACATCGTCTGGCCCCACACGACCGGCTCGTAACCCGCGTCAAACTGGACGCGCTCCTGCCGCACTTGCCAGAAGGCCGGCCGCAGGGGCTCGTAATGGCGCACCCATTGCAGGTGCAGCGGTTCGGTCAGTTTCTCCGGCGAGCACGCCCTACGGCCGGCGTCGTACCGCCACATCGGCCAGTCGGCCGCGGTGGCCGGCACGATGGCCACGAAACAGAATACCCCGATCAGGACAACGACTTTCGGAACGAACGTGGGAAGGTTGCGGGGATCGAGCATGTTCATGACTCCTGTCTTAAGCCAGCACTTGCCGGAAGAATCGTCGCGTACGTTCCGTCTGCGGTTGCTCAAAGACCTGCTCCGGCGTCCGCCGCCCAGCGCAGCGCTGACGGACGCGAGCCCACCGGCTCCGCAGCCGGTATCCGGCGGTGCCTCGCGAGGGTTAAAAGCCCGACGAGGGCCAGCAACACTTTGGCTGTCGCTGGATAGGTCTGCAAACCCGCCTCTCTCCCTGAGCTGCGCATTTTGTGGTCTCGGGATGTAGCGGCCGGCGTAGCGGTCCAGGGGCCAAGCCCGTGGGTTTTGTCACTTCGTGCGCGCGATGCCGCGATTCGTCGTCGCTCACGTTTTCTCCCATTTCCGGTGCCGCCGCAAGAGAGGATCGCCGGCAGCCCAAATTTTCCGGGAAGGCTGGGCATCTCGGACTGCCGCCTTAGGCGACGCGGTGCGCCGCCGCGGACGAGATCAGATCGCGGATCATGCCGGCCATGTGCCAGGCTGCGTCGTTGCGAAAATGACGCTGCATGGCGGCGGTCAAGCGCCGGCGGTGACCGCTGTCGCTCAGCGACGGTTTCAGGACCTGCGTCCAAGCCTGCTCCTGGTCCGGCTGCTCGACCAGCAGGCACGCACCGCCCTGCGCCAAGGTTCTGGCGGCGCGCACCTGGGAGCATTCCGGCGAGTCTGTCTCAATCGCCGCCACGATCGGCGCCGCCGAGACGGGAATCCCCGTGACTCGGATCGGGCAATTCGCGACCAGATTCCGGCGCGTCTCCTCGAAGCCCAAGCAGATCAACTGAGCTTTGGCCGCCAACCGTCTCGTAGCGAGGCTGGGTGACACATGTTGTTCGAGAATGGCCAGCGGCAGACGCAGTCCCGCAGCCGCTCGGCCCACCGCCTCGCCGATCGCCCCGCCCAGGCTCACCACGGCCGCAGGACGGATGCGTTTCAACAACAACCGCGGTTCGCCCCAACGAGTCCAGGGCCACTGCCAGGCCCGCCCGGGGCGATCTTCGCAAGCCCCTCCCAAGGCCACGTACTCGTAACCGGCGCGGCAGATTCGGCGGACTTCCGGTCCCGTTCCGGCCCCGGCGAAAATGATCCTCGAACGCGGTATCGAGGATCTCAGTTCGTCGGCAATCGCCAGCCCCGCCAGCAGCAGACCCGGCTCGCCGCCGCCGGCCAGAACGAAGTTGGTTGTGTTGGCCAGGATCATGACGCCTCTGATGTCCCCCCTGCACGCTTCCTGCAAGACTGGGCCGATTTTTCCGCTCTTTCCGCCGTTGGACGTACACTCACGATGCCAAGTTCCGCCGAGAACGCCCCCACATGGGGCTTTTCGTCGGAAGGTGTCAGAGGAAATGTCCCAATTTGACGAACCGGAGTGGCTTTTCTCTCGCCACCGCGGCACAGCCCGTTTTTCCCGCATGCCCGTTGAACACAGACCCGAACGGCCTTAGATTAGGTCCTGCGAAATCCCCATAGATAGAATCGCGAGTAATTTATGGACGAAACCCTAGCATCTCCGCCGGAACAACCGCAACCCAAGTGGCGCGCGCTGAACTCCCGGCAGCGCCGCGTGGTGGGCGTGTTGATTGAGAAAGCCAAGACGACGCCGGAAGCGTATCCGATGACGCTCAACGCCCTTGTCACCGGCTGTAACCAGAAGAGCAACCGTTCGCCGCAGATGAACTTGAACGTAGACGACGTGCAGCAGGCGGTCGATGACTTGCGGGAAATAGGGGCGATTGTCGAGGTGCAGGGCAGCGGGCGAGTTCCCAAGTACCGGCACCAAATGTACGATTGGCTCGGCGTGGACAAGGTTGAGTTGGCCGTCATGGGGGAACTGCTGTTGCGCGGCGAGCAGACCGTGGGCGAGTTGAGGGCTCATGCGTCGCGGATGGAGCCGATTCCCGGCCTGCCGGAACTGAAACCGATCCTGCAATCCCTCATGGCCAAGAACTTGGTGCTCTCGCTCACGCCGGAAGGCCGCGGGCAGATGGTCAGTCACAACTTGTATAAGGATCGCGAGTTGGAGGAGCTGAGGGCTCAGATGGCGACCTACACGCCGGCGGCGGCCGGCGAAGCGGAACCTCGGCCACGTCCAGGCGGCGGCCTCAGCTCGGCCTGTTCGTACGTCTCGCAGGACAAGTTTGAGGAACTCCGCCAGGAAGTCGCCCAGTTGCGGGAGGAAGTGGCGGCCCTACGCGCAGTCGCGGCCAAGGTCGAGCAGTTGATGCAGTAGTTCACGTGGGCCGGCCTCTCCGAGACCGGCATTCCACCGTAGGCCGCTCGCTCCGAGGCTGTGAAAGAATTGGGACAGGCACCTCGCAGCCCCCTGTTTTTCCAGGGATTGGCGCGGTGTTGGCTCGGAGCCAGTCCCGTTTTTTCACAGTCTCGGAGCGACGCGTCCCCGATGTCCAGTCTCTCCCCGACGGGGCGCGAGTCTCGGACATACTCGCCTACGTGAGGGTTTTGAACGATCGGATTGACGCGATGACAGAACGATACCGCGTCCGGCTGGACAAGAAATACCACGTCTTCTCCGCCGGCCATTTCATCACTTACGGCGGCGACATCTGCGAACGATTGCACGGCCACAACTACCGCGTGCAAGTCGAAGTCGACGGGCCGCTGGATGAAAACCATTACGTGGTCGATTTCATCTCGCTCCGCGATGCCCTGAAGACCATCACCGATGAACTGGACCACCGCATGATGCTGCCCACCGAGCACCGTGCGATTCGCGTTCAGGCTGATGAACGGGAGGTGACCGTCACGTTCGAGGATCGCCGCTGGGTGTTCCCGCGCTGCGATTGCGTGCTGCTGCCGCTGCCCAACACCACGGCCGAACTGCTGGCCCGCCATATCGGTCGGCGCTTGCTCGAATCCCTGCAGACCCAGTCGGGCGTCCGGCCCGAGCGGCTGCAAGTGGCGGTTGGCGAGGACAACGGCCAGTGGGGGATCTGGGAAGGGATGAAGGATGAAGGATAAAGGATCAAATGCCGGACGTGGCCTGCGGTCGTCGGCTGGCGGGGTGGGAGACGTTTTCCGTCAAGGGAGGAGACATATCAGAGCGATGATGGCTGGAAACGACTTTCGATCTCGTGCGGCAACGGCTTGGACTCGCAGGCCGGGCAGCTGTGCGCTCGCTGCGATGTTGTTCGTGGCCCTCGGCACGGTTTCCATCGCGGCCGCAGATCCCGCTGCAACGCAAACCTATCAGGCCCGCGACACGCTGTCTCCCGTGGCGGATCCGCTGGCCGACGCGGCGTCTTGCCTGCGTGATTTGGCCTGGACGCCTGCGCCGTTCTTGGTCACCTGTTGCCGCGAACCGGGCGCGGCGTATGACTTCCTGGTGCAGTTTCCTTCGCCCGTCGCCAGCGGCGACGCGGTGAACGACCGAGTGTCGATGGAGTGGTATCAGCCTCGCGACGAACAAGGGGAGGTCCGCGAAGCGCCCGCGGTGTTGGTCATCCACGAATCCGGTCGCTCGATGCCGGTCGGGCGGTTGTTTGCCCGCAGCTTTCAAGCGGCCGGCATGCACAGCTTCCTGATCCACCTGCCCTACTACGGCAAACGCAACGCCGAGGGGCGCGATCCCAAGCCGGACCAGCTGTTCACTTTGATCCGCCAAGCGATCGCCGACGCCCGCCGCGCCCGCGACGCCATCGCCGTCTTGCCGCACGTGGACGCCCACCATATCGCCGTACAGGGAACCAGCCTGGGCGGATTCGTTGTCGCGACTTCGGCCAGCCTGGACCGCGGCTTCCAGTCCGTCTTTATCATGTTGGCCGGCGGCAACTTGTACGACATGTTCCAGCGTGGCCAGCGCGAGGTGGCCCAGGCACGCCGCGAGCTGGCCGAGGCCGGAATCACCGGCGTGCAGCTCAAAGAGCTGTTGTGGCAGATCGAGCCTACGCGAGTCGTCCACCGCCTGGACCCGCAGCGCACCTGGCTGTTCTCCGCCGAACAGGACCAGGTCGTACCCATCGCCAACGCCGACGCGCTGGCCAAGGCCGCCCGCTTGTCCGAGGCCCACCACATCCGCGTCCCCGGCAACCACTATACGGTGATCGTCTACTTCCCCGTCATCCTGCAACAAGTGACGGACCAGATTCGGAGGCTGCGTGCGGATTCCGGCCCTGGGGATCAGACCCACGCCACGAGCACCGCTGCGCCGTGAAGATCCTGTGCGAGATCTGACTTGTGCTTTCCGCTCAACATCGACGGCTTTTTGGCGGTCTTTCTCATGAAGGGCTTACACATACTCGCGGCGGCAGAAAGCCCACAGGCCGACGAGAAACAGCGCGCCGGACACGCAGATCAAGACGAAGTGTGCCAGGTCGCCGGAAATGGGCAGGAACAGAGCTGGGTCGCGGCCGCCGGCGGGACCCAGACCCAGGTCCTTCCCGGCGTCGAACACCAGGCACTGGGTGTAGTAGGAAATCGCCAGCCGCTTGATGATGCCGGGCATGTTGCCCAGAAATGCCTCCAGGATCAGGGCGTAGCCGAGGCTCACAATCGTGGCGCGGTGCAGCAGCACGCTGAACAGGTGGAACAGGCTCGTGTACGCCAGGCTGGACAACGCCACGGCGGGCCAGAACCGCTGGAAGCCTTCCCACCCCGCCGCTCCGCCCAGTCGGGCCAGGGCTGCGAATCCCGCCAGATTCCACGCAGAAACCAAGACCAATGCCGCCAGGTACTTGGCGATGTAAATCACCGGCCGAGGCAACGGTGTCGCCAACAGGTACACCAGAGTCTGGTCCTGCCGCTCGCCCGCGACGCCCGCCGAGGCGTAGCACAGCGAAAAGATGGGGAGGAAGAAGGAGACGTACAGCGGCAGGAAGATCTCTTGGACGAACTGCGCCGCGGTTCGCTCGTGCCGCATCGACCACGCTCCAGCGGCCAGCAGGGCAAACGCCAGCAACAGCGCGTTGACCAACGTCTGACGCGAACGCAACATCCGCCAGGCGGACAGGGCCGCCAAATGGACTCCGCCGCGAAGCGTCGTCAGAAAACGGGATCGAGCGCGGTATCGGATCATGGATTGGCTCTCCCTCACAGATGTCTGGCCGACTGCATCACATAGTCGAAGATCGCCTCGGCCGAAGTGTCCGTGGGCTGCACGCGGTCGACCTGAAAACCGGCCTCTGCCACGGTTTCAGCCAAGACGCGAAAGAACTCGTTGGGCCGCCGGACCTGAAACAAGAGTTCGCGCTCGTTCTCCAATTGGACGGACTGGACGCAATCGGCGCCAAACAACCGCACGGCCAGTTCCCGCGGGCGGTCCGTCGACACGCGGACATGCAACGGATGGTCCGCCAGCATCTCGCGGATGTTCGGCAAGCTGCCGGCGGCCAGGATGTGGCCCCGGCACAAAAACGCGACTCGCTGTGCCAACTGGTCCATCTCGTCCAAGATATGGCTGGACAAGACGATCGCCTTGCCGCGCGCGGCCAGCGTGACGAAGACGTTCACCAACTCGGCACGTCCCAGCGGATCGACGCCGTTGAGCGGTTCGTCCAACACGAGCAGGTCCGGATCGTGAACCAACGCTTGCGCCAGCTTGATCCTCTGCCGCATGCCCTTGGAGTAGGAACCCAAGGGACGCTCCGCCCGGTCCGCCATGCCGACTTGCTGCAAGACCTCTTCCACTCGGCGAGTCAAGTCGCCTCCGGCAAACCCGTGCAGCCGGGCAATGGTCCGGACGAACGTTCGTCCGGACATGTCCTCGTAGAACGCATCCACGTCGGGACAATAGCCGATGTGCGATTTGGCCGCCGCCGACCAGGCGTGACGGCCGCAAATCCGCACCTGCCCCAGGCTCGGCCGCAGTTGCCCCGTCATCAGCTTGATCAGTGTGCTCTTACCGGCGCCGTTGGGTCCGACCAGTCCCGTGATTCCCGGCGCAAGCCGGAGCGACACGTCGTTCACGGCGATCACCGGCCCGTACCACTTGGATACGCCCGTGAATTCCAACAACGCCTCGCCGCGGGACCGGTCTTGGGCAGCGAGAAACTCGGATCCAGACACGATGTTGGTCTCCCGTGACAGGGGCACGAAAAACGACCTGCAAAGACAAATCACCGGCTGCCGATCACCGACCACCGATCACCGATTACCGACCACCGATCCCCCCCTCACGCCACCACCCTCACGGCTCGGACTCGCGGAATGATTGCCAGGATGCAAACGACCCACACGGCCAGGACAACCCAGACGGCGCCCGTGAGCAACTGCATGTCGTTGTCCGACAGAGCGTCAAAACACCAGCTGCCCAACAGGCGGATGTCCCGCCAGAACATCAACAGCCGCCAGCGGCGATCGTCATACGTGTGCCGCAAGATCTCGCCGACAGCGGGCAGCAGCACGAAGATGCAGGCCCACGACATGACCAGCGGGACGCTTTTGTGCAGCCACGACGCCAAGGCGAACAACAGCAGGCTGAGCGAGACGGCCATCACCGCGCCGTAGCCCAGGATGCCCAGCACGATCCGCCAGTTCTCCCGGAAGTAGGCCATCGAGTTGGTCAACACGCCATATTCGACGAACAGGATCAAGGCCGGGATGGCTGTCGTCATCGTGACCAGCAGGGCGATCGCCAGCAACTTGCCGACGACGTAGTGGCGGCGGCCGACGGCCCGAGACAAGTAGAAGGTCAACCCGCCCTGGTCGTAATCCCCGCCCACCAGAAGTTCGCCGGCGAACGCGAGCACCAGCATGGTGACCGTGCCCTGCGCGAACATGAAGTCGCGGTACGTCTTGCCTGCACCTGTGACCGAACTCAGCACCTGATTCACGAACGCACCCACGGCCGGGTTCTGGACGCTGACTTGCGCTTTCAGGTAGATCGTCGCGAAGAAGAACAGAAAATCCAACAGCGCCAGGCCCAGCAGCAGCCAGAACAGCTTGCGGCGCAGCACCAGCAGCACGCCGGTCCAGGCGATGGGCCAACAAGCCCACCACGCCGGCCGCAGCCGTCCCGACCAATCTCGATATCCAGAGTCCAGGGGTTCCACGAATGCGCTCTCTTCTGAACGGGGGACTTGGCGCTACGTGCCGCCCGCCGACAACATTCGCCGGTAGGCCATCGCAAAGTCCTCCTCGTCCGGTTCCAGGCCGGTGATCAACACATGGTGCCGCAACGACTCGGCGAACACGTCGCGCGTCGACAGTTGTTCCGGCAGCCGAATCCGCGCGACGCCGCTCGCGCCCTCGGCCTGGATTTCGATTCCTTGGGATCGCAGTTTGTCCAGCAGCGCTCGCGCATCGCCGCTGCAACGCATCCGAAATTGCTTGGGCTGGGCTCGCCGGAATCCTTCGATCCGCCCCGTGCGAACCACGATGCCGCGATCCAGGATCACGGCTGTCCGGCAGACGCGTTCGATGTCGCCCAGCAGATGGCTGGAGAGGATCAGCGAACGGTTCGGCCGCTGGGCCAGCGCGCGCAACACGCCCAGCATCGCCGTTCGGCCGTCCGGGTCGAGCCCTGCCGTCGGTTCGTCCAGCAGCAGCACTGGAGGATCGTGAACCAGCGCCGCAGCCAGTTTGAGCCGCTGTTTCATGCCCACCGAGTACTGCTCCAGGTAGCGGTAGCGGGCCTCTTCCAGCCCCAGGTACGAAAGCACTTCATGCGCGCGCCGCAACGACTGCCGCCGGGGCATCCCGCTGAGTTGTCCGGCCAGGGCGACGAATTCCACGCCCCGCAGGCCGGGCACCAGCGAGCCGCGCTCGGGCATGTAGCCGACTCGGCCGCGCACGCGGACTCCGGACATGCGCACGTCCAAGCCCAGGACCCGCGCGACGCCCTGCGTGGGACGGATCAGCCCCAGTAGGATCTGCAGCAAGGTCGACTTGCCCGCCCCGTTCTGACCGACCAACCCGATCGCCCCCGCCTCGACCGCCAGCGACACGTCGCTCAACGCGCGAACGCGGCCGTAATCGTGGGTCACAGCGATCAGTTCGAACAGCGGCATGAGGGCTCAACCTCCGGGAGACCTACGGTCGGCCGTTTCGGCGAGGTCGGGAGACCTGCGCCGAACGGAGGTCAAGAGACCTGCGCCGAGCGGACGTCGCGAGACTCGCTCTGAGCGGATCCAGAAACCAAGTACTTAACACCGATCACCAGTCACCGATTACCGATTACCGGTCACCAGTCACCGATTACCGATTACCGGTCACCGATTACCGATTACCGGTCACCGATTACCGATCACCGGTCACTAACTCCCACCCTCGAATTCGTTTCCGACCTTTCGGGCCCGTTCGGGCTTGTCCAGGTTCACTCCCGAACGCAGACCGACTTCGACCAGGATATTCCAGCCGGCCGCCATCTGGACGTAGCCGGCCAAATCGCCGGCGTCCGGGATCTGGATCGTCGGGAAACGCGTCGGGCGGCCGGCGACGGCGATCACCTTCATCCCCACGCCCTTGACCAGCACGTCCTCGATCTTCTCTTCCGAGCCCTCGTAGGGCTCGATCCAGACCAGCACCTGATCGCGGCTCATGACCTCCTCGATCCCGTGCAACGCATAGGTGCCTTCCAGGAAGTCGGCCGTTTTCCGGGTGATCTCGTTCGTCTTCAACGTCAATTCTTCTGCCACACCTTCGTTGCGCCCGGCCCAGAAAATGATGCTGGCGCCGGCGATGGCGTCGGCCAGTTCTGGGGCGATGGGCATGGTCAATGCCTGCTCAAATTGGCGGCTGAGTTCGCCCAACCGCGGCGCGAGCTTTTTTTCTCCGGCGACGGCTTCCAGCAAAGCGCGATAGAACAGCGCCTGCTCGATTACGCTCTTGGTCGCCGCGACCGCGCCCTCCTCGCCGCAGGCGAGGACGTAACCTTTGGCGGCCAGCGATTCCAGCTTGCTGTTGGCGAACGCCGTCAAGCTGTACAGTCGCTCGTGCCCGCGCTGCTGCAGCTTGGAAAACAGTTCGATCACTTCCCGCGTTCGCCCCGAATTGGACAAGGCAAAGACAGCCCAGCCGTCCAAGTCGTATTCCTGCGACTGCCGCGCGGCTTCCGTGTGCAGCTCCAACTTCCAGCCACGACGGCGAGCGTGGGCGATGGCGTTCTTGGCGGGAAAGATACGGCTCGAGCCTTCGCCGGTCATCAGCAGTCGCCCCACGCTGGCAATGGCTTCCGCCGTATCCAACGCTTGCTGAGCGTCAAACCGCTCGACGATGGCCGTGGCGGCCAACATGTCGCGGACCAAACCAAACTGGGTATACTTGTCGCTGTCGCGTCGCATGATTCGGACTCCTTGTCATTGGTCATTGGTCATGGTCACTTGTCAGTTGTCACTTGTCAGTTGTCAGTTGCCGGTTGTCATCGTCTGGTAGAAACCGTGGTGATCGACCGGGATGGATTGCAGGTTGGTTGGCCATGCCGGGGCGCTTCATAGGCTGGCGGTCCAGGCCATGAGTTGACAGAAAAACCTCGCGTACAGGTCGCCGACTTCGATGGTGTCGGCACCGGGGGCGTGTGCCGTCACACGCCCGGTGCCCCAGTCGATCAGGCCGCCGACCCAATGCGGAGCGGCGTCGGTGGCCAGCGCCGCCGCGCGGCCACGGCCGCAACGGCCCACGACCAACAGCGGATCACTGCCCGCCAGCCGGAACCGCATGTCCTCGGCGTCGCGAAGGACTTGAAATCGCTGTGTCTCCAAGACCAGCTGGGCTTCCGCCTTGGGCCGAATGCGATTGTAGCCGCCGATGCATGGCGGACGCGCGTCCCAGGGCAGGCCGCGCACGGCGGGATGATCCGCGACGCAGCGGACCAGCGCCGGCTGGTCGCAGTTGACCCGGTCATCCGCAGCGCTGATTTCCACCGGCAAGGCGGCGGCCACGGCGGTCTGGTCCCAGTCGCCGCCGCAGCCATGATAGGATTCCCACCCGCCCAGCATCAACAGCCCGGCGCCCGCTTCGACCTCCTGCACCAGCCGCTGCTGCAACGGAGGCGACAGGCGGGCGGCCGGATAGTCGCTCAACACGTACAACGACCGCGATGAATCGAACAACGCCGCTTCGGCCGACACATGGCTGGGCAGATAATCGAAGGACCAGCCTGTCCGGTGGATCAAGCCGGCCAGGTAGGCTGCCGCCCCCTGCAGGCTCGTGTCGCCCAAGTAAAGCACGGAAACGGTCATGCTGCGGGTTCCCTCAGTGTCGTCGGCAAGGACTGATCGAAGAGCCGGACTCTTCGGAAAAACTGGGCTTCCGGGCCGAGAAGCCACGCCAAAACGCTCAACCGGGCGTCTGCTGCTCCAAAGGTCCTTTCAATGCGGCGATGACCAACGCCATCTGCGGCTCCAGTTGGCCCAGGAGCTTCTGAGCCTCGTCAAAGGCGGCCGAGAGGCGAGGGGGAGTGATGCCGTGGGCCTCCATCAGTCTCTGCTTTTCGATCGCGCGGCGGTCCTCGGGAAACGCCTCCGTCTGCTTGTCGATCTTCTTGAGCGTGTCGGGAATTTCCCTGACCGACGATTCTATTTCCTGCGCGAGGGAGGAAGCCACCTTCGTTGGAAAAATCCGCAGTGACCCTTTGAGCGTATGGGCTGCGCGGTGCAGCAACTCGATATCGCGCTGCTCGATCGAACGGCGGATGGTTGCCATCTGAGTCGTCGCCTCCTCCAGAAAGACTCCGATCAGTTCCAGCATTAGTGCTTTGTCGCCACCCGCGGACTCCAAAGCCGCAGGCCAGTCGATTACCGCGTCGTCACATCTTGCGTCTTCCGTCATTGACCCACTCCCTCGCCAGGCAAGAAGGGGAACAGTTGGGTGCGAAGCTCCGGGGTCAAGGGCGCCCCATACTCGCACGTCTCAAAGGCTTCAATGTAGCGGATTTGCCGTCCGCGGTCCTCCCCATAGGCGGAAATTATCTGGTCCCGATACCGATCCGCCAAGGGCGCGAGAAGGCCCACAAACCAAGCCCGCAGCCATTGCCGCTGCTGGTCCGGACCGCCCGGCACCTGGTCCAGTTCGCCGCGATTATAGGGCAGCCAGTCAAAAAACTGCGAACGATGACAAGCCAACATGTCGACGATCGGCTCCAATACCGGCTCGACGTCCACCACCACCGACGGCGAAAACGGATAAGGCCGCAGGAAGTCGTCGGACAGGTACATGATCACCGGCATCCGAGCCAAGGCCGGCGTGTCGGGCGCGACGGCGGGCACGGTCAGCAGGTACGAAGCGTCCGCGACCAGCAGCGACGTGATGCGGTGATCCGGGTGATAGTCGTTCGGACGATGCGTCAGCACCAGGTCCGGATCGTACTGGCGGATCAGCCGAATGATCTCGTCACGGGCCTCGAGCGTCGGCTGCAAGGCGCCGTCGGGATAGGACAGCACGCGGTACTCCAGGCCCAGGACTCGCCCCGACGCGGCCGCTTCCTCTCGCCGTTGGGCAGCCAGCTGCGGACCGTACCGCGTCTGATGTCCCGATTGGCCATTGGTGACGCTGACGTAACAGACGTCGCGCCCGCCCTGACGGTACAGCGCGGCTAGTCCGCCGGCCTTGTACTCGCAATCATCGGGATGAGCCCCAATGACCATCATCCGCAACGTTTGTGCGACATCGTGCGACACTTTGCTTGCTCTCTCTGCCATCTCTTTGAACCCAAAACCCACACGCGATCTGCGGCCGCAGCTGAACTCGTTTAACCGCGACCCAACGGGCCTACAATCCTAGTTCCTCCCGGACCTTGGCAAAAGCCCGCATCGCGAACTCCAGGTCTTCGCGCGAATGCGCGGCGGAGATCTGCGTGCGGATGCGCGCCTTGCCTTGAGGCACGACCGGATACGAAAACCCGATCACATAGACTCCTTGGGCCAGCATCGCGTCGGCCATCCGCGTCGCCAACGCGGCATCGCCCAGCATGATCGGAACGATCGGGTGCTCGCCCGGCAGAACGGTGAACCCGGAGCGAGCCATGCCGTCGCGGAAGAACCGCGTGTTTTGCTCCAAGCGATCCCGCAACTCGGTCGACTCCGACAGCAGTTCCAGGGCCTTGATGGA
>CAZAQY010000085.1:15334-29206 GCA_964486845.1 uncultured Pirellulaceae bacterium
CGCGATCGGCGGCGCGAGCGTGTTGGAGAACAGGTAAGGCCGCGAGCGCTGCCGCAGGTACTCGATGATTTCGCGCCGTCCGCTGGTGTACCCGCCGCTGGCTCCGCCCAACGCCTTGCCCAACGTGCCCGTCAGGATGTCGATGCGGCCAAGCACGCCGTGGTGCTCGTGCGTCCCGCGGCCGTGCTTACCCATGAAGCCGACCGCGTGCGAATCGTCGACCATCACGAGCGCGTTGTACTTGTCGGCCAACTCGCAAATGTCTGGCAAGTGGGCGATGTAGCCGTCCATCGAAAAGACGCCGTCCGTGGCGATCAAGCGAAACCGCGCTCCGGAGGCTTCGCGGAGTTTCGCTTCCAGATCCGCCATGTCGCTGTTCTTGTAGCGATAGCGGGCGGCCTTGCACAATCGGACCCCGTCGATAATGCTGGCGTGGTTCAATTCGTCGGAGATGACCGCATCCTCCGGGCCGAGCAGCGTTTCGAACAGGCCGCCATTGGCGTCGAAACAGGAACCATACAGGATCGTGTCTTCCGTGCCCAGGAATTCGGTGAGCTTCTGCTCCAGTTGCTTGTGCAGGACCTGGGTGCCGCAGATGAAGCGGACGGACGCCAAGCCATAGCCCCACTGATCCAGAGCGGACCGAGCCGCCTCGATGACGGCCGGATGCTGCGCGAGCCCCAAATAGTTGTTGGCGCATAGGTTCAAGACCGTAGCGCCGCCAGCCACGCCGATGCGGGCGTTCTGCGGCGTAGTGATGAAGCGCTCGGCCTTGTACAGGCCGTCGGCTCGAATTCGAGCCAGTTGCTCCGTCAAGTGCTGTTTCAACGCTCCAAACATGTGGACAAACACCTTTCCCACGAGGGCAAAATGAAGCGAGCAGAATGACAATTCCTCTGCGATCGGGACGCCCGTTTCGCTATCCGCAAACCAGCCAACAAGTTACAGATTGGCTGGCATCTGGGCTTAGCACTCGACAACGGCCCATCGCTCGACTACAATCTCGCCTTCTTGCGTTTTTGGGACGCGTGTCAGGATAGCATCTACAGACGTTTCGTAGGACTGGGCATGTACGCGATTTTTGCAGACGGCGGACGGCAATACAAAGTGGAAGAAGGCCAGGAACTGGAACTCGACTACCGGGATGTTCGCCCGGGCGAGCAGTTGACGTTCGACAAGGTGCTGGCGGTGTCGGCCGACGACGGCCTCAAGTTGGGCCAGCCCACCGTCGCGGGAGCCTCGGTCACAGCCGAGGTCGTAGGCCCCGCCCTGGGCGACAAGATCTACGTGCAGAAGTTCATTCGCCGCAAGAACTTCCGTCGCCGAACCGGCCATCGCCAGATCTACACCACAGTGCGAATCAAGCAGATCTCCCAGGGCCGAGGAATGGCAACCCCAAGCACCAGCGAAAGTGAATCGCCTCCCGCGCCGGCCGATGCTTGAATTGGCTTGCTACGGCGGAACCTCATCCGGCGACAGACAGCGGATTTGGAGCGGGAAGAGATCCGAGTGTACGTGTAAGAGTACGTTTGGCCCTTGTTCTCGCCTGGCGTCGTGCGGCACTCGTACACGCCGATCTCAGCCTGTCCTTTGCGTTCATCTGCCCAAATCCGTGAAGGTCACAAGTTTTTGCCGGAGCGAGTTGCGTCGGATGTCCCTGCCCTCAACCGCGTGCCAAATACCCGCTGGCCAGCTGTTTTTCGACGTACTTGGCCAGCACGTCGGTCTCTAAATTGACCGGGTCGCCGGGCTGCAGCTTCCCCAGGGTGGTGATCGCCAGCGTGTGAGGAATCAGCGCCACGCTGAACCGCTCGTCTTCAACATCGACCAGCGTCAAGCTGATGCCATCCACCGCGATCGAGCCCTTGCTGGCCATCTGCCGAGTCAAGCGTGTGGGCATGCGGAACCAGAACGTCGACCAGTCCTTTTCGTCGACACGCTGGTCCAGCCACCCCACGGCATCGATGTGCCCGGTGACGAAGTGACCGCCCAACTCGCCGCCGACCTTCAGCGACCGCTCCAAATTCACTTGGCTGCCTTCCTGCAGGCGGCCCAGATTGGTGCGGCTGAGCGTCTCGGCCCCGGCGTCAAACCCGAAGGTCGTCTGGCCCACCTCGACCACCGTCAAACAGCAACCGTTCACCGAGATGCTGTCGCCGATTTTCGTGTCGCGGGCGATTTCCGGCGATTCGATCACCAACCGCACGCCGGGCGGATCCGAAATCAGCCGACCTACGGTCCCCATACGTTCCACAATGCCGCTGAACATTCGCTGTATTCCCCTTTCTGGACAGATTTCCGTATAATGAGGACGATCCGGGCCGTGTCAAGTCCGGGATCCAAGAGATCGCGCAGCTTCGCCGGCCCCCCGCCAGCCGACCACCGACCACCGATTACCGTTCACCGATTACCGTTCACCGATTACCGTTCACCGATTACCGTTCGCCGATCACCGACCCCGCCATGAAACTGATCAAAGTCGCTGCCGCCGTGCTGAACCAGACCGCCTTGGCGTGGGACGACAACAAACGCCGCATTCTAAGCGCGATTCGCGCCGCACGGGAACAGCGCGTGAGCATCCTGTGTCTGCCCGAACTGTGCATCACGGGCTGCGGCTGTGAAGATGCCTTTCATTCGCCGGGCGTCCAGCGGTTGGCGCAGGAGGTGCTGCTGGAGATCCTGCCTGAGACCCGCGGCATGATTGTGTCGCTGGGGCTGCCGCTGCGGTACGGCGGCGCCCTGTTCAACACCGCGTGCCTGGTGGCCGACGGGCAGATCCTCGGCTTTGTCGCCAAGCAGAATCTGGCTAACGAAGGCATCCACTACGAACCGCGCTGGTTTCGCCCGTGGCCGGGGGGCGTGTGCCTGGAAACCGACTTTGCCGGCCGCCGCTATCCGTTGGGCGACCTGATCTTCAAGTGCGGGGACGTCGCGCTGGGCTTCGAGATCTGCGAGGATGCCTGGGTCAGCGACCGCCCCGGCGCCGATTTGGCTCGCCGCAACGTCGACGTGATCTTGAACCCCAGCGCCAGTCACTTCGCTTTCAACAAGCACCAGACTCGCCGGCGGTTCGTGCTCGAAGGTTCCCGCGCCTTTGCCGTCAGCTACGTATATGCGAACCTGCTGGGCAACGAGGCCGGCCGCGCGATCTATGACGGCGACGCGATGATTGCCAGCGGCGGCCACCTGCTGGCCGTCGGTCCGCGGTTCTCTTTCGCCGACTTCTGCGTCACGGCCGCAACCGTGGATATCGACGTAACGCGGATGAACCGTGCCCGCGCCGGGACGTTCCGAGTCGACATCCTCGCGGAACGAACGGCCTGCGCCAGTGCCGACTTCCATTTCCCTGCCATCCCGCCGGAAACGCAGGAATCGACTTCGGCCGCTTGGGAAAGCGGCCCCTACGTCAAGGAGGAAGAGTTCGCCCGAGCTGTGGCGCTGGGCCTGTTCGATTACCTGCGCAAGAGCCGGTCGCGGGGCTTTGTGGTGTCCATCAGCGGCGGCGTGGATTCCGCCACGGTGACCGTCCTTTCCGCTTTGCTGATCCGGTTGGGCAGCCGCGAACTGGGTTTGCCGGGATTCCTGGAGAAGCTGTCCTACATCCCAAGCTTGAAGGACATCACAGATCTGCAAGAAGTTGTGCGGCGGCTGCTGACCTGTGCCTACCAGGCGACGCGAAACAGTTCGGCCACGACGTGGGAAGCGGCTCGCGGTGTGGCCGAAGCCGTGGGCGCCCGGTGCTACCGGTTTGAGGTCGACGAATTGGTGCAGGACTACGTCGGTTTCGTCTCGCAAGCCATCGGGCGGCCGTTGACGTGGGAGCAGGATGACGTGGCCTTGCAGAACATCCAGGCTCGTGTGCGGGCGCCCAGCGTGTGGCTGTTGGCGAATTTGCAGGGGGCCCTGCTGCTGTCCACCAGCAACCGCAGCGAAGCGGCGGTGGGCTACGCGACGATGGACGGTGACACCTGCGGCGGCTTGTCGCCCATCGCCCGGATCGACAAGGCCTTCTTGCGGCGCTGGCTGGTGTGGATGGAACGTCACGGGCCGGAGGGCATCGGTCCGCTACCGGCGCTGGCCAAGGTGAACGAGCAGCAGCCGACCGCCGAACTGCGTCCCCCTGCGGCTAGACAGACCGACGAGGAGGACCTGATGCCTTACGACGTGCTGGACGAAATCGAGCGGGCGGCGATCCGCGACAAGCTGACGCCAGTGGAGGTGCTGCAGCGCATTGAATCGCGCCGCGGACCCTACGCGCGCCGGCAATTGGCTCTGTGGGTCGAACGCTTCTTCCGCCTGTGGTGCCGCAACCAGTGGAAGCGGGAACGCTATGCCCCGTCGTTTCACCTGGACGACGAAAACCTCGACCCCAAAACCTGGTGCCGATTTCCCATCCTGTCCGGCGGCTTCGAACGCGAACTGCAGGAATTGCGGGCGCACGTGGAACAGCTGCAGGGCAACGGTTGAGAAATCGGGGGTCCGCGGCGAAACCTTGCCTTCGCGGCAGCGGCGTGATACAACAATTCGGTATTGTGGATGGCCGCCTGACTTTGCCCGCTGCGATTCTCCCATGTCCGACTTTCTCGATGCCGCCAAAGCCGCGTATTGGCGTTCCCAATGGGACCTGGCCCCCGGCGTAACGTATCTGAATCATGGTTCGTTCGGTCCGCCGCCGCGGCCAGTGCAGGCTGCCCGCCGCGCCTGGCAGGAGCAGATGGACGCTCAGCCGATGGATTTCTTCTTCCGCCGGCTCGAGCCGGCTTGGTTCCAGGCCCGGCGACGGTTGGCCGGTCTGATCGGTGCGGACGAACGGAACCTGGTCTTTGCGGAGAACGCCACAGCGGCGATGAACGTGCTGGCGCACAGCCTGCCGCTGGGGCCGGGTGACGAGGTGCTGCTGACCGACCACGAGTACGGAGCGGTGCAGAGGATCTGGAGGCGCGCGGCGGAATCGGCCGAGGGCGCGGCCATGCGCACCGCCAAACTGCCGCTGCCGATCGATACGGTCGAGCAGGTTGTGGACGCCATTTTCGCTGCCGCGACCGAACGTACGCGGTTGCTGGTCATCAGCCACATCACGTCGCCGACGGCCGTGACCTTGCCGGTCGACGCGATTGTGGCCGAAGCGAAGCGGCGCGGGATCCTGGTGTGCATCGACGGCCCGCACGCCGTGGCGCAGCTGCCGCTGGATTTGGAGCGGCTGGGCTGCGACTTCTATTGCGCCAGCTGCCACAAATGGCTCAGCGCGCCGTTCGGCAGCGGTTTTCTGTACGTGGCGCCGCAGCATCACGCGCGGATTCGCCCGCCGCTGTTGAGCTGGGGGCGGCTGCCGCCAACGCGACTGGAGACCTGGAGCGACGAGTTCATCTGGAGCGGCACGCGGGACCCGTCGCCGTATTTGGCAGTTCCCGCCGCGATCGACTTCCTGGAGCAAGTCGGCTTGGATCGGTTCCGCCGGCACACGCACGTGCTGGCCCAGTACGCTCGCCAGCGGCTCGTCGAACTGACCGGCCAGACGCCGATCGTGCCCGACTCGCCTGACTGGTACGGCTGCATGGCCCAGGTCCCGCTGCCGCCGGGCGATGCGGCTGTGCTGCAACGCCGGCTGTGGACCGCCGACGGCATCGAGGTGCCGATCGTCTCCTGGAACGACCGCCGCTGGATACGCGTGTCCTGCCACCTGTACAATAGCCGCCATGAGATCGACCGGCTGGTGGAGGCGGTGCGGAGAGAGATGAGAGAAGGGTGAAGGGTGAGGCACTAAGACTCATTGACGAAAGGATCGACCATGCAACGAATTGATGCGCAAACTCGACGGGAGTTCTTCAAACTGGCCGGTGTTGCCGGATCCGCGCTGGCCGCCGGCTCGGTTCTTGTACGTTCGGGAATCGCCGCGGAGGAAGGTTCGCGAGCCGAGCAGAAGAAGGCACGGTTTCCGCTGGGGCTGGCCTCCTACACGCTGCGGAAATTCGACCTGGACCAGACATTGGCGATGACCAAGCGGGTAGGGCTGACGCACATCTGCTTAAAGAGCTTCCATCTGCCGCTGGACGCCACGGCCGAGCAAATCGCGGCGGCGGCGGCCAAGGTCAAGGAGGCGGGACTCGACTTGTACGGGTGCGGCGTGGTTTCGATGAAAACCGAACAGGACGTGAATCAGGCGTTCGATTATGCCAAGGCGGCGGGCATGCGGGCGATCGTCGCCGCACCAATCCCGGACGTTCTGCCGCTGGTCAACGAAAAGGTCAAGCAGTTCGATATCGAGGTGGCGATCCACAACCACGGGCCGGGCGACAATATCTACCCCACGCCGGAGAGTATCTACGAAAAAGTCGAGAAACTCGACAAACGCATCGGCCTGTGCATCGACATCGGCCACACGGCGAGAATTGGTGCGGATCCGATCGCGGATGCGGAACGATTCGCCGACCGGTTGCTGGACGTCCACGTCAAAGACGTCTCGGCGGCCGCGCCGGAAGGCAAGACGGTGGAGATCGGCCGCGGCGTGATCGACATCCCGGCCTTCCTGCGGACGCTGATCAAAATCAACTACGCGCGAGTCGCTTCGTTCGAGCACGAGAAGGACGAGAACGATCCGTTGGCGGGCCTGGCGGAGTCGGTGGGCTACATCCGCGGCGTGCTGGCCGCAATAGGTTGACAGCCCGCGTGCGGGGATCCACCTCCAGCGTTTCCAACCGATGCGCGACCGTCGTGCCGGCATCGACGTCGCGCGGCTGGCCGTTGACGAGGATCTTCACAACTTGCTCCGCGGCTTCGTGCGCCGGCGGCCATTACTCACGGATTTCCAGCGTCCGCGCCTTGCCCGTTGACAGCAGTTTGAGCATGCCCTCTTGTGGTCGTCCGCCCGCAGCCAAGGTGCGGTCCCACAGCATGCCGTAAGCCGCAAAATTGCCCGTGTTGGCGTCTGCCACGTAGACCACGCACATGGCGGGCATCTGCGCTCCCGCGCCGCGCCGGAACTGAACTTGGCCGGTGACCATCACGTAGTTCGGCTCCTTGCCCTGCTGGACGCCAAGGTCGCTGATCACGTTGTATTTGAACATACCTCCCCATTGAATGGTGCGGGGATTGAGCACAAAGCACTGCAGGTCGCCCGTCAGGTAGTCCAGGATAAAAACACCTTCGGCCTCGTCATCGACGTAACCCGTGGCCATGGCCATCGACTTGCCACTGTGCGACGCCGTGGCGTGCAGCAACGTTTCCGGAAACTGCAGGTCGGTGGTTGGCGCTTGCCTGACGGCCACCAGAGTACCGATCATCATGCCCACGCCGACCAGCAGGCCCATCGCCAACCCGGCCAACACCATCAACAAGGACCACTTGGGGAACCGCCGAAACATGGTGGAGATCCTCTTTCTTGCAGGAGGTAACTTGGGACGAAGGCAGAACACACACCTGTCCGCCATTTTAGGTGAAAGATTAAGAAAAAACGACATTTGAGCTAAAAGAACCGCTGGATATCCAGTCCGAACACCAGCACCATCAGGCTGAGCAGACAACCGACGCCGATCAGCGTCAAGGCGACTTGGAGCCGTTCGTTCACGGGCTTGCCGCGAATGCCCTCGGCGGCCAGGAACAGCATGTGACCGCCGTCCAGGGCCGGGATGGGCAGGAAGTTGAGCACGGCCAGATTGGCGCTCAGGAACGTCAGGAACACGAGCAGCCGTGCCACTCCTTCCGACGCCTCCGACCCGGCCGCTTGGACAATCATGATCGGGCCGCCCAAGCTGCGGTAAGAGAGCTTTCCCGTAAACAACCGCTGCAGGACGGCCAAGACCTTCTTGACGCTGACCTCGGTCTCGATGTAGCCCAGGGCCCACGCCTCCGACCACGATTCGGCCTTTCTCACCAGGGACAACGATTGCGTGTGCAAGTGACGCGCCGGATGGAAGAACTGGCCGGAGTAAACCGGTTCCAGCGCGACGGGGCGGCTTTCCTGCGAGGTCGTTGACAGGGCCACGACGATCGGCAGCGACACCAGCAGCAGCAAGGCAAACACCAGCCACCGCCGGCGCTCCAGATTCCGGACCAGCAGCCAGGCAATCCCGGCGCACAGCGTCAACGAAACCAGGGCGGTCAACGGCGATGCGGAAATCGTCTCTTCGAGTTCCTCACCGCGGTGGTACGTCAATTCCAGGCCGTATTCGGGAACCAGATTCAACAAGCTGTTGACGAAGTACCAGTTGTAACGATCTTTGCCTACGACGCTGGCATCCGCAGGTTGGCCCGTCAGCCAACGCTGCAGACGTGAGAACGACGACTCGCCTTTGACCAGCGAAAGCGGCGCGCCGTCTTTCTGGCCGTTCCTGGTGAACTGCGCGCCGGTCAGCTTGTCGCCGGCTCGCAGGCCCGCTTTTTCCGCCGGACTGCCAGGGACCACCTCCTTGACCACATTGGTCAAGTGGAATGCCAAACCGAGGGACTCGATGCCGATGGGGGAACCCGGGCTGAATCCATCCTTGGAGGACGTTGGCACCACGGGGGTTGCACGCAACCGCACGGGGGCCGAGACGCCTTCGCGGCGCACGCCGAACTCGACGGACGTTCCGACGAGCGCCAGCAATCGTTGCCTGAGCGTCAACGGGTCGCCGAGGTCTTCGCCGGCCACGGAAACCAAGACATCGCCCTCGCGAAACCCTGCCGCTTCCGCGGGCGAATTCTTCCGCACGCCGATGACAGGGCCCGGTTCCATCACCAAGCCCGTCGTCCGCAGCTGGGTCGGCGGGATGGTCACATCCAGCGTTTGCGGCGAGGCACCCGAAGTTGCGGCACCGCCGGCGACTTGGGTTGCCGCCGGACGCCGGATGGTGAGCCTGACGGGGGCCGTCATGCGAGATGCCAGCAGACGATCCAACTCGTGTTCAAAGATCAGACCGGTCCTGGGATCGCGCGGCAGCGTCTGACCGTCGACCGCTACGATTTCGTCCCCCGTTTGCAACTGGGCGTAACCGCCGTCAGACCCGGGACTTGAGTCGTCGGTAGCCGCTTTGACCAGGATCGTGGTGGCAGCGGACGGGATGCCCAAGGTGGCAGGCCGATCCGAGTCCGCCAGCCGGTCGGTTGGGGTCAGCGAGATCCATTGCGGCTCCGTTTCTCCCGCCCTACGGATCAGCAGATCCAAGGGGCGCTTGGCGCCGTGCAGCGTCACGTCGATCATCAAATCCTTATCGAAACGCAGTTGCTCGTCCGGCTTCCCGTGCCGGCCGATCTGCAGGATCTTGTCGCCTCCCTGCAGTCCGGCGACCCAGGCCGGATCGCCTGGGGCGGCGCCGCCCACGATGCACGGCAGGTAAGTGACACCCTGACTGTAGGCGATGGCGGAAAAGATGACGGCAAAAATCAGGTTCATGACGACGCCGGCCGAAATGATGATCATCCGCTGCCAAACCGGCTTGGCCGGATAGCTGCGAGGATCCCATTCGAACTCGCCAGCCCCGTCGCCCACCTGACCGCAACACGGCTCCGGCCCAGCCCTGTCCACCGTTTCCGCCGTGACCTCAGCCGCCTCCCGGTTGTCGTCGCTCTCGGCACTTGCCGGCGAACCTTTGTGGATTTTGATGCGTTCGTTCTCCTTGGCCTGATTGCGCGGGTTGTCGTCCTGCCCCAACATCTTGACGTATCCGCCCAACGGCAAGATGCCGATGCCGTATTCCGTTTCACCCCGGCGAAACTTGAGCAGCGTCGAGGGCAGTGGTCCCATCGGGATGTCGAAACCGACGTAGAACTTCTCGACTTTCACCCCGCAGGCTTTGGCCGCCAGAAAATGCCCCAACTCGTGGACGAAAATGACCAGCCCCAGTCCGACCGCCACCGAACCGATCATCCACACCCATGACAGCGTCGCATTGACGTCGGCAATCAAGCACCAATCCACTTTGTCATCTCCTTCCTGGCCCAAGCGTCCAGCTCCAACAACTGGGGCAGCGTGGGGTTGGGTTCATAATTGTGTACATCGAGAACGGCTCGGCAAGCGGGCACAATGTCCGTGAAACGGATCCGTCCCTGTAAGAAGGCCACCACCGCCGATTCATTGGCCGCGTTCAACACTGCCCCGGCCGTCCCGCCTTGCCGAGCGACCTCGTGCCCCAGCAACAAAGCCGGGAAACGCGCGGTGTCCGGCGGGCAAAAATCCAGCGAGAAAGCGCGGCGAAAGTCCAGCTTGGCCGCCGGACTCTCCCACCGCTTAGGATAACTCAACGCGTACTGGATCGGCAATTTCATGTCCGGTGGCCCCAGTTGCGCAAGAACCGCCCCGTCGCGGAACTCGACCAGCGAATGGACCACCGATTGCGGGTGAATGACCACATCAATCTGGTCCGGCTCCAAGTCGAACAGCCAACGGGCTTCGATGATTTCCAGGGCTTTGTTCATCATCGTCGCCGAGTCGATGGTGATTTTCCTGCCCATTTCCCAGGTGGGATGAGCCAGCGCGTCTTCGACCGTGACGGTTTCCAGTTGCTTCTGGGTGTGCTCGCGAAACGGTCCGCCGCTGGCCGTAAGGATGATGCGTTTCAAGTCTTCGCGGCGGCCCGCCTGCAGCGCCTGAAACACCGCGCTGTGCTCGCTGTCCACGGGCAAAATCGTCGCTCCCCGCTCGGCCGCCACCCGCATCACCAGCGGCCCCGCCATGACCAGCGTTTCTTTGTTTGCCAACGCCAGCGTCTTGCCGGCCTGCACCGCCGCCCAGGCCCCGGCCAAGCCCGCGCTGCCCACGACCGAGGCGACCACCACGTCGACCTCGGTGTGCCCTACCATCCGTTCCATGCCCTCCGTCCCCAGCAGCAACTGCGTTTCCCTGGGCAACGCGCTCCAATCGAACTGCCGCCCGCTTTCCTCGTCCGTCACCGCCACCCAGCGGGGGCGCAGTCGCTGCGCCTGTTCCAACAACCGCTGACAACTGCGGTTCGCGGACAAGCCGACAATCTGCAGATTCCCGTCCGACGCAGCTGCAACCTCCAAAGTGCTGCCGCCGATGCTGCCGGTCGAACCGAGGACGACGATCTTACGCGACGGACGGCTCATGAGAAAAAGATGACTCGTGGGAGGCGAAGAATCGCTGGCATCTGGTTGCCTAGCAGCAGTTCATTGTCAAAAATACCCTATGGTCGAAACTGTCCCACACGCCGACGGGAACTTCCCCAAGCGTACGACCAGAACTCTGACGGGCGTTCACGGCGCACGCGGTTGGGTAGGGGTGCGGTCAGCTCCGGTTGCCCGCCTGCTGCCCTCGCCCTCTGGATGCACATCCGTCGGTGCAACTTGCTTTGACGTATAGAGTTTCGTTCAACGCCGAATTCTAGGCCCGCGTCCGTGAACAGGCAACCCGAATTACCGGGAGTCACTCGATGAGCGACAATAGCGGCAACTCGCGCCGCCCCAACGATAACAAGGCACCTTCCGCTGGCCAGAATGTGTTCTGGTATCTCGTCGTGGTCGGCGCCGCAGCATTCATCGTCACCATGTTCTTCGTAAATAACGTGGGACACGAGATATCCTATTACGATTTCCAGCGTTTGATTGAGGCCAGCCGCCTGGACGAGCAGGGAAAACCGGTCAGCAGCGCGCCGTATATTGTGGTCAAAACGTCCGTTGCGGATGGCCGGTTCAAGTTCACAAGATATCGCAATTTACGTAATTTACGCAACGACCTGCAATTGATTAGAGGGATTGTGGACCTTCAGGAGCTTGGGGAGACTTCGGGCCAGGGACCGGGCGAGGTGCCTACGAAGTCTACCGGGGGCGAGAAAGAACGCACGGGCGTGCCGTTTCGAGTCGTCAAACCGACATCCAGCGAGGCGGAACAGCAGCTGCTGCGAAAACTGGAGGAATACCGCCTGCCGTACAGCAACGAGCCGGGACCTAGTATCTGGAGGTCCTACATGCCGCTGCTGATGATTACTGCCCTGTTTGTCGGACTTTTCTTCTTCATGCTGCGGCGGTTGAGTGGTGCCGGCTCGCCCATGGCGTTCGGACGCAGCCGGGGACGCCTGTACGCTCAGGAAGACATCCGCATCCACTTTGACGACGTAGCGGGGATTGACGAGGCCGTCGAGGAAGTCCGCGAAGTGGTGGATTTCCTCAAATCTGCCGAGAAATATCAACGTCTGGGCGGACAAATCCCCAAAGGTGTTTTGCTGGTCGGGCCTCCAGGCACGGGCAAGACGCTGCTGGCCAGAGCCATTGCCGGCGAGGCGGACGTGCCATTCTTCAGCCTGTCCGGCAGCGATTTCGTCGAGATGTTCGTGGGCGTCGGTGCGGCCCGCGTCCGGGACTTGTTCCAGCAAGCCGAATCGAAGGCCCCCTGCATTATCTTCATCGACGAACTGGACGCGCTGGGCAAGAGCCGCATGGGCAGCGTGGTCGGCGGGCACGACGAGCGCGAGCAGACCCTGAACGCGCTGCTGGTCGAGATGGACGGGTTCGACTCGAAAGCCAGCGTGATCGTGATCGCGGCGACCAACCGGCCTGAGACGCTGGACCAGGCGCTGCTGAGGCCGGGACGCTTCGACCGCCAGGTGCTGGTCGATCGGCCCGACATCCGAGGGCGGGAAGCGATCCTCAAAGTTCACGTCAAGAGCGTCAAGCTGGACGAGACCGTCGATTTGAAGCAGGTCGCATCCATCACGCCGGGCTTCGTCGGCGCCGATCTGAGGAATTTGGTCAACGAGGCCGCGCTGCTGGCCGCACGCAAAGGCCGCTCGGCCGTAGGCATGGCCGAATTCAACGAAGGCGTCGAACGCGTGACGGCGGGACTGGAGAAGAAGCAGCGCGTCATGAGCGACGACGAAAAACACCGCGTCGCCTATCACGAATCCGGGCACGCGCTGGTCGCCTGTTCGCTGCCCAACACCGACCCGGTACACAAGGTGTCCATTATCCCGCGCGGATTGGCAGCCCTGGGCTACACTCTGCAGCGTCCCGAAGGCGACCGGTTCTTGATGACCAAGTCGGAACTGGAGAGCCGGATTCAAGTGCTGTTGGCGGGCACCGTCACGGAGGAGATCGTGTTCAAGGACATCTCGACCGGCGCACAGAACGACCTGGAGCGGGCGACTGAGATCGCCCGCAGCATGGTCATGGACTTTGGCATGAGCCGCCTGGGCCGCGTCAGCTACCGCGAGACCACACGGTCGCCATTTCTGGCTATGGCGGGAGCCGAGGAACGGCTGCGGACGCACAGCGAGAAAACGGCGCGCGAAATCGACGAGGAAGTGCGGCGGATCATCGAGGAGTCGATGGAAAAGGCGCGGCACATCTTGGAGACTCGCCGCGCCGCGTTGGAAGCAGTCACGCGGCGGCTGATCGAAGTCGAGTCGATCGATTCGGACGAATTGCAGCGGATCATCGAAGAATCCGACCCGGTGCCGCGGATCGTCCCGGGCACGGCCGAGCCTTTGTCGCCTCGCACTTCCGACCGCGCCGTCGCGGAACCGCGCGACCCGCGGGCTGCCGAGCACAGCAGCTGAACTAAGTGCCCTGCCGGACGAGCCTGCGCGGCGCCTTCAGTCCGGGCCGGGAGTCACGAAGTTGCGGAACCGCCTCGAAGCCGCCTCTCGGCGAAACGACTCGCGGCGTCACGTATCGGCATCGCGCCGCCGCGGGGCGAAGGAGAGGGCGCGGCTGCAACGCGAACGGTTGACCACTCGGCAGATTTCCGTTCTCGAAGCCGCGTTTCAGTTCCTGGAACACGGCGGTCACGACTACGCCTCGCGACGGCTCGTCGAGCATTTCCTGTTGCACTCGGAACTGGGGCTGAAGGTGGCTCAGGTGGCTCGCTTGGTCGGCCTGGATCGCTGCACCTCGTCGCGGCACCGGCCGTGCTCGTCCACCCAGGTCGTGCAGGCCATCCAC
>CAZAQY010000086.1:0-28387 GCA_964486845.1 uncultured Pirellulaceae bacterium
GGTTTTCGGTCAAGATCAGTTTCTTGACTGGAACATTTCTCCTAAAGTGCAATTCCTTGTGGCGAAAGCCCAATACCACCTGGCGACGTAGAACGCCAAAGGCAGAATGACTGCGGTGACAGCAGCAGGAAAATCGCCTGCATCCACGCTGGCACTGTTTCCGCATCCAACTGGTTGTCCCCTCGCCTTCGGAAGCCCTATCCGCCGTGGGGCTCTGCGCACGATCGAGCCCGGTTAAGCTTGGTACCCGTTGACCGGCGGCACTGATTATGGACGCTACCCCAAGTGGCCAACAACAGCACTTGCGTGCTTGATTGACGAGTGCAGCGAGTGAGCCGAATTCCGGTTGAACGGCAAGAAGTCTTGACCCCGGCAATCGCCCGCGACCCGCCGTACGCCGCTCGCTCCGCGAGCGGAACCTCGATTACGAAGCGGGCGGCCTGCAATGGCGCGCGTGGCGTGCGCCGCCCAATTGGCCATCCCGTCCCTGCCTTGTCACTTTGGGGGGCGTATCCGGGCGACGGCTACGGCCCCGATCACTTGCCGCAGCAGGGTGTTTACTTGCGGTTCGGTTTGAGCGAGAATTTCGGCATTGGGCGGCGACTCGTCGAACTCGCCGCAGAGGTCCCCGGCGACACTCACATCCCTTCGGTGGTGCCCATTTCATTGATCGCGACAGAAAAGAGCTAACCCCATGAAAACCTGCCTGCAAGTGTTCTGTTTTCTTCTTTCCTCCTTCGTCCTTCTTCCTTCTTCCTTCGGAGCCGAGCAGCGGCCGAACATCCTATTCCTGTTCGCCGACGACTGGGGCCGGTACGCGAGCATCATGGCTGAGGTCGATGGGCCGGGCGGGATCAACGACGTGGTGCGCACGCCGCACTTTGACCGGATCGCACGCTCCGGCGTGCTGTTCCGCAATGCGCACGTGAACGCGCCGTCATGTACGCCGTGCCGCAGCTCGCTGCTGTCCGGCCAGTACTTCTGGCGCACCCGGCGCGGAGCCATCCTGCAAGGTGCGGTCTGGGACTCGTCGATCCCGGCCTACCCGCTGCTGCTGAAGGAAGCCGGCTACCACATCGGTAAGACGTTCAAGGTGTGGAGTCCCGGCACGCCCGCCGATGCACCTTACGGCGGCCAGCAGCACGCTTACGAGAAAGCGGGCCGGCGGTTCAATCAGTTTTCCCAAACCGCCACGAAGCTGGTGGCCGACGGGATGCCGGTCGAGGCGGCCAAGCAGGTGCTGTACGACGAGGCGCGGGGGAATTTCCAGGCATTTCTCGCCGACCGCCAGCCGGGGCAGCCCTTCTGCTATTGGTTCGGTCCGACCAACACGCATCGCAAGTGGATCAAGGGCTCCGGCAAGGCGTTGTGGGGAATCGATCCCGACGCCTTGCGGGGCAAGATGCCGCCGTTCTGGCCGGATGTGTACGAGGTGCGGGAAGACCTGGCCGACTACCTGGGCGAAGCCCAGGCCGTCGATGCGGCGATTGGCCTGTTGGTGGACGAGGTCCGGAAGATCGGCGAGTTGGACAACACGTTGATCGTGATCAGCGGAGATCACGGCATTCCGGGCTTTCCGCACGGCAAGTGCAACCTGTACGACACCGGCACGGGTGTCTGCCTGGCGATTGTCGGACCGGGCGTGCGCGGCGGTCGCCTGGTGGACGATTTCGTCAACCTGACCGATCTGGCGCCGACGTTTCTAGAGACGGGCGGCGTGGCGGTGCCGCAGGTGATGACTGGACGCAGTCTGTGGCCCGTCTTGAAATCAGATCGGCAAGGCCTGGTGGACCCGCAGCGGACGTTTGTGGTGACCGGGCGGGAGCGCCACGTCGAGATGGCTCGCGCCGGACACTTGCCCTATCCCCAGCGGTCGATTCGCACGGCGGACTATCGGCTGATCATCAACTTCAAACCCGACCGCTATCCGATGGGCGATCCTTACAATCTGGACGGGCCTAATCCGCCCACCGCCCAGGAGTTGACGGAGATCACCTTCGTCACGTTTCCGGACGACGACGCCAGCCCGACCAAGGCCTGGCTGGTCGGGCAGCGCAACAATCCTCAATGGAAGCCGCTGTTCGATCTGGCCTACGGCAAGCGGCCGCGCGAGGAGTTGTACGACTTGAAGAAGGACCCGCATCAGGTCCACAACCTGGCGGCGGACCCAGCCTATGCGCAGGTCCGCGCGGAACTCGAACGGCGATTGATGGACGAATTGCAGCGGACCGGCGACCCGCGGCTGGTCGACGACGGCCGGTACTTTGAGACGCCACCGCTGGCCGGACCGCTGCCGAAAGATGTGCCGCACCCGAAGCGGAAGCGATGAGGGGCAGTGAACTTAGCCGGCTGCGCCGGAACCTGAAACCCTAATCTTTCACTTAATCTCCTGCAACTGCCTACCGCCTTGGAGCCGGGGGAGATTGAGTAGAAGATTAGGTGGGAGATTAGGTGAAAGATTAGGGTGCTCTGTGTCCCAGCGATCCCAGAATCGCAACGATTAAGAATTCCTGGTAGGTGAGGCTTTCCAGCCTGATCGGTCAGGCTGGAAAGCCTGACGTACGGCAACGGCTCTCGCAATCGCAGAGGTGAACCATGCACAAGTCAGCGTTTCTCTTCACAGCAACGTTGCTGAGCGTTCTGTCCGCCGCGGCGGGGCAGGACGGAGCGAAACTGATCGGAGAATCGGGCATCCAAGGCGGCGTCGTGGTCCACTTGGGCTGCGGCGACGGGACCGTCGCGGCGCAGTTGGCGGCCGGCCCGCAGTACGTCGTGCTGGGTCTGGCGTCACGGTCGACCTGGCGGCACAGAAGGTCACGTTCGTCGCCAACGGCGTGAAACTGGAAGCCCCGCTCAAATCGCCGCTGCCGGCCATTACGCATCTGGGCTATGTGATCGGCAGCGCGATGATCGATGTGGCGCCGATCGAAGTGGAACGGCCGTAGACCATCCGCTCCGCCCCCCAATAACATCTCGAAAAGCGAAACCTTTGTGATGCCATCTAAGGAGACTTTGTGATGAAACATGTTGCCTTCGTTACCCTGTCGTTGTTGGGCTCTTGCGCGACGGCGATGGCCGCCGAGCCGGCGTCCCGTCCGAACATCCTGTTCATCTTCTGCGACGACCTGACCAACCAGGCCGTCAGCGCGTACGGGCATCCGTTGAAGCTGCTCGACACGCCGCACATCGACCGCATCGCCCGCGAAGGGATGCGGTTCGACCGCTGCGTCGTGCCCAACAGTCTCTGCGGTCCCAGCCGGGCCGTGATCCAGACCGGCAAGTACAGCCACATCAACGGCTTCTTCCGCAACGGCAACCGGTTCGACGGCTCGCAGCAGACCATGCCCAAGCTGCTGCAGCAGGCCGGTTACCAGACCGCCGTGATCGGCAAGTGGCACCTGGAGAGCGACCCGACCGGTTTCGATCATTGGCACATCCTGCTCGGCCAGGGCAGGTATTACAACCCGCCCATGATCCGCGACGGGCAACGGGTCGAGCACAGCGGCTATACCACCGACTTGATCGCCGATTTCTCCATCGAGTGGCTCCAGAACCGCGACAAGAGCAAGCCGTTTCTGCTGATGAGCCAGCACAAGGCCCCGCACCGCGAGTGGTCGCCGGCGCTGCGCCACCTGGGCTGGAACGGCGACCGCGAATTCCCCGAGCCGGAAACGCTGTTCGACGACTACTCCGGCCGTGGCCGCGCGGAGCACGAACAAGACATGACCCTGGAAAAGACCTTCAACCAGACCGACGCCAAGCTCGTCGCACCGGGGTACCTGACCGGCGAGCAGCGCCGCGCGTGGGACGCCTACTACGAACCGCTCAACGCCAAGTTCCGCGACGCTAACCTGACCGGGAAGGACCTCGTTCGCTGGCGCTATCAGCGCTACCTGCACGATTACCTGGGCTGCGTCAAGGCGGTGGACGAAGCAGTGGGACGGCTTTTGAAATACTTGGACGACGAAGGCCTCGCTCAAAACACGATCGTGATCTTCTCCTCCGACCAGGGCTTTTATCTGGGCGAGCACGGCTGGTTCGACAAGCGGTGGATCTACGAGGAATCGCTCACCACGCCGCTGTTGGCGCGCTGGCCTAGTGTGACACGGCCCGGCAGCCGCTGTCGCTCGCTGGTCTCCATCCTCGACCTGCCGGAGACGTTCCTCCAGGCCGCCGGAGAGCCGGTTCCGCCGGACATGCAGGGCGCCAGCCTGCTGCCGCTGTTGCGCGGCGAAACGCCGGCCGATTGGCGCACCAGCTTCTACTACCACTACTACGAATTCCCCGGCGCTCACAGCGTGCGGCGGCACTACGGCGTGGTGACCGACCGCTACAAGCTGTTCTACTTCTACGAGCCGGAGATGAACTACTGGACGCTGATCGACCGCGAGAAAGATCCGCACGAGTTGAAGAACGTCTACGACGATCCGGCCTACGCCGAAATGCGGAAGACGCTGCACGCCGAATTGCAGCGCCTGCGCACCGAGCTTCAAGTCCCCGCCAAAGACCCGCCCGCGTCGATCCCGCCGAAACGCCCGGCCGGCAAGGGGAAAGCCAAGGCGAAAGCCAAAGCCGGCCCGTAAGGGTCACGATCGTCTGGCCTGCTGAGGTACGGTGCTGCGAGGCCGACCAAATCCGAAACTCGAAATCCGAATCCAATTCCAATCGCCGAAAAAGGAAATGACAGAGACACCATGAAACCTCTCAGACTCACTGCCGTCTCGCTTTTTTGCGTCGGGCTGGCTCTCCTGTCTTGCCCGGCGCTCGTGCTGTCCTCGTCTCTGGCCGCCGAAGCACCGCCCAATATCGTCATCTTCCTGGTCGACGACATGGGCGTGATGGACACGTCGGTGCCGTTTTTGACCGATGGGGCCGGCCAGCCAAAGCGTTATCCGCTGAACGACTATTACCGCACGCCGAACATGGAGCGTCTGGCGGCTCGCGGCATTCGCTTCAACAACTTCTGTGCGATGAGCGTCTGTTCGCCGACCCGCATTTCCATCATGACGGGCCAGAACGCGGCGCGGCATCGGACCACCAACTGGATCAACCCGGACAAAGACAACGCCGGTCCTAACGGTCCGCCCAACTGGAATTGGAGGGGGTTGAAACAGGGCGACGTGACCTTGGCCGCCCTGCTCCGCGCCGGTGGCTATCGCACGATTCACGTGGGCAAAGGTCATTTTGGCCCGCGCGAGTCGGAAGGCGCCGAACCACGGAACCTGGGCTTCGACGTCAACGTGGGCGGCGCTTCGATCGGCGCACCCGGCAGCTATTACGGCCGGGACAACTACGGCCACGGCACGAAGCGCGCCGGCGCGGCCGTGCCGCACCTGGAGAAGTACCACGGCACCGGCACATTTCTGACCGAGGCGCTGACCATCGAGGCCACGGCGCGGGTGACCGAGGCCGTCCAGGCGGACAAGCCGTTCTTCCTGTACATGGCCCACTATGCCGTCCACGCGCCGTTCCAGAGCGATCCTCGTTTTGCCGAGCACTACCAGGAATCGGCCAAACCGGCGCCCGCCCAGGCGTTTGCCACGTTGATCGAGGGCATGGACAAGTCGCTGGGCGATCTGCTGGATCATCTGGAATCGCTCGGCGTCGCCGAAAACACGCTCGTCTTCTTCCTCGGCGACAACGGGTCGGACGCGCCGTTGGGCCATCAGCACGAGGTCGCCTGCGCCGCACCGCTGCGCGGCAAGAAGGGCGCACATTACGAAGGCGGCATGCGAGTTCCCTTCATCGCCGCCTGGGCGAAACCCAGCGCCGGCCATTCTCAACAGCAGCGGTTGCCGATTCCGGCGGGCGCGATCCAGGCGCAAATCGCTTCGGTTTGCGATCTGTTTCCTACGATCCTGGATTTCGCCGGCATCGCGACGCCCCAAGGCCATGCGGTCGATGGGGCGCGGCTCGGCACGCTGCTGGCCGGCCGGCCGGACCCAGCCCGGAGCGAGACGTTCCTGATGCACTACCCGCACGCGCCGCACCGCAGCGACTATTGGACCAGTTATCGCGACGGACCGTGGAAGGTCATCTATCACTACATCCCGACCGCCGTGTCCGGCAACTCGCACTACCGGCTCTTCAATCTTGCCGAGGACCCATTCGAGCAACAGGACCTCGCTGCTGCCCAGCCGCAGGAACTGCGCCGCATGATGCAGGGCCTGATCGCCGCCCTGGAGAACTGCGGCGCGGTCTATCCCGTGGACTCGGACGGCAGCACGCCGTTGAAACCGCAACTGCCCTGATTTATCACGAAAGGCTGATCGCCATGTTGAGATCGCTCTTTCTCTCCCTCGTGGGACTTTCCCTGTGTGGCCCTGCTGGCTCTGCGGCCCAGACGCCGTCTGCCCCGGACAAGCCCGTCAGGCCCCACATCATTTTCGTGATGGCCGACGACATGGGCTGGGGGCAGACCGGATATCGCGGCCACCCGGTGCTGAAGACACCGCACCTGGACGCGATGGCGGCCAATGGCTTGCGGTTCGAGCGGTTCTATGCCGGTGCGCCGGTTTGCTCGCCCACGCGGGCCAGCGTGCTGACCGGCCGTGCCAACGACCGCAGCGGCGTGCTGAGCCACGGCTACGCGTTGCGGCTGCAGGAAAAGACCATCGCCCAGGCGCTGCGAAGCGCGGGTTACGTCACCGGCCATTTCGGCAAGTGGCACTTGAACGGCCTGCGCGGCCCCGGCGCCCCGATTCTCGCCACGGACGAGCGCCATCCGGGCCGGTTCGGATTCGACGAGTGGGTGTCGGTCACCAACTTCTTCGACGTCGACCCGTTGATGAGCCGCGCCGGCCAGATCGAAGAATTCACCGGCGACTCGTCCGAAATCGCCGTTGCCGAGGCGGTCAAGTTTCTGGAAAAGCACCAGGCGGGCGGCCAGCCCATGTTCGCAGTCATCTGGTACGGCACGCCGCACAGCCCGTTCAAGGCCCTGCCCGACGACAAGGCGCCGTTCAGCCAGCTCGACGAGAACTCTGCCAACCACTACGGCGAGCTGGTGGCCATGGACCGCAGCCTCGGCACGCTGCGACAGGCGCTCCGCCGGTTGGGCATCGCCGACAACACGCTGCTGGTCTTTTGCAGCGACAACGGCGGCCTGCCCCGCATCACGCCCGAGACCGTCGGCGGCCTGCGCGGCAATAAAGGCTCCGTCTACGAAGGCGGTCTGCGCGTGCCCGGCATCATCGAGTGGCCGGCCGTCGTCAAGCCCCGCATCACGCACTTCCCGGCATGTACGATGGACCTCTTTCCCACGGTCGCGGACATCCTCGGCCTGCCGGGCGACGTCCTGGTGCGGCCCGTGGACGGCATCAGTCTCAAGCCTTTGCTGAGCGGCGAAATCCGCGAGCGCCGCCAGCCCATCCCGTTCCGCTTCGGCAACAAAGCCGCGCTGGTCGACCACCGCTACAAACTGGTGACCGACAATCTGGAACGTGGCGAGTTCCAGCTGTACGATCTGCAAGCCGACCCGCATGAAACGAACGACTTGAGCGCCGCCCAGCCGGACGTTTTCGCGCGTCTCAAGCAGCAATTACTGGCCTGGAACGAAACCGTCGAAGCCAGCTTCGCCGGCCGCGATTATCCCGAAGGCCGCGTCGCGCCGCCTGACCCTGAGCCTCAGGCCTGGTACGACACGCCTGCGTACCAGCCTTACCTGCCCGCGTGGAAAGACCGCTGGGAGTTCAAGCCGTACATGGACAGGCAAAAAAAGGCAAAGAAAGCCCCCAAGGCGAAACGTTGACGCAGGCCGGCCGCTGGTCTCCCGGAATCGACGGTCTCGCAGTACAATAAAAGGAGTGTAGTGCCAATAGTCCTTTGCATGATTTTGCCCCTATCGTTCTGCTGACATTCAGGGCGAAGTGAAAGGACGTGACGGGCTCGCGCCCCCGATCCCGCGAGTTGGCTTGCCGAATTGACGGGCTCGATCATCGACGGCGGCACTGGACGACAACGGCTTCGAGGCCGGATCCTTGAATCTGCTGGGCTACAGCTGGGGCGCGTATGTAGCCGACGAGTTGGCGGAGGAAGTCGTTTCCGCCAGTCGCAAGGCGTGAATGCCATCCTCCTGCTCGACCCGGCCACTGATGTCCCTTTCAACGCGTACAACCCCAACAACGCGGCCACCGTCAACTTTGCCGCGCACAGTGGGTTTTCCTGGGCATTTCGCTCTGGTGGCTTCGAGGGCTCGGCAACCAGCCCCAAGACGGCTCCCTGTACGTCGGCTACCGCGACAAGCCCGGCTTGCCGCCCGGACTCTGGAAGATCCGCGTGACGCACTTCACGCAGCGGGACGGCCGGCCGCTGCCCAGCGGAGAAGGCGGCCAAGTGCTCCGGGAATCGAACAGGGTAATCGCCCGAACTTACCTTTTCGATCAGGAACTCGCCGGCGGCAAGAACGTTCTCGAGCTGAAACTGGAAGCAGCGGCGGGCGTCTCCGACGGCCCCCCACTCCCGTGGTAACGTTGCGACCAACGACCAGCCGATCACGGAAAGAATCGCTACGTAATCGTTGCCATGCTGAGTTCTCCCAAATCCGCGCTAGGGCCGCTGTTGCCCCGGCCGCCGGGCGTCTTTCGCGGCGTCCAGGACGGGGATGGTTGGCAGGGTCGTGGCATCCACGCCGGCTTGAGTTTCTCCGCCGTCCAGCAGGGCCGGATTCTGCTCGCTTTCGTCCAGCAGGTAGTCGGCCGGGGTGTGCCGATCCAGGGGCGAGTCTGCCGCAGGCAACGACTTCCAAATCAGCATAAAGCGGGGGCTCTCCTCCTGGTACCAGCTTTCGCTGCGCTCGGCGAAACCGTAGTCCAGGAAGTCCTGCGGAGTCCCCGTGGGATTCAGGCGAAGCAGAATGTCCGAGCCGGGATAGAAGTTGTCGCGGCCCCGGACGTAAAAGTGTTTCTCCAATTCGGACAATTCGCGGATACCGCGCCGCTCGATCAGCGCCGCGCCCTCGCCGGTGACGTACAAGATGCTGTTCTTGCAGTCGGTAACCAGGTCCAATTGAAAAGGCGCCAGCGTGTCGCTGCTCAACCGGCACAGCCCCTGTCCCAGGGCGGCCGTGACGTTTTTTAGCGCCAAGTCGATGCGAGCGTCTGCCTGCGCAGGCTTGGTGTCGGTGCCGCCGACGTCCAACAGTCGGTCCGACACAACCAGCAGCGACTGGCGGCAAACAATGCGCAGCGGCGCCGCTTTCTCGCAACGAATCAACGTGGCCTGGCCGCGGGCCACGCAGTTGGACAGGCCGATATAGGGCGGAATGGCACGCTTGTCCGCGCCGTCGGCAACATCGCGTGCGGCCGGGTCCGCACGCGACGTCTCGGCGACTTCCAGCAACGACACGCGGTCCTGCAGCACCGCGCCTTGCGCACCGGCGTTGGCGACCGTGAGCACGGCGTCCTGCAGGTCCAACGAGTCACAGGCGCGCAGCGAGAACACCGCCCAACTGTCCGCAGGCTCGCTCGGCAGTTCCATCCGCACGTGAACGCCGTGCCACTGGAGACTGCCGCCCCCCGCGCGGATCATGCGGCGGTCCCAACCGAGATCCTCGAAACCGGGGCGAAACAGGACGGTGGGCTGGAAGCCGGCGCCGTTGCGGACGGTCAGCTGCGGGCTGGAGATATCCAAGGGCCGCTCTTCGCGTGCGCCGTCGAAGTGCAGTTCGACGACCTTCACCCCCAGCGCACTGGCTTCGTGGCAGGCGGCGGCCAGGGAACGAACGACTTTGGCATCCGCGGGCGCTGGGCCGTCCTGGGCCGCGACGATGATGCGTTGGACAGCCGGAAGGGCTGCCGGACTCTTTCCGGCAGCGTCCGGCGCATCTTTCGCGGGCGGTTCCGTCGCAGGCACGGAAGCGGCTTCTTTGGCGGCGGCTGCGGCGGGGGCGGCCGGTGCGGCGTCCTGCTTCGCTTTCGGCGTCTGGGTCGGCGCCGGCTCCGGAGGCGCAGGTTCCTCCGCCGGGCTCGGCGCAGGCTGGACCTGCGGCGACGTCACGGCCGGCTTGCCTTCCGGCGACGGCTCGGCCGGCGGTTCCGGAGCCGGCGTCTCCGAGACCTGCTTGGACGCAGACGGCGGTTCGCGGATCGGCTCGGCTGGAACCTCCGCGGACGCGGCGCTCGGCGGCGGCTTTTCCGTCGACTTCGCAACAGCGGCGGGCGCCGGAGCGGGCTCCTGCGCCGGCTTGCGGAGGCTCGAATCGGCCGCCTTGCGAGTCGGCGTTTTCTTGACACTCTTGATCCGCGGCGGTTCCACCGTGCGACCCGCACTGGAATCGGACCAGAACCGGTCGATGGCGAACGCGGACGCCAGCAGCAGAACGGCCGGCACCAACCAGGGCAACGTTCGCTCGAACCCTGCCCACTTGGACTTCTTACGTCCCAACCAGACCGCGCCGCCGCCGTGCAAGCCGGGCAACTGCAGGCGGTCGGCGACCAGCAACAGCTCGCCGATCAACTCGTTGGGCTGCTGATAGCGGTCTCTGGGCTGTTTGGCCATCAAGGTCTCGATGATCTTCACGACCTGATCGTCCAGTTCCGGCCGGGTCCGGCGCGGATCGGCCGGATGCTCGCTGCTGTGGCTCAACAACTTCTGCAGCAACGTCCCCTCAGGAAACGGCGGTTGACCGGTGAGCATGAAATAGAACGTGCAGCCCAGGGAATACAAGTCGCTGCGGACGTCGGCGATCCGCGGGTCCCGCGCCTGCTCCGGCGAGATGTAGTCGAAGGTTCCGAGCGTCACGCCGCTGGCCGTCAAGTCCTCTCGATCCGAGTCCATCCGCAGCCGAGCCAGACCCATGTCCACCAACTTGGCGCGCCGTTCGGCCGTCACCAACACGTTCGACGGTTTGATGTCGCGGTGGACCACATGCCGTTGCGAGGCGTGTTCGAGTGCTTCGGCCACCTGCAACACGTAGCTGACCGCATCCGCCAGGGGGAGCGGTCCCTGTTTGTCGACCAGATCGCGGATGTTGACGCCTTCGATGAACTCGAAAACGATGAAGTGCAGTCCCTGGTCTTCGCCCACGTAGTACACGCGAGCGATGTTGTCGTGGTCCAGCCGCGCGGCGCTCTGCGCTTCATTCTGAAATCGCCGCAGGGTCTCCACGTCCGTCCGCTCGCGCGACAGCACCTTGACGGCGACCGTTCGCCCCAGCCTCAAGTCCGTGCCGCGGAATACCGAACCCATCCCGCCGCCACCGACGAATTGCTCCAGGCGAAAATGGCCCAGGCACATGCCTTCCAGCGAGTCTTCCAAGTCGCCCCGCGTGGGCGCCGGGGCAGCGGCGACTGAATGAGCATGCGAAGAAGAACCGCCGGACCGCGAAGAGCGTTTGGAAATCACCGTTCTTTGGTCATCCGAAGCAGCGTCGCCGGGCTCCACAGGCGGCCCGTCTACGGCACCCGCGGGACGTTCGGGCGGCTCGCGAGGCGGATCATCACGAACGATCTCGACGTTGGCGAGTTCGTGGTCAGGCCCTGCAGATGCCGGGTCCGCGCCGGCGTTCGATTGGTTCGGAGGATGATCGAGCACTTGGCTGGACATGGCAGGCGTTCGAACGAATCCGCGATCTTGTTCGGATTGCGGATGTGAAAATCCACTTTCTTTCAACAAAGCCCTACGAATCTGCCGGGCGAACGGCGGGCAGACCCTATACGTGCAACGACGAGACGCACAATACCTGACGAGAAAACGTTTTGCGGCCCAAATCGCACCAGTCGACCAGCCAGTCCCAAGTGAGGACAGGCCGGATTCAGCCAAAACACGACAACCGCACGCGTCGTATTCTACTCGACAGCGTCCGAACGATCAACCGTAAGTCCCGTACTATTGAGCGGTTGCATTGAATCGCTGGCGCAAGCCCCATTCTATCATCTGCGGATTTTCTTTATTCTGTGGCGTTTGCGACATAGTCAGCTAATCCCTCGTCACACGGAAGCGAATGTCATGGCGGAAATGGAAAAACTGGTCTCGTTGTGCAAACGGCGCGGATTCTTGTTTCAATCCAGCGAGATTTACGGCGGTCTGAACGGGTTTTGGGACTACGGCCCCCTGGGCGTGGAACTGAAGCGGAACATCAAGGAAGCCTGGTGGCGCGACATGGTCACGGGGCACGATGATTCGACCGTCCAGCCGGGCGCTCCGGAAGCCTACGAAATGACGGGCATAGACTGCACCATCATCATGCACCCCCAGGTCTGGAAGTGTTCGGGTCACTACGACCTGTTCCATGATTACATGCAAACGTGCCGGCAGTGCAAGAAGCTGTTTCGGGCCGACCATGTATGGGACATGCTCAAAGAGAGCGAATGGGTCATGTCGCTGGCGACGGCGTGCAAAGCCGCCGTGACCGACGACCTCATCCTCGTAGATGGTCCGAGTCTGCTAAAGTGGGCCAAGAGCAAGGGCAAGAAGGTTGCTCCGGGGCTGGCCTTGGTCAGGAATCCCGAAGTGACGCTTTCGTGGTTGGCGGAGGAACTGGAGAAAGACCTTCAACGAAACCTCGGCATCACAACGTTGCTCCGGTACCTGGCCACCGAACAACTGGCGCGGACCGGTCTCCAAACCCCCTGTCCGGAATGTGGCGGAGATCTCACGGAACCCCGCGAGTTCAACTTGATGTTCGAGACGCACACCGGTGCGATCAAGGACGAAAACAGCAAGACGTTCTTGCGCCCGGAGACGGCTCAGGGCATCTTTGTCAACTACAAAAACGTCTTGGACAGCTCGCGCGTGCGGATCCCGTTCGGCATTGCCCAGATCGGCAAGAGTTTCCGCAACGAGATCACGCCGAGGAACTTCACGTTCCGCTCCCGCGAGTTCGAGCAAATGGAGATCGAGTTCTTCTGCCATCCCAATTCGTCGCCCGACTGGTACCGGTACTGGCGCGATCGGCGGATGAAATGGTACATGGATCTGGGGCTGGCCGGCGACCGCTTGCGCCTGCGGGAACACACGCCCGAGGAACTGAGCCACTATTCGACCGGCACCGCCGACATCGAATACGCGTTCCCGTTCCTGCCGCCGGGCGAGTTTGGCGAACTGGAAGGCATCGCCCATCGCGGCGACTTTGACTTGCGCAGCCACATGGAGGGCAAGCTGGACGAGAAGACGCGGCCGCTGCAGCTGGAGCTCGGACCGGACGGCAAGCCGAAGTGGAAGGGCAGCGGCCGCGATCTGACGTATCGCGACGACATCAGCGGCGAGCGCTATACGCCGCACGTCATCGAACCGTCGGCCGGAGCGGACCGAGCTGCGTTGGCCTTCCTGTGCGAGGCCTACACCGAGGACCAAGCCCCTGACGAGAACGGCGTGATGAAAGAGCGCGTGGTCATGAAATTCCATCCGCGTCTGGCCCCGATCAAGGTGGCCGTGTTTCCGCTGGTCAAAAAGGACGGAATGCCGGAAATCGCCAAGGAAATCTACCGCGCTTTGAAGCCGCATTTCCCTTCGTTCTACGACGAGAAAAGCGCCGTCGGCCGCCGCTATCGCCGCCAAGACGAAGCCGGCACGCCGTACTGCATCACGGTCGACGGCCAGACGCTGCAAGACCGCACCGTCACCATCCGCGACCGCGACACGCTGCAGCAGTGGCGCGTCAAGGTGGACGACTGTGAGGAAGAACTGCGGCAACGGCTGCGCTAGGAGCCTCGCGCCGTTTCCTGTTGGTGACTTCCACGATCCGGGCTACTTTCGGTCCTGCCCGCCAGCAGGTAAGCTTGTCGCAGGAGACGTGTGGTGGGACCTGGGCCGACTGGGGCAGGTTCGCAGTGCTTGTCGAAGATCGGCTGGATCTCGCGCACGTAGCTGAAGCCCTCCGGCGGGCCAAGACCGTTCGGGGCGTTCACCGCCAGCAGCGCCTTGACCGCCTCGCGCGGCGTGAGCGAGGTGTCGGTGATGGGGTTCCGCACGCCGTGCTGCGCGGCGAACTGGTCGAACGGCGTCAGCTTGCGCGGCCCGGAGCCGATCGCCGCGAGGGAGAGCATCGGCGGCGGGGCCTCGTGCGTGCTTTCGTGACAGCCGATGCACGATTGCGTCTCGCCCGACTGGAGCGTGGACCAACTCCGCATGGTCTGGACCGCATAGCCCCGCTCGTCGAGCAACTGGAAGTAAACCGGGGTCCGCGCGGGCACCTCGAAGTGGCCGAGCCGTCCGCCTCGACCGGCACCGTGCCGAGCACGTGCTTGACGTCCCAGCTGCCGTTGTTGGGTGGCGGCTGAGCACGGTGCGGAACCGCGGGTCGCTGCCCGCCCCGGCCAGCATTTCGGCCGTCACGCTTTCGGCTGCGAAAATGGCGGGCATAAGGACCCAGGCAGTGACCAGGCGGGCGACCGTCCCGTTCCACCACAGCCAGCGCACGCGCAGGCAATGCCCCGGCCGTGTCGTGTTCTTCATCGTCTTCTCGCTCTCCGGTTTTGCTGCGATCCAGTTCGATCAACTGCTCGATGATGGTCAACGACCAGGGACTGGCGGGCAGCGCCGACTACCCGGCCTACTTGACCCGCAAGGGCGACCCTCACGCGCTGCTTCCGGAACCTGCGGAGCCGCGGTTTCGGGGAATGATGAACGATTTCCTGCTGCGGCACATCGCCGAACGGGCGGCGGATTGCCGCCAGGCGCTGAACATCATCCGGGATTTCTCGGACAAAGGGTACTATGCCGGCGGCACGGTGAACGGGACGCATTGGCTGTTCGTGGACCGGACGGGGACGATCCTGGAAGTCAGCAGCAACGCGCGGCACGTGGTTTCCAAGATCCACGCGCAAAAAGTGTACTTCAGCCGCATGGACGGCAGCCCGGCCGCCACGAGGCTTCGCCAGGCAACAGAGCCCATCGACTTCCATCTTTTCCACAACGTTTCGCGTGATCCGTCCATCTGTCTGGCCTCGTCGATCTCCGCAATGACCGTCGAGATCGACCCGCAGCATCCGGATGTCCTCTCCTGCGCGTGGATCTCGCTTCCGGCCAAGTCCCTGGCGTTCCCCGTTTTCATGGGCGTGCGCAAGACGCCTCGCTGCCTGGTCAGCGCTGATCTCTACCAGACCGGAAAAGGATTGAAGACCGAGGAATCGCAGTGGGAGATGCTGGAAAGGCAGACCCGTGCAGACAAGCAACAGCTGGCCGGCAAGATCGCCGGCTTGTTGACGGCCGATCGGACGGCGGAGGCGATGGACCTGCTGGACAGATGGACGGAGACCGCGGCGAAATCGCAACTGGCAATCCTGAAAGGGCTCGTACCAAGTCAGAGGATTGAACCGTAGGACGCGCACGCCATGCGCCCTTTGGTTGCGGCCAGCGGCCTGCTTTCTGCCTTGCCCACAAGCAGGGAAGTTGGCCGGCAGGTATCTCTCGAACGATGCTCACGGATCCGCCGCCCCGAATTCTCGCGAATTCGGCTACGCGCGACTTCAGCCGTTCTCGCGGCGTGCTCCGCTTTTCTCGGGACTCCTCAAAACCGGCGATTTGCACGTACATGTTGGTGGAACGTGCGTGTTTCTTGCCGGTCGGCTGGTTTCTTCGCCCACCACGCCGCAAGCATCGGAGTCGGCCGTGATCCGCTGCAGCAAATTCGGATCCTTCAGCAGTTCCAGCGCTGCGTCGTGGTCCCTGTCCGACCGCTTGCGCGCCGGCTCTCGGGGCGTCAGCGCATCGGCGATCTGCTGGTCCTGCAACTGTTCGAGCTTCAGGACCACCCGGCCCACGTCTTTTTTGATGACTTCGGCATCGACGCCGAACAGGCCGGCGATCCGCTGCACGAACGGTCGGTGTTTGGGCGGTACGGCGTCGTGCCAATGCTGCAGGTAGGTCGCGAACGAATCGCCCTTTTGCGGCGGCGTGCTGTTCAGCCAGCGGATCGCCTCCCAGCGTTCGGGCTCCGCCTCGAACAGGTGCAGCAGGACGACGGCCATCGCCCCGTTCAGTTCCCTCGACACGGGATCCGCCTCCAGCTCCGGCTGGTGGACACGATAGAACTCCGCCAAGCCGCCCGCGTAAATCTCGTAGATCTTCTCGCGTTTCTTCACGATGTCGTCCACGTAGTCCCGCAGCGAGTCGCGGAAGTCCGACCAGTGGGCGTACGGTGGTGACGTCTTCCACGTCCGGGACATCGAACGTATGACGTACAACGAGGCGGCTTCGCAGAGCGTCTCTTCGAACCACCGATGACCCTGGTAGCCGTCCCGGTAACCGCACAGGATGTGACAGAATTCGTGAGCGAACTGATAGGCGTACTGGGCCCAGTAGGTCTTCTCCGTGTCCAGACGCATGACGATTTCGCCGCGCTCGTTGCGCCGGTACAACGTAATCGGCCCGCTGTGTCCGCGCGTGACGGCGATCGGCTCGATCTTGTAGTCGGGAAAGAACCGCCACAGTTCCCGGCTGGCCGAGTCGAGCACCGCCCGGATGTCCGCCTCGCGCGCAGCAAAACCCTCCGTCTCGACCCGATAGGCAGGCGGCGGCACGCCAGGATCGCTGCGCACCTTGTCGGCGGCGATGGCGAACGCAGCCAACGCCTGCCAAAGCGCCAATTGGCAGCCCACGAGCGTCACCCAATCGACGCGCCGGTGAAGGCCCGCCGCCATGCGTCTGAGGCGGACGATGATCCACGCGACCGCCGCGCGCAGGTTCAAGGGGCCGGGAATCGCATCGTCCCTCACGTGTTGGTATTCAGAGTTGTGTGAGTGGTAGTTGGACAGGTTCATCGCAGTCCGTGAGCGGGGTTTGGGTTGCGGTTCGCCGGACGTACGCAGCGTGCAAGCATCTTCCAGAGTAGCCATCTCGCTCCGCGAGATGAAAAGCCTTCCTCTCGCGATCTGAGAAAAATTGACTCGAAGCACTCGCTGCATCAGTTCCGAATTGAGCCAGAATCGCGCCTTGTTGCGCAGTTCGTCGATCTGCGGGGCAACCGCGGCGATCAGACGCCGCTGCTTCGCAAGACGTAAACATCCCACGGTTCCGGTGAATCGCAGACCGTGATATTCGGCGACACCTCGCGCCGCGAACCAACAGTTCGCCGAACAACGCTTGCAGCAACTCCAAACGATCGATTTCCGCGAAGTCGATCAACGGGGTCGTGTTGGCGACGACTATTCCTGGGTGTCCCATGCTGCCCATGCTGCCAAGTGCTCCACGTCTTTCCGGTAGTCTTCCAGGTCGTACTGCTGGCACACCCCGCGCTGGCCTAATAGGTACTGGAACTCGGCTTTGGCCAGCCCGGCAATCCGGCATGCCCCTGCGCCGGAAACCAGCCCTTCACGGTACAACTGCAGGGCAAGTTGTCTCTTCAACTCGGCCTCCAGACCGAGACGTGGCATCCTGGCCGTTGCCAAGCCCCGCCCGGAATCATGAGTAAGATATCGTTCATGGCGTTCCTTTCGCGTCTTGAGGCCGCGGACAATTGCTCTCGTCAATCGCCCTTCTCATTGTACACGTAAGACGCTGTACATCTGGAACGGCGGCCGCGTCTACTCCCGGCTGTTTGCCAACGTCGTGTGAATCCCGGATTTGTTCCCGGCGTCCGGCACGCGTTAAAGGTCGCGAAGGAATAAGCTGTGCAATCTCCCCACGTGGGACGGATTGCCAATCCGTCCTACGGCGAATGAGGGAACTTCGTGGTATCGCTATCTCACGGCACGAAACGGCCGGGCTGAACGGCCTGACTCTCCAAAACGTCCGGGCCGGCCCTATTCGCCAATGACAACCTCTTGTTCCCTGGTCAATCGGCCGTATTTGTTTTCGCCGATCAGCCACACATGCACGAGGCCCGCATCCCGAATCAAGCCGGCGGGAACGGTCACTTGCTCATTGCGGCGGTCTTGCTCGGCAAGCCACACGTGGCAGCGGTGGTACGGCGGCTTGGGGTTCATGATTTGCACCGTCATGACGCACAGGTTTCGGGCAGTGAACTTGATTTCCCACGATTTGCTCCGCGATGGCGCCTCGACGGGCAGGCTGAAGCCGAGATCGCACACGGAAAACTCGCACGCCGGACTCAGGGAACCGTCGCTCATCACGCAGTGCGCCGTGTAATCACCGCATTCGGAAAACGAGCGTTCGATGACGCCCCTGCCAGGCAAGTCGATCTGTTCGACGACCGTATCGCCCCGCTTGACGACGAGGGATTGGACGCCCTTGGAGTCCCTGTCCATGACATTGAACTTGACTGCCTGCTCTTGGTAATAGGGGACCCAGTCTCCGCGGTCGAGCAGCAGAACGCGATTGATGGCGGGCGTCGCAGAATCCTCGTCGTAGTTCGGAAACAGGAACGATTCCGCCTTGTTGTGCCCGCGCCAGGCATCGAAATCGGTGATCCGATACAGTCTTCTGCCTCGCGACGAAATATGGGAATCGAAGTCTGAGACCTTGCGCAGGAGGTTGCGCGTGGTTGGCGGCCAGCTGTCCTCGACGCGGACGGCGGTCACCTTTTGCCCGCTTCTTTCGACCGCCGTCACGATTTCCACGTGCGAACCGCCACCGGCCGTCGCAGGCGGCGTGTAGATGATATCGCCCGGCTCGGCGGCTTGAGCCGACTGCGGCTCGACGAGAACGACGCCGTTGCGGAACTCCGGGCCATGGTGCGAGCTGCGATTGGGCAGAGCGCACCGCAAGGCATAGCTGGTGAACGTCGAGCAGACCTTGCCGTAGTAGGTGGCGGCGTTGGAGACTTTTCCGGACAGGTTCTCGGTGTACAGGACGCTCTGGGGATTCTCGACGGCGGCCAAGAACGTCTTCAGGTAGATGTCGAAGCCGATGCACCGCCCCACCGTCTTGACGCTCGAATAGGGAACTCCCGTGTACTCGGTTCCTGCCTCGAAATAGCCGCCGCGCCGGTTCGGCATTCCGCCGGCGACCGGCGTCCACTTCACGCGCGACATGATGCGCGCGTATTCGACCGCCTGCTCCTGCCACGCGCGAGGCCCCTTTTCTGCCTCCTGGGCGAAAGAAGAACCCTGGAGGCAAACGGCAATCGCCAAGGATACGAGGAAACCACGAAACCAACACCGCTTCGTTATCACCAGCAGCTCTCCCTTCGTTCGTCAAGCAAGCAACTCCAGCATTTTGGAGTCGCTGCCGGTCGCCGTCAAGCGGTGGGCGCACGCCCGCGTGGTGCAGATCCGGTGCAAGGGATAGGCAATGACGGGCACCGGTCCATTCGGAGCCGGCTCTTCAAGCGTCCGCTCCGGGACGCTACACTAGGCGGAAACGCGCCGGCACCTCGAAGCCCCTTGAGCCCAGGAGAATCCGATGTCCGATCGTCCGAGCCCATCACGCCGCCCGTGGCGAGTCACCGTCCTGCGTGGCGGCCCGTCGGCCGAGCGGGAGGTCAGCCTGGCCGGAGGTCGAGCGGTCGCCGCCGCCATCCGCTCGCTGGGGCACGCGGTGACCGAGGCCGACGTCACGCCCGACGACCTGAGCGCCCTCGACGTGCCGGCCGACGTCGTGTTCCCCGTTCTGCATGGGCGGTTTGGTGAAGACGGCCAGTTACAGGAGATCCTCGAACAACGCGGCTTGCCCTTCGTGGGAAGCGGGTCCGAGGCTTCGCGAATCGGGATCGACAAAGACGCCTCGAAGAGGAAATGGCAAGCGGCGGGGCTGCCGACGGCCCCCTGGCAGATCGTGACTGGTGACGATTGGTCGCCGCCGGATGGACTGCAGCCTCCGTGGGTGGTCAAGCCGCTGGCGGAGGGCAGCAGCATTGGTGTCAGCGTTTGCGACACCGTGGAGTCGCTGCGGCGCGTGTTGCCGCAGGCGGTCGCCGACTTTGGCCGCGTGCTGGTCGAACGGCGGCTGGAAGGTCCGGAACTGACCGTGGGAATCCTGGGCCACGAACCGCTCCCGGTCATCCAGGTCCGCCCAGCGGCTGGATTCTACGATTACGCCGCAAAATACACGCGGGACGACACCGATTACTTGCTGGACCCGGATCTCGATCGGGCAACCTATCAGGCCGTTCAACAAGTGGCCGTAAAGGCCTTCGATGCCCTCGGCTGCCGCGACCTGGCCCGGATCGACTTCATCCTCGATCGGCACGCGGGCCCGCAGCTGCTCGAGATCAACACGCTCCCCGGATTCACGGATCACAGCCTGCTCCCCAAGGCCGCCGCGCACGCCGGGATCCCATTCGGCCGGCTGGTGGAGATGCTGTTGGAGTTGGCCTGGGGACGCTGCCGCAGAGAGCGGCCATGAGAAAGCCCGATGGCGGCCACGATCTGCTAGTCTCCAAAGAACAAGCTGTGGTGCTTGACCCCTTGCCGCGGCTGAGCCATGGCGTCCGCCACGCGTTCCTTCCAGCGCAGGTAGTGGGGCGTCTGCTGGTGCTTGGTGAAATCGTCCTTGGTCTGGTACGCCTCATACAGCAAGAACTGGGCGGGGTCGGCTTCGGCCTGCAAGACGTCGAAGCGGACGTTGCCCGGCTCTTGCCGCGTGTGGCGGGCGTTGTCCAGTGTGGCCTGGATAAAGGAGTCCATCTGGTCCGGTTTCACGTGTACCGTTACGCTGACGACGTACATCTGTGCTCTCCTTGACGGGGGGAAACGACGGACGATCTTTCTTTTCTTCGTATTGTACCGCCCCATTTCTGCCAGAACGAGGTTTTCCAGGGGCGGGGAGTCGGCGACCATTGTAAGGCAGACGGACGGACGTTATCCACCCGGAGCCAGCGGCAAAACGGGTTATGGAGCAGGCAGACGGTGCCCCAAAAGACGGTCTCCGGCGTCCAAAATACGGCTTTCGGAGGCACGGGGGCGCGAGATTTTGTTCCCCCTTGGCCCCGTCGCCGGTCGCCGTGCGCCGCAGCCTTGGCCCGTTCTGGACCGTTTTCTCCCAGTAGGCAGGCCCTCGTTGGCGGCGATCTCGTTTTTTTCCTCTCCCCCCTAACTTGAAGTCTAGCCTTGGTTCGCGTTAAACTCTCTGATTGGGAGACTTGAATTAAGCGAAGTCATCGCTTTCATAAGAGGAACATCGTTATGCGGATCCTGGTCGGATGGGACGACATCGCCGAAGCCGAATTGATCGACACGTTTCTGAACGTCGATGAGAATACGGCGCAGGTTTTCACCGATGGCGAGGGCTTGGCGCAGGCGGCATCGAACGATTCGTTCGATGCCGTGCTGATGGACTTGACGTTCCCTTCGGAGACTGCGGCCTTCGAGTTGTTCGAGGGGGTCCGCCGCCGGCTGCCCAACGCTCCGGTCGTCGGTGCCTGGCGGCCCGGCGAAATCAGCCAGGTCGCCAAGTTCATCAAGAACGGATTGCACTCGTTCATCTCCCGCGATGACAACGGCGATTTCGTGTTCCTGCTGACTTCGATCATGGAAGCCGCCTACCTGACGGTCCAGGCGCAGCGTGCCCAGATCGTCGCGGAGAAGTTGCGGGAGGAGGTCGAGGCCGTGCGGCAGTTGCAGGAAGCGGTGCTGCCTCAGGATCTGCCCATGCCCCAAGGCTACAAGATCGTCGCCCGCTACGAACCTTCGCAGATTCGCGTCTTCGGCGAGCAGCCCGTGGTCATGGCCGGCGGCGATTACTACGATGTCTTCAGCATGGAAGGGAACGACGTGGTCATCGTCCTGGGGGACGCCGCCGGGCACGGCGTCAAGGCCTGCATGTCCATCATGACCATGCACACCCTGATCAGCATGATCCGCGACCGCCGCTTCGCCGATACGGCCGAATTCGTGACCGAAGTGAACCGCCGCTTGTGCAACAGCACGGTGGTCAGTGCCGACCAGGGCGGATTCATCACGCTGCTGTATTGCACGCTCGACGCCGTTACGCATCGCTTTGAGTGGACGTCGGCGGGTCATCCCATGCCCCTGCTGCAGGATCTCACGACCAACGAAATCCACAAACTGGGCAGCAAGGAGGAAGGCGGACTGCCTTTGATCATCGACGAGGATTGGGAGTACGAAAAGTGCCAAATCCAAATCCCGCCGAATTGCCGCATCCTGCTGTATACCGATGGTCTGGACGAGGCTTTTCCCCAGGACGGCAAGGAAGAAGACCAATTCGGCGAAAAGGGCATCATCAAGACGCTGAAAGACAGCATTGACCTCCCGCTGGCGGATACCCTGGAACGACTGTTCCATGACTCGAATGAGGCCACCCGCGGCACGGGCCGGCACGACGACACCTCGGTCGTGCTGCTGGAGCGGCGGGACTAGCACCCTCAAGGGCCCGGCTCTTTCGGCAGAGCCGGGCTTCTGACGTGCTGCCGTCTTCACCCGTCTTCGACGATCGCGTCACGGCAGCCGAGCTGCGACGACGGCGTCCGCGCGAGCCCTGAAATCGAACGCCAAATCGCGCGTTTCGCCGGCGCGCACTCGCACCATCTGCGTGTCGCTCAATTCCTTGCCGTCGCGCGTTACGACTGCCCGCACTTCATAGGTGTAGCCGTAGCCGGGCCGCAGACCGTACGAGACGTACTGGCGCTGCGTGCCGGGCGTCTTGGTCAGCATGCCGTTGACGTACACCCGCGCATCTTCCGGCACAACGACCGCCAGCATCGCCGCGTCCCGCGGCAAGCTGCGGCTGGTGGTCGGCTTGGGAGCCGCACCCGGCGCTGCCGGCAACGGCGGCAATTCCACGTCGGGTGCGGGCGGCACCGCCTTGGGTGCGGGAGCAGGCGGCAACGCGGACGCCGGTTCGGGGGCCGGAGCCAGCGGGGCGGCCTCGCCCGCTGCGGGCGGCGCCGGGGCCGGAGCCAGCGGGGCGGCCTCGCCCGCTGCGGGCGGCGCCGGGGCCGGGGCCTCTTGCGGCTCGACCGCACCCTCGTCCTCCACGACGACCGCGTCACAACAACTGGACACCACGCCGTAGCAGGAACGGTAACAGGGGCTCCAGCACGAGTTGCACGGGCTCCAGCAAGAGTTGTACGGACTCCAGCAGGACGGATACCAGCAGGGGCTGCCGCACGACCAACCGCAACCCGTCACGCAGGGGCTGCAATACGAAGTCGTGTACACGTAGGCTGAGTAGCAGCCGTAGCTGTAGCAGCCACCACGCCAGTGCCGCCAGCCAGCCTGGGCCGGGCTGGCCGACAACGTCAAACCGGCCACCGCCAGGGCGGCCACCAACAAACATCTTTTCCACATGGGTTGAAGCATTGGTCAAGTCCTCCGCAGTTACAAGAAGTCAGACACAGTATGGGACAAACCTAGCCAGAGTATGTTTGAGCATAACAATATCTGCTGGTAAATCAAGCAGGCTGGGCAAATTGTCCCGGCAAGTCACAGATGCAGTTGCTGCGCTACGTACTCATCCAGGAAATGGAACGCCCGGCGTTCCTGGTCGCCGGCCGTTTTTTCGACCAGCACGGCCAAACGGCGGAATTCGGCATAGACCTCTTGCGGCGGCACGAATTCCAGGCGGGTGGCCAGGATCGCGGCTTCCAGCACCGCGTGTTTGGCGCGGTTGAACCCAAAGAAGTCGCGGATGCGGCCTTTGGCCACCACGTCGCAGGCGATCGTGGTCCGCTGAGCCTGATCGTCCAGCGACGTGACCCGGAACTCGTACCAGCGGCAGGCATCCGCGATCACCACGCCCTCCACCTTCTTGGCCTTGGCCAGCCGCGGCAGCGGATTCAACTGGTGGACCGCCGCCCGCGCCAGCATCTCGACGTCGTCCGTCACGTGCAGCACCCCCTGCCCCGCGCGTTTCAGGTTGGCATACGTGCTGGACGTTTGGTACGGGCGGAGCACAAACTGGCGCATCTGGGGATCAACCAGCGGCCCCATCGGCGAGATATGGGGCGTGTCGTCTGCGTTGATGGTCGTCACGAGCGCTTCGAGAATCATGGCATGGTTCCTGCTGCTGCCATTCATTATCTATTCCCGGCAGCACTTCGGGAACGGTTTCTCCGCAGCGCAGCAAGAATCTGGCCAGCAGGACATAGCCGTGGGGCGTCAGGATCGATTCCGGATGGAATTGCAGCCCGATCAGCGGCAGTTCCCGGTGCCGGAGAGCCATCACCACGCCACTGGCCGTGCGAGCCGTGACGGCCAGGCACGGCGGCAAGCTGGCTTCGTCCACCACCAGCGAGTGATAGCGGCACGCCGGAAACGGATTCGGCAACCCGTCAAACAGATCCCGCCCGTCGTGAAAAACGGGGCTGATGCGACCGTGCATCGGCTCCGGCGCCCGGACGATGCTGCCGCCCAACGCCGCCGCCAGGCTCTGGTGCCCCAGGCAAACGCCCAACAGGGGAATCGTCGCGTGAAATCGCCGCACCAGTTCCAGCGAGCAGCCCGCTTCGTGCGGCGTACACGGGCCGGGCGAGAGCACGATCGCGCGGGGCCGCAACGGCGGGATGTCGTCCAGGCGGATGGCGTCGTTCCGCACCACGACCGTCTCTTGCCCCAGCCGCCGGAAATAACGGGCCAGGTTGTGGACGAAGCTGTCGTAGTTGTCGATCAGCAGAATCACCGCAACGCCTTGATCAGGCCCGTGGCCTTGTCCCAGGTTTCCTCGTATTCCGCCTGCGGCTTCGATTGGGCCACGATGCCGCCGCCCGCCGGCAGCTGCCACCAGCCGCGGCCCGCCGTAATCGTCCTGATCAGAATACTCAGGTCCATCGCACCGTCAAAGCCCAAGTAGCCCAGGCAGCCGCAATACGGCCCCCGCGCGGTCGGCTCCAACTCGGCAATAATCTCCATCGCCCGCACCTTGGGCGCTCCCGTGATCGAGCCGCCGGGGAAGGCGGCCCGCAGCAGGTCCAAGGGCGCGCGGCCTGCGGCCAGTTGACCGCAGACCGCCGAGACCAAATGCTGGACGTACTGATAAACCTCCAGCCGGCACAACTGGGTGACGCGCACGCTGTCCGGCGTGCAGACGCGGGACAAGTCGTTGCGGAGCAAGTCGACGATCATCACGTTCTCCGCGCGGTCCTTCTCGCTGCTCAGCAAATCGTCGCCGGCGTATAAGTCCGATTCGGGGAACAGCGTCCGCCGTCGCGTGCCCTTGATGGGGCGCGTTTCGACCTGGCCCTGGCGCACTTGCAGAAAGCGTTCGGGCGACGCGCTGACGACTTGAAACGTCCCCAAGTCGAAATAGCCCGCGAACGGGGCCGGGTTGCGCTGCCGGAGCCGCAGGTACAGCGACACGGAGTCGGTCTCGGCGGGATACAACAGCCGCTGGGCCAGATTGACTTGGAAGGCGTCGCCCGCGTAGATGTAGTCCACGACACGCTGGACGGCCAGGCGGTAGCCGCCGGCCGAGAAGTTGCTGGTCAAGCCGGCGATGCCGGAAACGGGGTACTGCGGGGCGAGTTGGTCGGGCCGCACCGGCGGCGCGGACGGATCGGCAATCCGTCCTCCATGATCCGGCGCGTCGCGTCCCTCGGCCAGCGCCTCGCGAAACTGCGCCAACCGCGTTTCGGCTCGCTGCCGCCGGGCGGCGGGCTCCAATTCCGGCAGCCCCTGCGAGATCAGCCACGCCCGCTGCGTGAGATGATCCCAGGCGAGCACGACGTCGTACAGGCCGACGGCCAGCGCCGGCACACCGAACTCGTCGAACCGAGGCCGCGGCAGCCGTTCCAAGCCGCGGTTCAAATCGTAGCCGAACACCCCCGCCGCCCCGCCTTGAAACGGCGGCAAATCGGGCACGGTCTGGGCCGTCAGACCGGCCAGTCGCTGGGCCAGCGCGGCCAGGGCGTCATCCTCACCAGCCGAGACTTCGAGCCAGTCGAACGGGTCCGCCGCCAGAAACGAGAACCGGCCCAGTCGCGGATGCCACAGTGCGCTGTCCAGAAAGAGACAGTGAGGCAGCCGGCTGAACGCCGCCAACGCGGCTTCCGCGTCCGGCGGCGGGTGCAGTTCCTCGATCACAGGGCAGAAGGCGGCCAACGGCGCGGTTCCTCAATGCGGTGTGAATTAGGTCGGCGGCGCGACGTTCGGCAAGGACAATTCGTCCCGTGGCGTTGATGTGGGAACCGTTGCGTCCTGTTCAGGTGCTGGAGAATACACCTTTTCCAGACGCACGGCAAGCGTCTGCCGCAGCTCTCTCCGGCCGGCGCAGCCCCGGTCGGCGGCGATCTCCCATAGCTTCTGCCGCGTCCTGCCCCGCGACGGCGCGCTGCGATCCGACTCGGGTGCGAAAGTCGCGGTCGATGGTGAAGATGACGTACTCGCCGGCCAATTCCGACATCCGCACCAAGCAGCCGTGGAACCAAGTGGGAGGGCTTCGTGACGACTGGTTCGCACGTGGCCATCGGTTGACGGAAAGAAATCCACGTAGGACGGCTCTCCGAAGCCGTCCCGGACGGGGTCGCAGGCCCGTCCTAGGTGAGAAACGCACGTGCCCCGGCGACACTCAGCCTACGCACGAGGCCAAATCCGGCACAGCCTGTGCCGAAGACAGCTGGCAGGAACATTGGGGCAGAAACATGAAACTGCCTTTCCGCCATCTTCCTGCCCCCATTTTCCTGCCAGCCCCGCTCGCCTGCGCCGCCCCCGGCACAAGCCAAAGCCCCCCCATTGACAATCAACCACCAACCACTGACAAATGACGAATGACAAATGACGAATGACGAATGACAAATGACAAATGACAAATGACCAAGAACCACCCCCCGTACCAGCATCTGGCTGTACTCCGAGTTGCTCATGATCCTTCGCGCTTCCGTACCGCAACGCCATTCCGCCGAAGTCCAGATCACCCTGGCCGTCAACGGCACGACGCTGCCCGTCGCTCAACTCGGCCCGGACTTCGTGACCCTGGAAAACCCGCCTGCGGTACCGCCGCAAAACGCCGAGATCACCCTCACCATCGACGGCCAGCAACGCCGCCGCCAAGTCCACCTGCTCGACGGAATCCCCGCCCACGCCGCCTGCCCGGCTATCGTCCGGACCGGTCCGGCAGGGGTAAGCCGGATCCCGTCCCCGGCCTTTGGGTGCCAGCTTTTCGGATACTATCCGCGGCGTCTCTCAGCCAGTCAATGCCCGCGGCCACTGCCAGTCGTCATGCCCTGCAGGAATTCGGATCAACTCCGAATGACCGCCCCACTTTCGCGTTCATGGGGAACGCGTACAATCGTACCCGAGGATACGGCAACGGCTCGTCCACGTAGATCCCGAATCGTCGGCTGCACCAGGAGGACACTGCCATGAGCTACGAAGTGAAGTTTGAGATTTCCGGTCCAACCGCGATGTGGACGCGTCCGGATACGGGCGATGCCCCGGTCAGTTATCCCGCCCCGACCTACTCAGCAGCCAAGGGCCTCTTCGAATCAATCGTCTGGCTGAAGTCCGCCGAGGTTGTGCCGACACGCGTGGAAATCTGCGCCCCCCTGATCTTCCACACCTATTCGACCAACTACGGTGGTCCGTTGAGGAAGAGCAAGATCATGAAGAAGGGCAGCAGTTATCAATTGCTCGCGACCGTGTTGATCAACGTGTGCTACCGGCTGTACGCGGTCGTGCGCGCGGATCAGGTCCCTGAGGAACGGTTATCCGAATCGGCCAAGCGGCAGCGAGCCATCGCGAGTAACGGCGCTCACGCCTACCAGGAGATGTTCGAGCGGCGGTTGCGGCGCGGGCAGTGGCATCACGTGCCGTGTCTCGGCTGGAACGAATTCGTTCCCGAGTACGTTGGACCGTTTCGCGAAAGAACGGCGGTTTACTCCGACATCAGCACGGTGATCCCCAGCATGATGTGGCAGGTGTTTCCCTCCGGGAAGTTCAGCCAACGGCAGCCAGCGTTTCGTCAGAACGTGAAGATCGAGAAGGGCGTGCTCGAATATGCTCAATGAACTCTACGATCTCGCTCAAAGCCTGAAGGCCGTCCAAGTCTCGATGGCCTCATGGCACATGCACTTCAAGACGTGCCCCAAAGGACCGGCGACGTACTACGCATTGCTCGAGCCGTCGGGACAAGTCACAGACCTGGAGCCGATTACAGACCGTGAACGTATCGCAGCCATGCGAAAGTGGGAAGTGGCGGCGGGTGTGTCCTTCCCCGCCTTCAATGTCCTGCCGTTGTTTGAACCCAGCAGCGGAGTCAAGAAAGCGGCCGTTGAGTTGCGCAAGTCAATCACGTCAAAGTCGCCGCCGAATGTCGCGGAGATGAAGCAGCGGCTCGAAGCGATGGCCGCTGGCTCGAACTCCCTCTGGGTCGCGAAAGAGGCGACGCGAATCACCAAGTGTTTGACGACTTTGCCGAGCGAAGTTGCGAAGTCTCTTGGAACCCCGCCAGACGAATTCCGCTCGATCACCGAACTGGTCGAACGCGCTGGCAAGTTGACGGCCGAGTCGCTTCATGCCCGGCTGGTCTCGATTGCTATTGGGAAGATTGTCGAAACGCCGAATACCGCTGCGAGCTGGTTCGACATGCTCTTCTTTCACACTGTTGCACTTTAGGACAGCCTACCATTGGCCGCTTGTTCACAAACAGAGGCCAA
>CAZAQY010000087.1:0-27910 GCA_964486845.1 uncultured Pirellulaceae bacterium
TGCGCATCGCGCTGGACAAACTTCAGACTCTGGATACGGTGCGGATCATCGAGGGAAAAACCTGAACGAAATCGGTGGAGCCGAGAAAGCGTTTGAATTTCATGCGTCCCACAGCAACCCACTACGCACTTGGAACACCGCCCGTGACAGGTGTTGGGCTTGGCGTGTCGCGCGAGCGGTTGGACGACGCGCTCGCGGGGCCGGTCGCGGCGGTGGTGTTCGACGACGCCGGTACGGACGAGATCGCGGCGTTGCTCGATGGGTTGGTGGACACGGATTTTGCTCGGGAGAACATGGACAGGCTCTTGGCGGACACTCGTGTGCCGGAGGACTGGCGCGTGGGGGAGGGGCTGGCGGAGTGTTTCTTGGTTGAGTGCCGGAATTGCATTTTTCCGTGGCCTGGCGGGCGAGACGAAAGAAAGCGGGGCTCCAGCCTGCCGGGAGCCGACCTGGTGGGCTTCCACCATGACGGGCTCGTGGACCGTTTCGCGTTTGGCGAGGTCAAGACGTCGGGCGCAGCGAGCTATCCGCCCGGCAATGCCTACGGCCGCCACGGGTTGAAGAAGCAGCTGGAGGACTTGCGCGACAGCGTTCAGGTCCGGGACGGATTGGTGCTGTACCTCGGCCACCGGGCGGCGAACGCTTCCTGGCGGGACCGCTATCGATCCGCCGCGGCGTTGTATCTGCAAGACTCCGGGGATGTCCGCATCTTCGGGCTGTTGGTCCGTGATGTGCCGCCGCACGAGGACGACCTGCGGGCGCGGGTGGATCGCCTCGGCCGCGGCTGTCCGGGGCGGACGGTCATCGAGCTGATCGCGATCTATCTTCCCGCCGGCAGTATTCCTACGCTCGCGGCCAGGGTGGTCGCGGCGCGCGGCAGCGGAGGCATGCCATGAGCCTGAGCAAGACCGCACTGGAACGGCTGGAAAGCCATTGGGCGGTGGCCTCGCTGGACGCAACCGAGCGGGTACGCGGCCTGGAGATTGCGCAGGCACGCTTGGTCAACAACGCATTAGGCCGACAACTGCGGCTGGCGTGGGACGAACGGCCCGGCGACGAGGATTTGCTCCGGCGGCTCGCCATGGCCTACGAGATGGCAGCGATCGAGGGACTGCCGGCCTTGGTCCATCTGTCCACGGCCGAAGACCCGTTGCGGGAGCAATGCGTGGCGGGGGCTTGGCGGACGTTCGCGTTGCGGCGTTTGCTGCCTGTGCCGCAGGCCACCCAGGAACGCATCTTTCACGTCCTGCACCTTTCGTCGCTGGCGTACTGCGGGGATCGCTGGCCGGACATCCGTCGCTGGTATGGAGAGAACCCGGCGAGTGTCGCAGCCGCATCGGTGGCGGACCAGCCGTGGCATTACCGCTTGCTGTACCGTCTCTTCGACTGCTGGGTGCGGCTGTTCCGGAAGAAGGGCTGGGACGACCTGGATCGGGTCCGCGAGATCATTGCCGGCTTGCGCGAGGATCAGCGGGAATATGAACAGGCATCGCTCGACAGCGGCTCGAACACCCAGGACCGGGCCATGGCGCTCCGGCTCATCGCCTTCTATCACTGGGCCAAGGCCACGGAATTGTTGGCCAAGTACGTGCTGCAAGGCGAACCGCGGGGCATCAACGCGTTGCTCGACAAGCACTTCGAGGCCGCGCTGGATGCGGCCATGGCCGGGGGCGAGGCCCAACTGGAGGTGCTCGTGCGCTGGCTGCACGCCACGGCGCGGCAAATGGTGTCCGGCTCGCTGTGGTGGGTGGCGCAATCCATCAACTCGCGGGTCACGCGCTTCATCGGTGCCGTGACGAAACACCAGGGCATGTTCGAACTGTTGCCGTCCCAGCTGGCCGCTTTGCAGGAGCAAGGCCTGCTGGACCTGGCGGCGACGGCGGTCGTCATCGATCTGCCGACCTCGGGCGGAAAGACGTTGCTGGCCCAGTTCCGCATTCTCCAGGCGCTCAACCAGTTCGCCGACGACGCGGGCTGGGTCGCCTACGTAGTGCCAACCAGGGCACTCAGCACCCAGATCACGCGTCGCCTGCGCCGCGATCTTTCGCCGATCGGCGTACGAGTGGAGCAGCTGACGGGGGCCGTCGAGATCGATGCAATTGAGGACGAGATGCTGTCGTCGCGGGCGGTCGGCGAGGAACGCGCTTTCGATCTGCTGGTGGCCACTCCGGAGAAACTGCAGCTGGTGATTCGCAACAAGAAGGTGCAGCGCCCCCTGGCCTTGATCGTGATGGACGAGGCGCACAATCTGGAAAACGAATCGCGCGGGATGCGGATCGAACTGCTGCTGGCCACGATCAAGCAGGAATGCCTCGGAGCGAACTTTCTGCTGCTCATGCCGTTCGTCGAGCGGGCGGAAGCCCTGGCCCGCTGGTTGGCCAACGACGTGGGCGGTGGCCGGTCGATCAGTTTGGGCACGAGCCCCTGGAAGCCCAACGAGCACTTGGTGAGCATGTTCCGCGCCGAAGCCGAGCCGAGCGTACCGGCCGGATGGCGGCTGCAGTATCGGACGCTGTTGACGACCCGCGACACCATCCACTTGGCGGGCACGCACCGCATCGGCGGCGTGAAGCCTCTGGATGTGCCCAAATCCAAAGTCCTGAAGACCAGCGGTGAGCAGAAAGGTCTGGGATTGCAGGCCGCCGCCATGGCGACGGTCTTCTCCTCCCGCGGCACCAGCATCGCCGTGGGCGGGACCATTCCGGCAACGTGGTCGATGGCCAGGGAGGCAGCGAAGAAACTGCCGGTCGTGGAATCCCCCTCCGCCCGCATTGGCCTGGTCCAGAAGTTCCTGGCGGCCGAAATCAGCTCGAATTTCGAGTTGATCGACATGCTCGCCCGCGGGGTTGCCGTCCACCATGCCGGGCTGTCCGACGAGGTTCGTTCGCTGCTCGAATGGCTGACCGAGGAAGGCGACGTGCGCGTGCTGTGTGCCACCACCACGCTGGCGCAAGGGATCAATTTCCCCGTATCGTCCGTTTTTCTGGCGACCACCATGTATCCCTACGGCGTGCCGATGAAACCGAGGGAGTTCTGGAACCTGGCGGGACGCGCTGGTCGGATCAATCAAGACAGCGTGGGAGTCGTCGGTATTGCGGAAGCCAACCGCCCGGCCGAAATCATGGAGTATGTTCGCAGCGTGACGGGCGAACTCGTTTCCCGCCTGGTCACGGTCGTCGCCCAACTTGACGCGGCCAGCAGTGCCGACGAACTGACGGCGGTCATTCAGCGTGAGCAGTGGGAAGATTTTCGCTGCTACGTGAACCACCTCGTTCACGAGATTGGAAACCTCGACCGGGTGCTCGCGGATGCCGAACTTTCCCTCCGCAATACCTTCGGCTATCGGACGCTTCAGGAAACCGAGCAAGGACGAGCGAGGGCCAAGAAGCTGCTGGAAGCGACAAAGCTGTATGCCCGTAGAATATCGGAGAATCCGGGGCGAGTTGCCATGGCCGACATGACCGGATTCTCTTTCGAGGGGGTTGGCCGCGCTTTACGGGGGATCGAAACCTTGGAGCGCAATCTCGGCCCCGAAGACTTCTCCGCCGACCGGCTGTTCGGAAGTGCCGGAAGCATGGCGGATTTTTACGGGATCATGCTGAGGATTCCCCAGCTCGCGCGCAATTTGGAGGAGATCACGAAATCCGGACTCGAACATCAGCAGCTTGCGGGAATCACCATGGATTGGGTGGGCGGCAAGAGCCTTCAAGAGATTGCCGCGACCTATTTCCAAGCGGACGAGGACGCGACCGGCGCGATCACGGAAGCCTGCAAAGCGATCTATCGGAATCTGGTCAACAATGGCACATGGGGATTGTCGGCCCTCAGCCGTCTGTCCGGAATCGACTTCGAGCGTTTGCCGGCCCAGCAGAAACGCCACATCAATCTGCTGCCGGCCATGATTTACCACGGTGTCAAGACCGAGGGCGGCGTGCTAATGCGGATAAACGGCGTTCCCCGTTCCATCGCGGAGAGCATGGGGAAGACCTACGAGTCGAGCCAAGGCGGGCTTGCCGGAGCCCTGAGCATTCAGAATGTCCGCCAATTCCTCGTTTCTGCCGACATCGAAGTCTGGAACCGCGCGCGCCCCAGCCATGCGCCGCTGTCCGGGAGCGAATACAAGCAGGTCTGGAAAATCATTTCGGGAGAGGAAAGGTGAGCGTTCGATTGTGATCCGCTGGCGCCCTATGACGACGCCAGGTAGCGGCGGCGGGTGAGGGAGACGGGGACGGTTTCCCAGAAGTTGAAGTTCTGGGCCACGTCGCCGCCGCCCAGTTTGAAGTAGAAGGCGTCGACGCCGGTCTTGGCGTCGGACGTGGAATGCTTGGTGATCAACTGGCCCGGCGCCGTGCCGCCCTGGTTGAACAGGTTGGGCTGGACCTCCCGCTTCTCCAATCAGCGCGACGAAATCGGCCTGTTGATCGCCACCGACTGTATCAGCGAAGGCTAGAACCTGCAGGACTGCGATCTGTTGGATTACGCAGTTCCAGGATGCCGCGTGATCGACGGTCCAAACGGACATCCTTTGCAGACTTGGCGACTCATCCGCGTTTATCGCTCTGCAGCTAGCACCACGCTGCCCCTCACCCCGGACGCCAATTCTGTTCCAGTTTGATGTTGCCTCCAGCCGACTTTAAGACTACAAGTCGCGCCGTTTTCTTCGGCCTGCGCTCGCGTTCTGGGGTGTCTTTTCGCCAAGGTCTGGCACTGGGGGTACAGTCGTGGATCGACGGGCATTCTTGGGGTGTTGTGCGGCTGCGTTGGGCGGGGCGGCGGGTGTGCTGGCGCTGGGCGGCTGCCGGGGGCATCAGTACGCGCATGTGTTGAGCCCGGATCAGAAGGACATGGTGGGCAGCCACGATGCGGGGGCGGAGACGTTCAATCCGCTGATCGATACGGCCGTGGCCCAATTGCTGGGGCGGCACGCCGGAGGATTTCAGCCCGCCGGCTACAATCCGGAGCAGCCGATGGCGGCGGGGCCGTTGGCGATCTGTTTTGTCGGGGTGGAGAACAAAAGCGCGGAAGAAATCGGGGACTTCAAGGACCAGATCTACCAGCAGATCGATACGCGCATTGTCCAATCGGGGACTTTTCGCCCCGTCAGCAAGCGGTTTGTCGACGCGGGCCTGCAGCAGACTCGCCTGCGTCCGGATTCGCTGTTCGTCCCGTCGAACATGCGGATGTTCGTCGAAAGCCTGGAGCAGATGGGGCAGCCGTTCGACTACCTGCTGTACGCCACGCTCACGTCCGGCACCACGCAAAGCAATCACAGCTATCAACGCGATTACCTGTTGACCATGGAATTGGTGAACGTCCACAACGGCCAGTACGACAAAGAGTCGGCGACGGTCCGCAAAGGCTACCATCGCTCGGCGCTGGGGGCGGTCAAGAATTACAACCCGTTCAAGAACTGAAAACGCACGGGCTTGGGAGAAGGCTGTTCGCGCAACGCCGATGTGCGTAGCTGGAAGCGTGAGACTCCACCGGGCCAGCCGGTGGCATCTGCGTACTGGCTGGCCTCCGGACGTAGCAGGAAACGTAACGATCCCCAGGACAAGCCTGGGGCATTGGGCGGGTGCGGCCTTGTCCGCTCGATGGAGCGCGCCACTAAGAACTGCCAACAAAACCGTTCGGCGTGGGTCTCTGACTCCGCCGAAACCGCCGACCGAAGGTCTCCGATTTCGGTTTTGTCAGCAGTTCTAACTGCCACAGGGACCTATGGGGCCGATCTTTCGTGAAGTCGGAGTTCCCGTTGCTGCTTGCGTCCTGCTGCTGGCCGCCGTGGCGGGCTGCGCGACCCATGCCGACCGCATCCGTGACGCCCGCGATCTGTACTATCGTGGGCAAGTCGAGCTGGCGGCCCAGCGGCTGGAAAAAGCTCTGCCTCGCGCCGGCAAGGACGCCGACGTGATCTCGCTGGATCTCGCCACGGCGCAGCTGTTTGCGGGCCGTCCCGATCGCGCCGAGCAGATGCTGCGCGAGGTCCGGGATCGGTTCGATTACCTGGAACAGAAAGACGTTACCGAAGCCGTCCTGTCCTATGTGCTGGACGACAACCAGCGGGCTTACGCGGGCGAAGACTACGAAAAGGTGCTGATCCGCGTGATGCTGGCCTTGGCCAATCTGATGGGCGAGGGGGGAGACGCCGAGGCGTACAGCCTGCAGGTGACGGCCAAGCAGCAGCAGATTATCGAAGCGGGCGAGCAAATGGACGAGGAGAATCCCAAGGCCGCGTATCAGCGGGTGGCCGTGGGGGCGTACTTGCACGGCGTGCTCCGCGAAGCCACGCACGGCGCCTACGACGACGCCGAACGCTCGTTCGCCACCGTGGTCTCGTGGCAGCCCGGTTTCTCCGCCGGAGGATTCGATTTACAGCGGGCGCGCGAGGGCCGGCATTCCGCGCCGGGCAATGGCGTGCTGTACCTGTTCGCCTTCGTCGGACGCGGACCGTACAAGCGGGAGATCAGCGAGATTCCGACCAGCGCGGCGATGCTGATTGCCGACCGCATCCTGAGCGCCGCCGGCAAACACTCGTTGCCGCCCACGCTGGCGCCGATCAAGGTCCCCCAGGTAGTTACGTCAGAGAACCAGGTCGACCGCGTCCTGGTCAGTGTCGCCGGGCAACCGGCGGGCGCCACGGAAACGGTCACGGACGTAGGCCAGCTAGCAGTCCAGCAGTATCAAGCCCTGTATCCTCACATTTTGGCCCGCGCCGTGGCCCGCCGCGCGGTCAAGAAAGCCGCTGTTTATGCCGTCAAAGAGCAAGTCGACGGTTTGAGCAACTGGGGCAGCTTGGCCCTGGACGTGGCTGGCGTCGTCTGGGAGGCGACGGAATCGGCCGATACGCGATGCTGGGCGTTGCTGCCGGACACGATTCAGGTGCTGCGACTCGAGCTGCCCGCCGGCGAACACACGCTGGGCCTGCGCGCAGGCCGAGGCCTGGTCCCAGTTGGTGGGGAGTCCATGTTCCGCGTGCGGATCGAGGACGGACGCAACCGTTACGCCCTGGCCTGCTTTCCGGACACGAAAATCGCCGGGGAAGTCCTCGTTTCCAGTCGCTAGGCAACCGCACGACACGTAGCCGCGACACTCCGAGGCGGGGATTGGCACGTTACGCGGTGTGGTGACAACACTCGCAACAACGTCTTCTGTACCCCGGTCATTGACCAGAAACCGCTGTGGTCCTTAGATTTGACGCAAATCGGGCCCGTTTCGTCCCCATGCGGCTTCCCTCCCGAACCCCGCCCCCCTGCCCCCTGACTCCTGACGCCTGCCCCTTTTTCCTCCCGTACACCCCGGAAAAACCAGCCCGGTGTCCCCTGCTGACTGTTGCCCTAAGTTGGCGAATCTGCTAAATTTACGAACTTCGGCCAGTCCTTTGATGCGCGGCCGTCACGGTGACGGCCCAAGGGGCTGGGATTGTCTCCCTATGTCTATGCCTTACCGAAAGGCACGTGCTTGCGTGTTTTGCCAGCCGTTGACAGCACTTGACGTGCGGTGGCTCGGCGAAGCACAGCCGTTCTGAGTGAAACATGGTTAACCGTAATCTGATTCGAAATCTGGAAAGCGACCACCAAATTGACGAACTTTTCCACACGGCGGTAGCGGACATTGAAGATCCGTCCGCGATGATCGACTTGATTGACACCGATCGCGGGTTCGCAATCAACAAGATCATTGAAGGCCGCGTGATTCGCATCGACGAGGACACGGTGCTGGTGGACGTGGGGTTTAAGAGCGAGGGCTCGATTCCGCGGAACGAGTGGGACGAGCAGGAAGAACCGCCGGCCGTCGGGGACATGATCAAGGTGTTGGTGGAGGAAGTCGAAGAAGAGTTCGCACCCACGGAAGATCTTTTCGGCATGGTCAGCCTGAGCCGCCGCAAAGCGCAGAAGCTGATCGAGTGGGACAACGTGATGAACTCCGTCAAGGAGGGGCAGGTCGTCACGGGAACGGTCACACGCAAGATCAAAGGCGGCTTGCTGGTCGACATCGGCGTCAACGTGTTCTTGCCCGCCAGCCAGGTGGACATCCGCCGCCCGCCCGACATCGGCGATTACATCGGCCGCGCCGTGCAGTGCGAGGTGCTGAAGATCGACGAGACCCGGCGAAACATCGTGGTCAGCCGCCGGTCGCTGATCGAGAAGCAGCGCAAGGAAGACCGCGAACGGTTGCTGGAGGAGTTGGTCGAGGGCCAGATTCGCAAGGGCGTGGTCAAGAACATCGCCGAATTCGGCGCCTTCGTCGACTTGGGCGGGATCGATGGGTTGCTGCACATTACCGACATGAGTTGGGAACGCATCGGGCACCCGTCCGAAATGGTCGCTCTGGATCAGGAAATTGAAGTCGTGATCCTGCACATCGACCGCGAGAAGCAGAAGATCGCGTTGGGCTTGAAGCAGAAGCAAGCCAACCCCTGGGACACGGTCGTGGAGAAGTACCCCGTGAACACGACCCACCACGGGACGGTAGTGAACGTGATGAGTTACGGGGCGTTCGTCAAACTCGAACCGGGCATCGAGGGCCTGGTGCACATCAGCGAGATGTCGTGGACCAAGCGGATCAATCATCCCAACGAGCTGGTCAGCATCGGCGACGATATCGACGTGGTCATCTTGGGCGTCGATCGCGAAGGCCAGCAGTTGTCGCTGGGCATGAAGCAGACCCAGGAGAACCCCTGGGACCGGGTCCGCGAACGGTATCCCGAAGGCGGCGTGGTCACCGGCCGCGTGCGCAACTTGACCAACTACGGCGCGTTTGTCGAGTTGGAAGAGGGCATCGACGGGCTGCTGCACGTCTCCGACATGTCCTGGACGCGGAAGATCAGCCATCCCAACGAGTTGTTGGAAAAGGGCGCGCAGGTCACCTGCCGCGTGTTGTCCGTGGACCGCGAACGGCGGCGGATCGCCTTGGGCCTGAAGCAGTTGGACGAGGATCCCTGGACTCACGACATTCCCAACAACTACCAGCCCGGACAGGTCGTGCGCGGCAGAGTCACCAAGATCACCAACTTTGGTGTGTTCGTCGGCTTGCAGGACGGCCTGGAGGGGTTGCTGCACATCTCGGAGCTGGCGGACCACAAGGTGGAAAACCCGGACGAAGTGGTCAAGGTCGGCCAGGAGATCGAAGTCAAGATCCTGCGTGTGGACACGGAGGAACGGAAGATCGGCCTGTCGCGGAAGCGCGTCGAGTGGGCGGAGGAAGAGGAGCACGGGGAGAAGTCCAAGGAGCGGGAACATCGGGCGGCTCTGAAAGGCGGCCTGGGAGAAGCCGGTCCGTTGATCGCGCCGCGGCCGGCGCGAGGCGCCGCACCGGCGGAGCAATCGCCCCTGTCCGGCGAACCGGCAGAGTAGGTTGGACGCGGCAGGATACATCTGGCATGCGCCCGGAGAAAGCCCGGCTTTTTCGACAAAGCCGGGCTTCTTGCTTATCTCACCGCCCCCAACCGCCGCTCTCTGGCTTGGCCGGACAGCACGACTTTTACTGGTTGTACGCGCACGAAGCTCGAGCGAGTGGCTTGCGGTCAGGACGCACTGACTTGCGCTTTGTGCTCGTCTGCGGCCGATCGACGCCCAAGTGTCGCTGTCGAGCTAGGCGTGATCGGCTCGATCGCCAGTTTCCGGTCAGCCCGTCTGTCGCTTATGTTCCCTACAGCGAGTTCATCCGGCGCACTTCACCAGCTCCCGTGCTGACTTCAGTCGCAACTCACGGCGGGTCGATACAGGATTGGACGCGCAGGACATGCCTGCGGATCTTGTCCGCTTGGCAACATGGGTTTTTCAAAACGGATTGCCATGGCGCTTTGCACAGGCGGGATGCCTGTGCCACCTGAAAGCAACCCAACTCATGCAACTGACCGAAGCCGATCATCTTCAAGACGATCTCGTCGATGCCGAACCGTTGGCCGGCGCCGATGACCTGCTGGACGACGACCTGATCCTCGACGCCGGCCTGTTCGAGGAAGACGACGAAGAGCACGTGCCGGCGGAGCCTCACGGGTCCGAGGTGGACGAACTCGACGAACTCCGCCGCGGCCGCCGGCGCGGCAAGGCCGATTCGTCCCTGCAAACGCCGCTGGAGACCTACCTGCGGGAGATCAACGAGACTTCCTTGCTGACCGCCGAGGACGAACAGGAGCTGGCCGCGCGCATCGCGCTGGGCGATCCGCAAGCCCGCGATCGCATGGTGCGGGCCAATCTGCGCCTGGTGGTGAACATCGCCCGCGGCTATTCCGGCAAGGGTCTGGGGCTGCAGGACCTGATCGAGGAAGGCAACTTGGGCCTGCTCCGCGCCGTCGAGGGCTTCGATCCCACCATGGGCACGCGGTTCAGCACGTACGCCAGCTACTGGATCAAGCAGTCGATCAAACGCGCCCTGATCAACTCGGCCAAGACGATCCGCATTCCGGCGTACATGGTCGAATTGCTTTCCAAGTGGCGGCGGGCCAACACCCGGCTGAGCGAAGAGTTGGGCCGGACGCCGACCCACGAGGAAATCGCCCGCGTGCTGGGGCTCCCCAAGAAGAAGCTGCCGATCATCAAGAAGGCCATCCGCATCTACAATTCCACGCCCCAGACCGACCAGGCCGAATTGGGCTGGTCGCTGGGCGAAATGGTCATGGACGAGCGGATGAAATCGCCCGAAGATGAACTGCTGGACAACGACGTCCTGGCCAGTGTGCTGCAGATGATCGAGCACCTGGACGAGCGTGAGGCCACGGTCTTGCGCATGCGCTTCGGCCTGGGCGACATGGAACCGCACACGCTGAAGGAAATCGGCGAGAAGCTGAACCTGACTCGCGAACGCGTCCGCCAGATCGAAACCGAAGCCCTGCAGCGACTGGCCGACGGCCTCAAGGATCCCCGCGAACGGCAGTGGGAACGTATGAATCGAAACTGACGCGCCGCGCAAAAAGGGGACATTCCACTTTTTGGGAGCCGGTGTTCGGTCTGAGAAAAGTAGAATGCCCCCTTTTCCAGTGCCTGCACGAAAACGCGCTGGCTAGTCGGCCATGTTGATCACGGCCAGCGTGTAGGGCTTCTCCGACCGCGTGTTGACGCTGCCCGGAAAAACCCGGTCAAAGTTGGCAGCAATCAGTTCCCGGCCGCGGACGACCGCCTCGCTGGGGCCGTCGAGTTGCCCGGCCGAACCGTCGTTGTCGCCGTCCTGGGCGACCGTCTCCACGCGGCCATCGAGGGCCACGGCCCGAATCGCGTTCGCCAGGATGTCGGCGACATAGATGCGCTGCGTCGAACGGTCGTAGAAGATGCCGTCGGCGGATTTCATCTGGCGGGGGGCGGTGAGCACTTCCCGGCGGACGACCCGGCCCGCTGCGCCCAGCACGATCTTCTCGATCACCGCATCGCCGCAGTTGGCCACGTACAAGTTGCCCCGTTCATCAAAGTCGATTCCGTCAGCCCCCACGGGGATGTCCTTGCACACGGTCTTGAGCGTGGCGACCAGGTGGGGATCATCGCCGCCGGCTTTGACCCGCGTGCCGCGTTCGTCCAGACGGAACCGATACACGGCACTCGACACGGCTCCGTCGGGCGTCTTGCCCGTCTCCGAATCCGTGACGTACACAAAACCGTCGCGGATCGCCACGCCGTTGGCCACGTTCAGCCCGTCGGCCACCAATTCGACGTTTCCCGGCTTGCCGTCGGTCACCCGAATGCACAGCAGTCGCGAGTTGTCAGGCGTGTCGTCCATGATCTGGCAGTCGGCGACATACAGGTCGCCCGAGGGCGCCTGACGAACTCCCATCGGAAACACGTGACCGGTCTGCGGGTGCAGCGGCAGCTTGCAGAACAAAGAAACCGCATCGTCGCGCGAGATCTTCATCAGCACCCCGGGCGAGGCCGTATCGGTGAAGTTGGGCACCGACAGGATGATCGTTCCGTCCGGCAGCACGGCCATCGCGTCGGGGGTATTGCAGTAGTCGGGCAAGATGATGGCGCGGCGTGCGGCGGCCTCTCTGGCAGGCGTCTCCGCCGCGTGCGCCGCCGCAAGCCAAAACATGCCGAGCATCGCAGCCGAAGGGAGTATGGCTTTCATCGTCTTTCTCCAGTCTTGTTTGGGTCTCGCCAAGAACATGAATCATTACCGATTGCGTCTGGTGCTGCCGTCCTCGAGTTGCTGGCCCCATGTGCCGTCCCAGGACTCGGCCAGCAACATGGCCTGGGCCGTTTCCCGGATCTGTTCGGGCCGCTTGGCGCCGCACAAGGCGACCGTCACTCCGGGCTGCGAAATCGTCCAGCCGACCGCCCACTGGGCCAGCGAACACTTGCACGCCGCCGCCCGCGGACGCAGACGCTCGATTTCGTCCAGGTTTCTCGCCCACGCCTCGCCCGCGAACAGCGGCGAGCGGCGCCGCCAGTCGTGTTCCGCAAAGACGTGATCGCGGGCGAACTTGCCGGTCAACAGTCCCAGGGCCAGCGGTTCGTAGGCCACGACGCTCACGTCGCGCCGGCGGCACCAGGGCAGGATGTCCGCTTCGATCTCGCGCTGCAGCCGGTTGTATCGCACCTGGCAAGCGACGATCGGACACTCGGCCATGAAGGCTTCCATCTGGTCGACGGACAGGTTCGACACGCCCACGGCACGCGTCTTTCCCTTGGCCACCATCTGGCGAAAGAAACCCGCGGAATCCGCCAGTGGAGCATCTTCGGCCGGAGCGTGGAAATACAGGAGGTCGACCGCATCGACCTCCAGACGCCGGAGGCTCTCGTCGAAATGCTGCCGCAACAGAGCGGGCCTTCCGGTCCGCTGCAGAGCGCCGTCGTGGTCCCAGTAAACGCCCACCTTGGTCGCCAGAACGACCTGGTCGCGGCGGTTCCGGACCGCCCGCGCGATGCGCCGTTCGCTTTCGCCGCCGCGGCCGTAAGCGTGGGCCGTGTCCAGATGGTTGGCGCCCGCTTCCAGCGCAGCGTCGATCACCGCCACGGCCGCTTCGTCCGTCAGTTCGCCGCTGGTAATCCCTGCCAGCGGCCAACAGCCCAAGGCCACCGGCGAAACCCACAGATCGGATTGTCCCAGTCGTCGTGTGCTCATGTCAGCATTGTGGCATCCGGCGCAGCGTCCGTCGAGCACCCGTGGGACAAAGAAGGACCAACGCGGCACGCGGCCACAGACAACGAGTACGTCAGGCTTTGCAGCCGGACGCACACTTACTGCTCGCACTCTGCACGCCGCCGTTCCAATTCCTCCATGATCTCCGGCGCCTCCTTCAGTTCGGCCAACGGCTGCAGGTGGCGACGAATGTAATTCCAGTCGAGGCGGCCGGTCTGACGGATGATGACGCCCTCGACATCCAGCCAGTCTTTAGGTCTGGCGGCGAAGGCTTTGAGCACGATGAGGCATTCGGCCGAGCAGGTGCGAAGCGGCACGTCGGGCGGAAAAGTGAATAAGCTCGAACGTGCGACGACCCCTTCTTCGAAGGGCAAACCGCCCAGCGCGATGTCCAATCCGACGCCGGAACGAGCCCGAGCGAGCAACACGCGACGGGTCAGCGCGAACTCGGTCGCGTCCGGAATCCGCGGCTCGAAGTGCCGCAGCAGTTCCTGAATGTAGGGGCCTTCGCCGCCGAAACCTGTAATCAAACTCAGGTCAACGTCGATGGTTTCTCGCGGCTCGCCCCACCGCTGCACGGCGAGGCCGCCGATGAAGCAAAACTGCCAGCGATGCGACTGGCAAATCGCCTGCAATTGGGCGGCGGCTTGGATGACTTCATTCACGGCCTGCGGCCTTTTTGAACCAACGTTGTTGCTCCACCAGACCCGACGTAGGCCGCGGCGCACGCGGCGCCGCGCGGTAATCGGCTGGTCCGCACAGCAGCGCGATGGCGCGTTGGGGATCCAGCCGCCGCAATTCCTCCCTCCGCAGCCGCTCCAGTTCGGGGCCCGCAGCCTTCCAAGCCTGCACCCAACGGCGGCCCAGTTCGATCTCGTCCGGTGTCCAGTTTGCCAGACTCGGCCGTTGAAGTTCCATGCTCAGGCCTCGACATTCACCGCCACACGCTGGATTTCGTTGCGCCCGGACTTGGGCAACGGGCGTGGCAAGGGCTGGGCGGTTCCGTTGGCGTCGATCGTGCGGCAGCACAACTCGTAGGTGCCGGCCTCAGGCGCCGCCAGCAGCGCCGCCCAATGGGCGATGGCGTTGCGCAAAGGCCACGTCAGCGGCCGGCCGGCGGCGTCGAACTGGCTCGGGATGGGCGGCAGGCGACCGTCGGGCAGACCGCCGCCCCAATGTTTCGGGGGCGGCAGCACTAGAGCATCCCGCCAGGGAGCCCGAGTCAGATAGGGATCGTCGGGCGGCAACGGTTCGTCCTTGGGCAACAGGCAGTACTGGACCTTACTCAAGCCCGATGCGCCGACCTGGGCTACGCCGGTGAGAGCTACGGGCTGACCGGCTTTGAGCTTTTGCGGAGCGTTCAGGAAACGGGCAAAGGTCTTCATGGGGCTGTCGACGTCGTTGTTCTGACCGGCGTAGGTGTCGTTGGGATTGGGGTCGTTGGTCAGCACCACTCGCTGCAGCCACTTGATCGACTTGAAGCCGTAACCGTCGGGAACCACCAGCCGCACGGGACCACCGCGCTTGGGGGACAGCAACTCGCCGTTCATCTTGTACGCCAGGATCACGGGTTGCTCGCCGGGCGGATCCTCCAACACGCGGTTGATGGACAACGAACTCTGAAATCCCGGCCCCGGCCTGGATGCGTCGCTGTTGTAGCCGTGGTACCAGACGCGGCGCAGATTGGCCGTGGGGCGGGTCAGCCAGATCACCTCGCGCAGCGGTACGCCCTCCCACAGTCCCATACCGTTGATGTGGCCCACGTTCAGGCAGGTCGCCACCTTGAGGTAGCGTACGGCGTGCTTTTCGGCCAGGGCCATCAGCGCGGCCCAATCCAGCGCGGTGCCGAGTTCTTTCGACAGCGGGTGCTCGATCTTCACATCGCTCTGCGGGTCGGGGACGACCTCCAGTTGCCACGTCTCTCGCTCCAACCCGACCTCGCGGCGCTGCTCCGGCGTCATCTCGTACGGCGGCGGTTTGCCGCGCCCGCCGCCGGCAAACCGGGATTCGGGGGTGAGGTATTCAAGCTTCGCGATGGGCTCAAGCTTCGCGATGACCTCGGCCAAGAGCTGATCTTGCTCGGCCCCTTGAGCCCGCAGCGGAGCCAGGCTCAGCCCGGCCACGCCCGCCGCGCCGAGTTGTAGGAAGTAACGGCGGGTGACATCACGGTGTTCCTCAAGAAAACGATCAGGGCAGTCCATGGCGTGTTCTCCGAACGTCAACGTCAACCACACTCAGTGCGCACGCCAACCAGCATACCACCCCGCCACAGACGGCGAAAGAGGCGATCCCGCGAACGTGGCGGCGTCAGCCCCACGGTCCTTCAGGCCGCGAGCAATTCCCGGCGGTCGGCTGCCGCCGACCGCCGTCCAAGAGCCGAGAAGGCGGCCGCACTAACGCGACGGCGCGAGCGGCGAAACGGTTTCGCCGGCTGCCGCCGGCGCCGGGATCGCTTCGCCTGCCGGAAGCGGCGGCAAGGCCTCCCGGTCCGGTGGTGGAACCTGTTCTGGGGCCGGTCGCGTGCGGTTCAGACGTTCGACGGGATTCTCCAGCTTGAACGACTCTTCGGCAGGCCGCCGGCTGTCGGGGTAGCGAGGCACGTTCTCGCCGGGTTCGAGCGACGACGGGAACAGCCGGCCGCGGAACAATTCGCCCAACGGGCCGAGCGTACAGAAGCGTTCCTCGTAGAAGCGGATGCCATGTGTTTCCAGGATCGTGCCGGTCTGACGCTCGAGATTGGCCAACTCGACGTTGTACAGCGTCAGGTACTGCGCTTCGGAGCTGATCGCGTTGCCCCAGTCGGCGATCGCCAGTCTGACGTTGACGAAGGGCGTTTCGCCGGCGCGGGCCCGGCCCACACGAAAGTTCTCGAGCTGCAGGTTCAAGTTGGACCAGGCAGCCTCGCGCGTCTCCTGGGCCAGTTGGTACTGCGCCCAGGCCCGGTCCAGGCTGCGGAGGTTCTGCGCCAGTTCGTGAGTCACCGCGTGCAGGCCCTGTTGCAAGTTGGCGCGGTCGCGGGCGACCAACAACTCCTGACTTCGCAACCCGGCTCGGCCAAGCCGCAGCCCGATCGGCACGGAAAAGTTCACGCCCAAGGCCCAGTCAGTGAACTCGCCGGGCCGCGAACGCAACCGGTCGCCGTTGGGCATTTCGCCTTCGAGGCCATTCCAGCGGTACAGCGCCACCGCGTCCAGCCGCGGGTACGCCTCGTTGCGGACCTGCAGCAATTGCTGTTGATCGGCCTCCAGCACCAACTTTAACTCGATCAGGTCCGGCCGCTGTTCCTCGGCCATCCTCAGCAGCGTTTTCCACTGGAATTCGGCCCGCTGGCTGCTCGGCGGAGTGACAGGCACGACTCGGTCGTCGTCCATCGGCGGCAGGCCCAGAATGTTGCGCAGCGCGGCCTCCCGTTCCAGCGCCGCGTTCTCGGCGGTCAACAGGGAGGAGCGGAAGTTCGCCAGCGACACGCGGGCCTGAGCCACGTCGCCGACGTCGCGGATGCCAAGCTCGAACCTGGCCTGGCTGAGATCCAAGACGAATTGAGCCTGCTCCACTTGACGCTCGCGCGCCCAACGCTCGACCCGCGCCGCGACCAGCGACCAGTACGCCTCGATCACGCCCCGGACCAACTCCTGGACACTGTCTTTGAACTGGAAAAACGACCGCTCGGTGTCGATCCGAGCCAGCACGATGGGTACGCGATTGACGGCCCAACCGCCGCCCTGCAACAGCGGCTGAGTGTAGCTCAGATCCACCGACGAGCGGGTCTGGGGATTCAGCGGAAAAATGCTTTGCAGCGATTGCGGGTCGATGCCCGGACGCCGCTCTGACGGAACCGCGTTGACGCCCAGACTGGCCGTGCCGCCGGAAAGCGTCGTCTTGGACAGGTCCATCTCGAAGCGGTAGTCGTCCGTGCGGCTGCCGCCGATCAGGGCGCGTCTCGGATCCAACGGATCAAACTGGGCTCCAGGCGACTCCGTGCGATTCAAGCTGTTGTTGATCCGCAGCGTGGGGTCAAACCGCGACAGCTGCTCGTCCACTTGATTGTTGACAATCGCCGCGTCGTAGATCGTGCGGCCGCTGGAGGCGGCGGTCACCCCCGCCAGGACGCGCACCACTTCGCTGTTGGTCAGCCCAATTCGGATGGCTTCGTCCAGGGTGAGCTGGCGTTGGGGCAACTTCCCTTCCGGGTTGGCGACCGTGGCTGGCGGGGGCACATCGGGAATCGCGACATGCGGCAATTCCGACGGCCGGCGAACTGCGATGGCAGACTGGCCGGGCAGGAGGAGGTGAGGAAAGTTTTGCGCAGGCGCAGACTTTGCGGGCGCCAGCAACGGCGCAAGCGCGATCAGAACGACGGCAAGTCGGTGCAAAGCGGGCTTCCTCACGCCACCATCTTCGGCGCGACGATTCGTCTTAGTCCAACTTTCCCGATTCTGCCGGCAAAGTCGAACTTGCCGAATCTCCCGGTTCTCCCGCGTGTAGCGACGCCCATGCCCGATCGACATCCGGCGTGTCTTCGACCACTTCCCCATCCCGAAGTGCGATGATCCGTTTCGCGTGCCGAGCGATATCGGGGTCATGAGTCACCAGGATGACGGTGATCGCTTGCTCTTCGTTCAATTTGCGGAACAGTTCGATGACTTCGCGGCTGGTCCGCGAGTCCAGGTTGCCGGTCGGTTCGTCGGCCATCAACAGCGAAGGTTCATTGATCAAGGCCCGTGCGATAGCCACCCGCTGTTGCTGGCCGCCGGACAGTTGGCCGGGATGGTGATCGAGCCGATCGCCCAAGCCGACGAGTTGCAGCATGGCGGTCGCGCGCCGGCGCCGTTGGCGCGCGGATACCCCGGCCGAATACAGCAGCGGCAGTTCGACGTTTTCCAGGGCGGATGTGCGGGCCAGCAGGTTGAAGCTTTGAAACACGAAGCCGATCCGGCGATTGCGGATCCGGGCCCGCTGGTCCGCGCTCAGATTGCCCACTTCCTCGTCCGCCAGGCGATAACTGCCTCGCGTGGGCCGATCCAGGCATCCCAGCGTGTTCATCAGGGTGGATTTGCCGGACCCGGACGGCCCGACCAGCGCCACGTACTCGCCCTGCTCGATATCCAGCGAGACCCCGCGCAAGGCTTCCACCTTGACCTCGCCCAGGTCGTAGATCTTTGCGATATCGCGGAGTTCGATTAGGGGCATGGCCCTCGAGACACCTCTTGCCGGGGAAAAACCTTAATTTAGCCGCTCGCCGTCCGCCGCCAAGGCTAGGGCGTTGCACGAACGGCGTTTGCACTGCAAAATACGGCCCGACAGCACGAAGAAACCGTTTTGTTGAGGAAGGGGAGGTTCCGTGCCCGATTCGCCGATTCAGCAGATCGTTTGTTTGATGGGCCAGCCCGTGGCTGGCAATCCGACTCAGTTCATGATCGAGCGGGCCTTTGCCGCCGCGGGACTGGACTGGCGATACTTGACGCTCGAAGTGCAGCCGGAGAATCTTGCCGACGCTGTCAAGGGAATGCGCGCCATGGGGTTTCGGGGCGGTCATTTCACGATTCCGCACAAAGTCGCCGTGATTCCCTATCTGGACGAATTGAGTGAAGCAGCGACCCGCATGGGGGCGGTGAACTGCGTGAATCGCGTCGGCGAGAAACTGGTCGGCGAGAATACGGATGGGAAAGGTTTCGTCGAGTCGTTGCGGAAGATCACGGATCCGGCCGGCAAACGGGTGGTCATCCTGGGCGCCGGCGGCGCCGCTCGCGCCATCGGCATTGAATTGGGCTTGTCGGGCGTGGCCGAGATCGTCGTCGTGAATCGCACGGCGGAACGCGGCCAGACCCTGGTGGATCTGTTGAACGAACAGAGCCAGGTGCCGGCACGCCTGGTACACCTGAGCGGGGATTACGCGGTCGAGTTCGGCTTTGACATCGTCATCAATGCGACTTCGATCGGCTTGGGCGATGCGGATGCTCGAGTCCCCTTGCAGCTGGATTCGTTGCGACCCGGCATGGTGGTGGCCGACGTGATCTTCAACCCGGCCCAGACGCGGCTGATCCGCGACGCCGCCGCTCGCGACTGCACGACGCTGGACGGCCTGGGGATGCTCGTCAACCAGGGCATGATTGGATTCAAGGTTTGGACCGGAGTGGACCCCGACCCCGGCGTGATGCGCGAGGCGCTGGAGGAATACCTGGAGATTTGACCCCCTTTTCAACAGGCCGTCTCCGTGCGAGCATACCAACAGAGTTAGCGACCATTAAGACAAAAGGCGAATCTCATGGGACTGAAAGAGAACCTGCAAAACGAGAGCGTCTCCACACTGCCGTGCCGCGAAGCGATCCTGATTCAGCCCGAGATGCCGGTCAGGCAAGCCGCGCAGATCCTGCAGTCAAAGAGACTGGGCTGTGCGGTGGTCGTGGATGCCGAGAGCAAGCCGATCGGCATCTTCACCGAGCGGACGCTCATCAAGTTGCTGCTGCAGCAACCCCATGACCTGGACAAGATTCCGGTCCGGGAGCATTTGGAGACGGAGTGGTTCTGCGTCCGGAACAGCGATCCGATCTCCGCCGTGCTCGATTTGGTGCAGAAGCGCCACGCCCGCTTCGTCTGCGAATTGGACGAGCACGGAAAAGTGGTCGGGCTGACGGGACAAAAGGGGCTATCGGAGTACATTGCCGATCATTTCCCGGAGCAGGTCATGGTGCAGCGGATCGGCGGACAACCGGGCATGGAAAACCGCGAAGGAGCTTGATGATGGCGAGACTGGAACACCACCTGGAGGACTTCGTCGATCCGCTCAGCAATTACGAGCCGCGCCAGTACGGCGACGCGATTCAGGAAGCGCTGGCCGAAGAAACCGTGGCCGCGATCCGTTCGCGGCCCTACGCAGAGATTTCGCCGGACAACACCATCTACAGCGCCCTGCAGGTGCTGGCCGGTTTGCAGGTGGCCAGTTTGCTGGTCGTCGACAAAGGCAGACTGGTGGGCGTGTTCACCGAGCGCGACGTGCTGGAACGCGTGGCCTTGCGGTTTGACGAGGTCAAGGACCGGCCGGTCCGCGAGGTGATGACTTCGAATCCCCTGGTTGTGTACGAGTCCGACCCGGCCGGGGCCGCGCTCAGCGCCATCGCGGTGGCCGGTTTTCGGCGCGTTCCCGTCGTGGACCTCAACGGCGCGGTCGTCGGAGTGCTCAGCCCTCGCCGCGTGTTTGAATTCCTGCAACTTCGAGGGGCGGATTGAAACGGTGCAGGCGGCCAACGGTGCGGCGTCAGCCCACCGGTGGGGGCCCTGCAACTCCGGGGGCTGAGGTTCCGTGCGATCGCTTCTCAAGACCGCAGCTTGCCCGCGATGGCCTCGATCAGCGTTTCCAGCGAGCCGCGGGCCAGCACGGCGACGTTCTCCTGGTAGAGGCCTTTGCCGAACGAGTCCTTGTCCAGCAAGTACGAAACGTCGCTGCCGTTGGCGATCGTGCCCACGAGAATGGGCGTTTCGGAGAAGCGACTCCGCAACTCGCGCTGCAGCACGTTGTAGTGTTCGCCGCCCAGCGCCAGCCAGACGGCGTCGCCCACTCGCCACAGGCGCACCGTGTAGGGGTACCAATCGCCGGGCGGCAAGTGGCCGACGCGGCTCAAGCTGCGCGTCATCCGCTCGGTCATGGCCCGCGCGTCCCGCGCTCGCAGCGCATCGCCGGCCGCCTTGGCAGCCGCTTCCTCCCGCTCCCACTTGGCCCGCTCCCGCTTGACCTCCTCGGGATCGGGCAAGTCCTGGCGATACGGCAGCGGAACCACGAACTCGTGCGCCTGCCAGGTTTCACACGCCCGCCGGCGGTCGCCGCTGAGAGGAACGTATTTCCAGGTGCCCAGGGTCGCACCCGACACGACGGGGCCCGCGTACTCGTAGCTGACATCCGGCGGTGGAACCGCTTCCAGAGCCGCCAGCGCCGCATGTCCCAACTGCCGCCCGTTGCGGTCCGCCACGGCGATGTCGCCGACGAATCCCTCGCGCGGCCCCACGTCGCCGGAAGCGCCTTGCACGAACAGACAGGGTACGCCCGTCGCTCCTTCCACCACCTCGCGCATCGCGCCGACGTAGTCCGGGCTGATGAGTGTGTTCTCCCAAGCCAGCGTTGTCGCGTGACAGGCGTAGTTGACGACGGTGGCCAGCGGGCGGGAATCGCGGCCCGTGACGCGGGCCACCAGCACCGTATCGTCGGCCATGCCGCCCGGGTTGAACCCGCAGACGTACTGCCGCCGTTCTTCGTCGTAGTAGTCCCGATTCGCCGCCAGCGAACAGCGTCCCCGGCCGTAGACGATTGCCGCAGGCTGCCTGCTGTCGCGGGCCGTGCGCGCCAGGGCTGCGATGTCCGCGCCCAGACGCTCCAAATAGGGCAGTACCAAATCGCCGCCGGGCAGGTCGCGGCGTTCGTAGCCCATCAGTCCGGCCGCATGCGTGTGGGAGAAGAAGAACACGAACCGGTCGCGAGGCAACTCGGCCGCCGCCGCCACCCGGTCCCGCACGTCGTTCATCTCTGCTGACCGCAGCAGGCAGTGATCCAGGGCCACGACGACCTGAAACTCGCCCGCGGCATGCGGGTTCTCCAGGTACAGCACCGTTGCGGTCAGCGGCCGGTGGATCCCGGTCGAGCGATCGTGCGTGGCCGCGCCCCACATGCGATGGTAGATTCCCACGGGCGGCGTGATGTCGCCGCGGGCCACGCCGGCCAGCAAACGGCTCTGCGGTGATTCCAAGCGTTTCATCGCAACTCCTTCCTTACCAGTCGGCCAGCGGGGTGCTCAGGATCTCCAGGTCCAGACAGCGGTTGACGCGATGGGGGCCTCGCCTGGCTCGATCACCTTGATTCGGCGCGGAGTGCCGGCGGCGGCGGGCGGCTGGAATGCGCGGCGCCGGGAAAGCACCAGCAGCACGGCGACCGCCCCCGCGATGAACGCCACGACGACCGCGGCCAAGATCACAAGCATGATAAACAGAATCGACATCGCTCGTCTCCCTTTCCGATAGCCCCTCTACGCCTCCTCCGACAGCTGGCGGCGTCCCAACCACTTGGCCAGTTCCAGGACGGGGGCGACCGTGAGTGCCAGGCCGACGACGATCGCCCAGTCTGTGAGGGTTAAAGAAAAAGTCCCGAAAGCCCGGTGCAAGAAAGGTAGATAAACCACCAACAGCAACAGCATCAGTTCCCACAGGATGGCGATGTTCAGCCAGCGGTTGGCAAACGGATGCCGCAGCACGGAGTGCCGATCGGAACGGAAATTGTAGGCTTTGACGAACTGGATCAGCACCAGCGAGACGAAGGTCATCGTCATGGCCTCCTCGGAACTGCGGCCGGACTGCCTGGCCCACACGAACAGGAGCAGGTTGACGATGGTCGACCAGAAACCGGCGATCAGCATCAACGTCACCACGGGAGCGGTGAAGATCCCGCGCCGCGGATCGCGCGGCTGGCGGCGCATCAGGTCGTCTTCCGGCGGATCCACGGCCAGCGCCAAGGCAGGCAGGCCGTCCGTCGCCAGGTTCACGTACAGGATCTGGACGGCGCTGAGCGGCAGCGGCAGGTCCGCCAGCGTTGCTCCGGCCATCAGGCCGATCTCTCCGACGTTCGAGGACAGCAAGTACATCAAGTACTTCTTGATGTTTCCGAAAATCCCGCGACCTTCCTCGACGGCGGCGACGATCGAGGCGAAGTTGTCGTCGGTCAGCGTCATAGCGGCGGCCTCGCGGCTGACGTCCGTGCCGGTGATTCCCATGGCGACTCCCACGTCGGCTTTTTTCAGCGCCGGCGCGTCGTTCACTCCGTCGCCGGTCATGGCCACGATCTGGCCGTTCTTCTGCCAGGCGGTGACGACCCGCAACTTGTGGGCCGGCGAGACGCGGGCATAGACGTCGATGCCGCCCACGGCTTGCTCCAGTTCGGCGTCGCTCCACGTCTCCAATTCCGGGCCCGTGACCACGCGGCCGTCTTTGAGCAACGCCAGCTCGCGGGCCACGGCTTGGGCCGTCAGCGGATGGTCGCCGGTGATCATCACGGGCTTGATGCCCGCCAATTCGCAGGTATGGATCGCCGCCTTGGCCTCGGGGCGGGGCGGGTCGATCATCCCCAGCAGGCCGAGGAACGTCATCTCCCGTTCCGCGTTTTCGCGAGTCGCATTCGACTTCTGAGCCACGGCCAGCACGCGGAGGGCCTGGCTGGCCAGCGAACGGGCCGCCTCCAGAATCGACTCGCGGCTGGACTCGTCCAGCCGCGTTTCGCCGTCCGCGGTCCCTTGGCGCGTGCAGGAGCCCAGGATGACCTCCGGCGCGCCCTTGGCGTACGCAATCATGCCGCCCGACTGCTGATGCAGGGTCGTCATCCGCTTGGTTTCGGACGTAAAGGGGATCTCGTCGACGCGGGGAAGCCGGGCATCCAGTTCCTGCTTGTAAAGTCCGGCCTTGGCGGCGGCCACGACCAGCGCGCCTTCCGTCGGATCGCCTTTGATGTGCCAGCGACCCTCGGCTTCGTCGTGTACCAGATGCGCGTCCGAGGCCAGCGCCGCCGCCTGCAACAGTTGCCGCAGGAGGGGAAAAGGTCCCACGGGCGAGCCCTGTGACGAGAACTGGCCGGTCGGCTCGTAACCCGCGCCGGACACATCCAGCCATTGCCCGGCCACAAACACTCGGCGGACCGTCATTTCGTCCTTGGTCAGCGTGCCTGTCTTGTCCGAACAGATGACGGACGTGCTGCCCAGCGTCTCGACCACCGGCAAGCGGCGGATGAGCGCATTTCGGCGAACCATCCGCTGGACGCCGATCGCCAGCGAGATCGTGACGACGGCAGGCAACGCCTCGGGGACGACGGCCACTGCCAAAGCGACGCCGAAGATCAGCATCTTCAAAAACGGCTCGCCCCGCCACAAGCCCAAGACCACGATCACCCCGACGATGGCAAATGCGGCGTACGCCAGCTTGGCGCCCACCCGGTCCAGGTTCTCCTGCAGCGGCGTCCTGCCGATTTCCACCGTCTGCAGCAGTTGCGCGATCTTGCCGAACTCGGTCTGCATGCCGGTGGCGACGACCACGGCGCGGCCACGACCGTAGGTGACGGCCGTCCCGGCAAAACCCAGGTTGCGGCGGTCGCCCAACGGAACTTCAGCATGGACCAGCGGCGCGGTCTGCTTCTCGACCGGCACCGACTCGCCGGTGAGCACCGCTTCGTCAATCTTCAGATTCACCGCTTCCGTCAGCCGCACATCGGCGGGCACTCGGTCTCCGGCCTGGAGCAAGACCACGTCGCCAGGGACCAGTTCGCGGGCCGGGATTTCCGTCTCCACGCCACCCCGCAAGACGGTCGCCAGCGGCGCCGCCATGCGGCGCAGCGCCTGGATCGCCCGCTCCGCGCGAAACTCCTGGATAAATCCCAACAGCACGGCGAACACCACGATCACGGCAATTGTCACCGCCTCGACGGCATGCCCCAGGAAGGCGGACAGCACCGTGGCCGCCAGCAGGATGATGATCAGGATGTTCTTGAATTGTTCCAGGAGCAAGAGCCAGGGCGAGACGCGAACCGTTTCTCGGAGTTCATTCGGGCCGTACGCAGCCAGTCGCCGCGCCGCTTCCTCGGCGCTCAGGCCGGCGGAGGTCGAGGTGAGGTGGGAAAACGCTTCTTCGCTGCTGAGCAGGTGCCAAGCGGCGTGTTGTTCGTCGGTCATAGGTCTGCGGGGGATGCCTTGTCCGGATGTCTGCATTCGTTTCGCGTTGTGGCTGGGGGCCGCGAACGGTCAGGTTGTCACGGTCGCTCGTGGACCGCAGAATCTTAACCCAAGCGCGGGCGATTGACCAGACGACGGCCGGTCGTCCGGCAGGCGATTGCCGCCGGATGACGCGCATGTCTACAATCAGGCGGCAGTCCCAGTTGGGTTGCCTCCCCTGAGGAGCCGTTGTGCCGCAACGCGATCAGTGGCCATGAGCGTCCGCTTCAATCCCTACCACCGGTGGCTCGCCGTTCCGGAGGGAATTCAAGCTCCGAATCACTACGAATTGTTGGGCCTGCGGGCGGGGGAGGGTTCCGCCGAGCTGATCCGACCAGGCATCTGCGGACGAGCGGCCGTTGCCCCGGAGCCCCACGGAACCGCCTGTGACGCCGAGGTTTGGGAAAACGCCGCCGGCAGCGCCCGAACCGGGGCCCGCGGCAATTCAGGATACGGCGCTGAAGCCCCTGGACGACGAGACCGCCGGGCCGCGCGTGCCCATGCTGGGCAAGATGGCATTGGATTCGATCTTGGCCGAACTGGTAGCGGCCATGCAGGAGTGCCGCCGGCTGTACTTGTCGTTCGTGCCGCCCTCGCAGGGCTACCCGAAACCCGCGTCGCGCCAATTCTCCCTGTCCCAAGACCGGCTGCATCGCGGCCTGCTCGCCAAGGTCTACGCGACGATCTCCAAGCAGGAACTCCGCGAACTGGCCGACTGGGCCGCCTTCCAGTGCCAGCGCCGCCAGGCCGGCTTGCCTCACGAGATGCCGGATCTGCGGTTCCTTTTTCTCGGACCGGCCGGCACCGGCAAGACCTACGTCGCGCGGTTGCTGTCCGAACTCCTGTTTGCCAGCGGGGTGTTGAAGCACGGGCATCTGGTCGAGGTCGATGGCTTCGATCTGACGTCGCGCGAGCCTCGCGATGCGGCCCGCTTGATGAAAGATAAAATCCGCCAAGCCATCGGCGGGACCCTGTTGATCGACTGCTCCGGCGCGCTGATGTCGGCCGGCGAGTCACCCGACGGGATCGCGATTCGCGCCCTGCGCGAAAACCTGGTGGCCCACGCCGGCCGCTTCGCCGTAGTCCTGGCGGACCGCTCCGACCGCCTGCCGTACCAACTGGGCCGGCAGCCGCGTTTGGCGCAGCTGTTCCAGCGCACCTGGCAATTCGGCACTTACCGCGCCGGCGAACTGGGGCAGATCTTTCAGTGCTGTTGCGACCGAAGCCGCTATCGGGTCACGCGCCCGGCCCAGATCAAGTTGTTGCTGGGCCTGCACTGGCAACTGCGTCAAGATGCCGATCGCTTCGGCTACGGGCATGGAGTCCTGCGGGTATTTGAACGAGCCGTACACCGTCTCGCCAGCCGCATCGCCGGCCTCTCGCCGCTGACGAAAGACCTGCTGACCACGTTTCACGACAGCGACATCGTCATCGACGGCGTGCCGGCGCAGGTCTTCAAGGACTTGGCCGACCCCCGCCGTTCCTTCAGCATCTCCTGTCCCGGCTGCGCCGCCGTGACCCTCGTCGGCCCCGATTCCCTCGGAATCCGCGTCGAGTGCCGCCGCTGCCACCACCGCTTCACCTCCGCCTGGGGCGAGCCGGTGGGATAAATGTTCGGCGAGAGACTCGAGACAGCGGTCAACGCGCGCCGGCTCGATTCTGCCCATCCCCGCCCGGCCAGTGAGCGACGACTTCGCGTGTCCTGTTGAAGTCGATTTGTCCCAAAACCAGATCTTCCAGACCCTGACGCTTCAGCACGACCAGGTGCGTCTCGGCCGACACACCCGTCACCGTACACCGTGCATTCCGATCGGACTGGCACGCCTTGAGTACCAGGCGATTGAGCGTCATCAGCCTTGGGTCCGCCAGCTTCAGTTGATCGTGGATGAAGAGGCAGTTGGATGGCTTCACGTCCCGATGAACCAGACGGGCGTGGCCCTGCGCGGTGTGGCACGGCTTACTGGTTAGCCGTGCCGGAAGTGCGCACGAAGCCGGCTCTGGGGGAACCCGCGATCCCGTCCGTTGCCGGCCCGGCGTCGGACGGCCGGTGGGCCGTTTCGTCGTTCCGTGTCGCGCGCCGCTTCGCACGGCCAACAAGTAGGCCGTGCCACCCGACCGTGCCGAATGCCCACGTCTTGCCCGTGGGATGGTTACGCTTCCCCGTAGTCGAAGAGCTGCGCTGGCGGGGCCGCGGTGCGGATCATCGGGTCCAGTCGTCGATCGTCAGGCCGGGCACCTTCTCGAAGTCGGACGCATTCGCAGTCAGCACCGTGGCGCCTTCGACCAGCGCAATGCTGGCGATCCGCAGGTCCATCGTGCCGATGCGAATCCGCTGCTTCCGCAAATCGTCAAAGCACGTCTGGGCCTGACTCGAGAACGAAAGCACGTTCATCTCGAAAAACGACCGTCCCAGTTCCTCAAGTTCGTTGTAGGCCAGCACGATCTGTGATGCGGAGCGAGCCCGGTTCAAGAACGCCAACCAGCCCTGCATTTGCTCGTGGAAGCTGATCATGCTGATGAAGATCCCGCTCGGTTCCTCCCGCCGCAATCGTTCGGTCAGCTTTCCGAACGCGGGCTGCGTTCGACGCTGCAAGACTACCAGATGTTCCGTGTCCAGAAGGTAGGCCATCAAGGTTCCTCCGACCGCAGGGAGTCGCGGTATTCCCGCCCGAGACGTACGATTTCGTCGAACGCTTGGTCGTTTTCGAATCGCCCCGCGATTCGTTCCCACCACGGTTGGTCAGCCGGTCCGGTGGCGTGCGACTTCAACAGGGAAACCTCACGTTCAAGCTGCGCGACACGCTTTTCCAAGACCTGAAGTTCTTCGCCCATATCTGGACCTCCGCTCGTCGCTGGCTGCCGTCGACTTCAAGGCGATGGCAAGGGTGCCTGGCCAATTCCATTTCATGGCGGTCCCAACTGGAGACCTTGCACGTCGAGTGCTCGTCCTATTCTAACCCCCCTCCTGCTCCGCCGGAAGGGACCGACGGGCGTGGCCCTGCTCGCTGTGGCACGGCTTACTTGTTAGCCGTGCCGGCTTACTTGTTAGCCGTGCCGGCTTACTTGTTAGCCGTGCCGGAAGTGCGCACGAAGCCGGGCTTGGGGGAATC
>CAZAQY010000088.1:0-27814 GCA_964486845.1 uncultured Pirellulaceae bacterium
GGCTACGTGTGCGATCCGCCGGACCTCGATCAAGACCCGCTGCCGGCCGGTGCGAAACGCGTCATCGAGAGCGACAACCACATGCAGAATTTCTACGACTGTGTGGCTTCCCGCAAGGACCCGATCATGAACGTCGAGAACGGGCACCGCGTCGCCACCTTGTGCCACCTGGGCAACATCGCCCGCTGGCTCGGACGCCCCTTGAAGTGGGACCCGGAGAAAGAAGTCTTCCCCGGCGACGACGAAGCCAACACCTTCATCGACGTTCCCAAACGCAAAGGGTTCGAACTGCCCGAAGAGGTGTGACGATCCGTGCGCGGTGCGGTCTTGGGCCTTTGACGGGCGAAAGATCGACAGAGAATTGTCGATGTTGAATTTCAAAATTCGAAGCTCAAAATCTGAAATCCGAAATTTCAGATTTGAAATTTGAGATCTGAAATTTCAAATCTGAAATTTGAAATTTGAGATCTGAGATCTGAAATCTGAATGAGCGAAACGGGAGTTCCACTGGAGAGGAGCATATCCATGACATGGCGATCTGTGATTGGGGCCGGATTGGCGGCGTGCGCCGTCGCCTTGGCGAACTGCCCGGCGGCGGAGGACAAGCCCGTGAAGGAGACGCCCGGCAAGGACACGGCCGGCGCGCCGGTCCAGTACGTGCCTCTCGACGCTCCGGCGGGCACGTCGCAGGCCGTGATCGTACAGGGCCAGCCGCTGGTCCACACGCGGCAGTTGTTGCCGCTGGATCGCGAAGGGACCCCCGTGGGCGAAGGCGCGGTCGATAAGCAGATCGAGCAAGTCCTGGACAACCTGGACGCCGTGCTGGGCGCTGCGGGTTCGGGACTGGGCAAGCTGGTGCGGCTGAACGTGTATGCCATCACGCCGCAGACGGTCGACCGCGTCCGCGAGCAGTTGAGCAAGCGGTTGGACCCTGCGGTCCGACCCGCGATCACCGCGGTCCTGACGCCCATGCCGCACCGCCAGGCGCTGGTGGCGGTCGATGCGGTCGCGGTCAGCAGCGAGACGAGCCAGACCGTGGTGCTGAAGCGCTGCGAGGCCGTGGCGGGCGACAAGGACGGTGCCGACGCCGCGGTGTTGCCGCCGGGTGGAGTCGCCTACTTGTCCGGCGTGCCGGAAGAAAGCGATGTGGCCACGCCGGCTGCCACGAAGTCCATGGCCGGGCTGTGGAAAACCCTCGGACAGTTGAACATCTCGGCGGCGCAGGTCGTGCAGTTGAAGGTCTTTCTCAGGCCGGCCCAGGCGGCCGATGAGGTCGCGCGTCGATTGAAGGAGTTCTTTCCCGGCCAGATGACGCCGCCGGTCGTCTTCGTGGAATGGAACGCCCAGCCCCAGGCCGAGATCGAGTTGATCGCCCAGTTGCCCCCGGCGGACAAACCCGCCCCGGACCTGGAGTTCTACAACCCGCCCGACGTCCCACCCTCGGCCGTCTTCAGCCGTGTCGCCCTGGTCCGCGGCCAGCGGCAGATCTACGTGGCCGGCCTGTTCGCGCGGGAAGTGAGCAACCCGGCGACGCAACCCGGCGGCGAGACGCAGGCGAACGACGTGTTCGCGCAACTCAAAGCCATCCTCGACCAAACGGGCAGCGACATGCGTCATCTGGCCAAGGCCTCGTACTTCGTGTGCGAGCCGTTCGCGAGCAGGGGCTTTGACGTCGCGCGGCCGGCGTTATTGGACCCTGCCCGCCCCCCCGCGGCGTCGCTGGTCATGGTACACGGCGTCGGCAAAACCGGCCGCACGCTGACGATGGACATGATCGCCGTCGGCAGCAATGCGGGGGGAACATCGAGATCGCCGTCCTTTCCTTGACCGACGTCTCGCAGGCGGAGCCTTTTCGCGCGGCCCTTGCACAGATCCGGCGCCGACAGCGGGCGCGGGTCCCGTTGCGCGTGCAACACGAGGGCAAGCACGTCGAGTATCGGTTGAACGTCCAGCCGACTCCGACGTTGCTGATCGCCGGCGCGGGGCACGTCGGCCTGGCCTTGGCGAAGCTGGCGATGGGGCTCGACTTCCGGGTCGTGCTGCTCGACGACCGGAGCCATCTGCTCGGCCCCCAGCGCGTGCCGGCCGGCATCGAGACCGTCGCCGGCAACGTCGAAACCCTTCTACAGCAGTGGCCGATCGCGAAGAGCGGTCAATTGCTGCAGATCCTCCGGGCGATCGATGTTCACCAACACGCCGCGATCGTCGACCTGGACAAGGCGGCAGTCCACCCCGTCGGCTCGCAAGAGATCCCGGAGCGGTTCGTCAGGCCGCGCGGCCAGGATGGATGGAATCATTCTCGCGGACAGCAGAGGCGGATGGCCGCGACGTCCCTGGCAGACAGGGATCGCGACGTCGGCCGAACCGATCGCTGCCGCCAACGCCGGGTACGTTGACGGCAGGACGATCGGGCAGTCGACCGGCTGCACGAACACGGCCCTCAGCCAGGCGGGCGAAACCGAGTCGCCTTTCGCTCCGAGGCGGTGATCCAATCCACGTAGGCGAGCATCTCCGAGACTCGCACCCGGTCTCGGAGCGCGTTCCTCCTGCCGGCTTCAGCCGGTTTTCTTCGAACCGCCTGAAGGCGGCACTACGAGCCAACTGCGGGTTGTCCTTGAAGTAGAAGCCGATCCAGCGCGCAAAGTCGGCCGGACGATCGTGGAAGCAAGGCCCCACCACTCAGGGCTGTTTCGACCCTACACAGTACAGGTTCTGCTTGCCGCGGATGTACATGTTGCCGCCGGTGAATGCCGGTGTCGCCACCGATTCTTCGCCCAGTCTTGCTTCGGCCAGGGAGACGAACGTCTCGGATGCCCGGAAAACGTGCATCGTGCCGGCGTTGTCCATGGCGTAGATGCGGCCGGCCGCGAGTACTGGTGAAGGATAGAACGACTCTTCAAACTCCTGTGTCCACAGCTTTCTCCCGGTGCGAATGTCATAGCAGTTCACCATGCCGGACGAATCCCCGGTGAAGACGAAGTCCTCCGTCGCCAATGGACTGGCGACGTCCGGAAGGTCGTCCTCGCCGCTCCATGCCACCGCACCCGACGCGACCGAGATGGCCGACAGTTTTGACCGTTCATTGGCTACGATCATGGTGCCGCTGGCGTAGGCCGGTGACGGTGCCACTTCGCCCGAAAGACATTCCGTCGACAAAACCACCGCGCCGGTGTTCACATCGTATGCGGTCGCCGTCGGGTTCTCCGCAAGCGCCACCATTTCGCGATCCCCAGAGACGACAATGATGGGTGACGCCCACGACTCCCTCACCGCTCGCTTCTTCTGCCAGACCGTCTTTCCCGTGGCGGTGTCCAGCGCGTACAGGTTCGCCTCGTTGCTGTCGTCGATCTGCACGAACAGGTGCTTGTACGCGATGAGCGACGAAGCGTAGCCATAGTTGCTCTTGGGAGCGCCCAGCGCGCGTGTCCACGCGATCTTGCCGTTCATGTCGATCGCGACGAGATCGCCGGTCGAGAAGATGGCAAAGAAGAATGTCCCGTCCGTTGCTCCGGTCGAAGCCGCATGGCCGGTTCCCTCGGTCACCTTTGGCAAAGCAGCCGGCTGTTGGGCCGCCTGCCGCCAGAGCATTCTCCCGTCTTCTGCGTCGAAGCAGTAGACCTCGCGGGCGCGCTCGTCGGCGCCCGTCAGGAACACTCGCCCCTCCCAGATGACGGGCGAGCTTGCGCCCGGTCTCGGTACGGGCGTTTTCCACACCACATTCTTCCCTGCCGTGCCATCAAAATCCATCGGCGGCGTGACATCGTGTGCAATGCCCTGGCCGAACGGACCGCGGAAATTCGGCCAGTTCTTCTTGATCGCGTCCAGCGACGGTGCGGGTGCTGCAGCCGGCGGCTGCGCGGTGCCGGAATCACCCGCGCGCTCCGGGGCGGTGACTGGACTTGTTGCCGTAGGCGGCGCGACCGCATCTCCGCCTCTCTGATCGGCCTTGTTGCAGATTGCCCACAGGCGATCGCCGATCACAGCGAACAACACCCCGTTGGCGACGCAATGGCTGCTGTATGCCGTGTCCCGGTCATTCTTGATGCCATCGTGCAATCGGAACTTCTTGCTTGCCGACAGAATGGTTTTCCCAAGGTACAGCTTCCCATCCGCGACCAGCGGCGAACTAAAGCACGTTCCACCTTTTCGCGCAGAATACGTCCAGTAACAAAAGCCGCTGTCCGCGTTCAAGCAATGTACCGTGTGCGCATTATCCACCACAAATACCAGACCGTCTGCCGCCGCCACGGTCGAGACACTTTGATTCAGGTCCTCGTACGACCAGATCTTGCCTTTCTCCGTGACGTCGCCCGTCTGGGTTGCGTCGATACAGACAATGCTTCCCTGACAGTCTCTTCCGCCGTGATTCGGATCGCCGCCGATCGCGACATAGACACGATTGTTCCAGAAGACCGGAGTGCCGATGATGTCACACGGATGTCCGCGGCCGTCTCCCTTGATTTGGCGCGGGTAGAAGGGGGCCTTCTTGTACGCCGGCGGGATACAGTCGAACCACCATATTTTCTTGAGAATTGGCACGTCGGGAACGGTGGCCGTCGGAACGGCATCGATGGGCGTCGCAGTCGGCGCCCGCCACGAAAAGCGGAATTCGAGCGGAAGAACAGGTTTCGGCATCCCCGAAAGAAGGTTGACGGATTGAGCATATTCCGATGCCGAAAGCCCGCCGGTGTCCTTTCCCTCGACATCGATGAAATACACGATCGGACCGCGCAGACTCGTGGTCGTCCAACGGTCTGGGACGACAGGTACTGCCGGATCAACCGGCTGGAAGGCATAACAGACGCCGCTTCCCGTGGCGAAGAATACTTGAGTCTGTCCGTTTACCATGCCAAGGGCTGGCGAGGAGTATTGTCCGCGGTAGAGTTGCTCGCCGATCTGCTCGTCATCGCGCGCAACCAATTGTCCCGTCATCTTGTTGAACGCGACCAGGCTGGGGGTCAAGGGACTGTATGGTATCCTGCCCGGAACCCAAGAGCGACCGTTGCCGGTACAGACGTAGACATAGTCTCCATGCACCAGGACCGAGGAACTTGCCGTATGGTGATAATACGCCTTCAGCAACCCGAACGTGTCATATCTCCAAAGGATGCTCTTCAAAGACTTCTGTTCGAGAAGACTTCTGTCAGTTGCCGTGGATTTCGGTTTGGCCTCCTCTTCACGACGGTCACGTTCGCCCAGAAGTACTTTCAAATCAATGCACAGGACTTCCTGATGCGGGCTCACAAAGTAAAGCCGGTCGCCGTCAATCGTGGGGGTTGAACTGATGGCCCATCTTTCCAGATCGTCCCTGGGGGGCTTGGGACAGATAAAGGTTCCGAGCAGTTCCCCGGTCTCCTCGTCGAGGCACAAGAAGCAAGCCTCCTTGCCATCTTTCCACGTTGTCCCAACAAACACTTTGCCGCCGCTTACTACGGGGCTGCCCGTGGTGAGATGGCCAAGCCTGGCAGTCCACTTGATATTCCTCGTCGATTGCAGATCCACTTCGCCCGCGTCATTCTTGGCACCGCAATCAGCCCAATCCGGCAAGTTCTGATCGCTCTTTGCAGCCATGTTGCGCGAGGGTTGCCCGCACCACTCCGGCCAGTCGCTGCCGCTGACTGCACCTGCCGCAGTCGCGAGAAGCACGCCAATGCACAAAACAGCCAGTTTCTTGCACGTCATCATCTCACTCCCGAATGACTTGCGTCGGATGACATGCCGGGTCGCCGTCGATCGTGACGCAGCCGTCGGCATGGTTCAGGGTTGCCATGAGTTTGACAAAAAGGGCAGGTAAATCAAGCCAACTCGCACGTGCTAGCACCTCTTGCAGAATTGCCCGGTCTCGCCACGCGGCGGAGACTGTTGGCATGCTCCGGGCCCAAGACCCAGTCGACGCCGCGGATCACCGGAGATGTTCTGTTCCGCCGCCACGACGTCGGCTTGGATTCTTGCCCGCGAATCCGCTGTGCTGACCAGATTTCGTTCTGAACGCAGACGAGATAAGCCGATTAAAATGACCATTGGATGATCCGCTGTTGTTCGCCTGCCCCGATTCCTCTGGAGTCCCGCCGTGCCTGACCAGCCCCCCAGCTCCGGCGCATCCTTGGCGCCAACACGTAACTCACCGCTCCGTAGTGACCGCGCTGCGGACCGGACCGCTCTGGTTGTTTTTTTGGTCGCGATCGCGATCCAAGTCATCGCCACACTGCTTGGCTCCGACTTCTGATCTGAAAGACTCCAGGTCACTTTCGCTTGGTCCCTTACGGTCCGGCCTGGGGGTAAGGATCGGTGTTGTCCAGCGGAGGCATTTCGCCGTCGGGAACGTTCACGGCCACCGCGTGCCCCGAGCGCGCCGTCCGGGCCAGGTCCGCCGGGCTGACGCTCACCGGCCCGGCGATCAGTTCCGGGACGCTGAACGTCTTCAGGAACGAATCATAGAACTCCGGGTCGCTTTGCGGGACCACGAACGGCTTGTGCGCCTGGCCGGTCTCGTCGACATAGCTCAGGTAGCAGCGGGTGAACGTCCCTCCGCGGCGCTTGCTGCTGAAGGCGATCCAGCGGGAGTTGCTCGACCAGGAATGCCACGACTCGGAGAACTGGCTGTTGATCGGCGGCTTTGCATACGCGCCGGTCGCCAGGTCCATCAGGTACAGATCGCTCGTCGGCTGGAACGTCGGGAAGCATCCGTAGGCGCACATGCAGAACAGCAGGAACCGCCCGTCGGGCGAGATCCGCGGCAGGAGGATGCTGCGCCCTGTCTGCTGGGCCGCGAGGACGGTTTCCGGAGTGCCCCACCGATCCGTTTCGATGTCGTAGGGGACGCGCATCAGATCGTACTGGACCTCGGCGTATCGGTCGGGGGGCACGTCGTCGCCGTCCGTCCACAGCCGCGGAGCGCGGCAGTAATACAGCCAACGTCCATCCGCTGACCACGCAGGATAGGTCGCCAGATGCCCGCTGTCCGCGACGCCGGGCACCCGTTTCGACTGCTGGCCGTCCACTCGGTAATACGCCAGCGCCGAGTCCAAATCAAGCACGTCGCGAACTTCGTCCCGCGCGCCGTGAAAGAACTGGCGAACCTGGTTCGTAGAGTAGGCCGCCAGCCGCCCGCTCGGATGCCACGCGGTATAGCCGAAGCCGGCGTCCAACTTGGTCACCCGCCCGTCGGCAGTCAGTAGCGTCGCTTTGCCGAACCGGCTGCTGCGCATGCCGAGGATCATCCGTTGCGGGTCGTTGGCGGCAAAGCTGTGGCAATTGAGGCAGGCCGTGTCGAGCGAGGTGCCTTCCAGGACCGGCGATTCGTCGAAGGTTGCCAGGCTGCGCTGTCGGATGGACACCTCGTGCCATTGGTTGTACACGGGCGGGATCAGGCGGTACACAAGATGGCTGTCGATCTCGTCTTTGGCCACGCGATTGACGATGGTCTCGTAGCGACGCCATTGCCCGCCGGTTTCGGCGTACACGTCCCAGCGCAGATCTTGGCCGCGGTTGGCGTCCAAGAGTTGCCGCCACGGCCCCGGCGGGAGCCGAATCGCGGGCGACCTGCTGACGACTTGCACGGTCTTTCCCGCCGCGCCCCGGATGCTCGCCGCAAACCGCCGGCCGTCCTCGCGAACCGCAAAGTTCAGCGGCGCGATGTTCGGGGGGATGACAATCCCAGCATAGTCCGGAGTGATTCGCGGCAACCGCGGCACCGTCTCGGATTCTTCCACCGCGGGACGGTCGGGCCACAGCGCCCACACCGTGCCCGCCGCGATCACCGCGACGACGGCGGCAAGCCAAGCATGGCGGCCAAGTTTCCCGTGCATTCTGTCACCGTCCCGACACGCCGTAGGTCGAAAAGAAGAAGAAGGAATCGCTCAGCCCGGCCGCCAGTGCGGCCTTGCTGGCCTCGCGCGGGTTGGGGGCACGGAAACAAATCCGCTGGAATTCCTGGGCCCGGCGGAGGACCTCCGGATCCGGCTTCCAGCCGAGATCCGCCGCCGGCGGGCCGGCAGCTTCGGCCTGCATCACCATGGCCTCCTGATAGTGCCGGGGAACTCGCTGATAGCCAAGGCCTTTCAGACGCGGCAGGTTTTCGGCGATCTTATCGGGACGCGCGACGGACAGATAGTGGGCCATGAGCAGTTCAAAGGCCATCTTGTTCCGCGGGTTCTTGGCGAGCAGGGCCTGCAAAAAATCCTCCACGGTCTCCTCGCGCAGGACGATGTCCTTGCCGCTCATGTTCTCGCGGATTTGCGACACCCGCCGGTCGTTTTCCAGGCGAGGATCCGCTTGCAGAAGCCGGAGCATGTCCCGCGCGGACCGCCGGTGGAAGAGATGCTTTTCCAGCGCCTTCAGGAACATGGTTGCCGTCTCGGGCCGGCCTTTGACGATGTTGACCACGGCCAGCTGCTGAAGGACGGCGGGATGATCGCCCGAGGCGGCAAGCGCCTCGTACGCGCATCGTTCCGCATGGTTGACCTGCCCCAACTCCAGGAACAGCCGGCTTTCCTGGTACGAGACCCCCAGGTCGCGGTAGGGCTTCGGCGTGTAATACAACTCGACGCCCGGCCGCTGAGGATACCGGAACATGTCGTCGCCCAGACGCCCGGTGTGATAGAGCGCCAGCATCGTGTTGCGATGGCAACGGACTGTGTAGAACCCGGCCGGCAATCGGTCGACCGAGCGCAAGACGTCCGTCCATCGTTCGTGTTGCGAGTCGTAGTCGATTTCCAGCACGCTTCGGGTCAACGAGTCCTGCGAGATCCAAGCGGCGGCGCCGAGGGCCAGAAAGAACGCCGCCACCGCCATGGCGCGCAGGGGAATGCGCGAGAGCGGGAAACGCCGCGTTGCTCCCGTCGCAGAAGAGCCTGCCTTCGGTGAGCGGCGACCTCGGACGGGGGCCGCTTGGCGGGCTCGCGCTGCGCCCCACAAGACCGTTCCTGCAAGCAGGGTGGGAAAGAACAGGTAGAGCGCGAGCGTGGAGGACCATCTTCCCGGCGGGACTCCAGGGTCCGAGAGCAAGAAGCCGCCGTAGGCCGTCGCGAGCGGAAGGTCGAACAGCAGCGCCGCGGTCCACGGCACGACCACAGCGCACAGTGCGGCCGCGGCAGCCACCGCCTTTCGGCCTCCGATCAGCAGTTCGTCCACGGCCACGAGGATCGCAAAGAGCAAGCTCCCGGCGCCCGCCAACCCGTAGAGCGTCAGGAAGGCAAGCAGGAGCGCCGGCACCCGTTTTGCCGGAGTTTGAGGAGCCAATCGCCCGTAGACCGCATACCCCGCCAACGCCGCCAGAAGCGACAGGACCGCGTGCAAGGGATGGTTGTAGCCGCTGTAGAGGACAAGCAGGATTGCTGCCGGGACGTACCGCAATACGTTGTCGCGGGGTCGGCCGGCACGACGGACAACGTAATCGGTACCGAGGCTCGCCGACCATGCCACGGCCGTGACGACCAGAGCCCCCACCCAGCCCCAGGCGTAGAACTGCGACAACAGTCGAGCGACGTACTCGACCGGTCCTCCGACGCGGGTCAGGTGCTCCTGAAAGAACGGCCAGTCCGTACGGAACGCGAACCGGTGATAGAAACTCTGGATGCCGAAGCTGTGATGCACCAGGCGGGGATCGACGACCCGCCAGATGTAGAGATAGAAAAGCACGAAGAACAACCCGGTACCCACGTGCACCGGCGCAACCTTCGACGCTTTCGCATCAGCACCACTCGTCACGGCCGTCAATTCAGCGAAGGTCAGAGCTTCTCGAGCAGCGTCTTGGCGATGCCCGCGCGAGCCGCCGGGGCCGCCTGTTCGAGTTCTTTCAGCCCTTTTTCCAGGATGTCGGCCTTGGCCGGATCGGCTTCTCGCACGTCTTCGACCATCTTGGGGAACGACGTCGCTTCGCTGCCCAGCGGCTGTCCGCCAGCGTAGTTTTGCAGGACCGACTTGGGCAAGGACAGCGGGTCACTGGCCGCCTTGATCTCGATCACCTCCTCTTTCACGGCACCCCCGCAGCCAAGTACAGCCACGGCAAGCAGCAATGCGACAAGAACTAGGCAACTCCGAATCATGGTAGTCTCTCCGGTCAAGTAGTGGATCGCACCTCGGCGCGTCGGCCTTTCCAGGCCGACGCCGACGGCACGAGTTGGACTGGGTTCGTCAGTCGCGTCGGCATGGTCAGGCCGACGCGCTCAACTTCGTTTCGCTCAATAGGTGCCGATCGGCTCGCGGTCCGCCCGGTTGCCAAGACGCTGGAACAGGAGAAGGTTTACGTCGTTGCTGATGAAGCGGACCGACGCGTCGCCCAACACCGCGTTCACGCCTCCGGGGTGCATGCTGCGCGGCGGAATGATGCCGTTGCCCCAGTCGTGGGCACCGCCAGGGCAGCAGTTGCCGCCCGCGCTCGGATAGCCCCAATTGGGCGTGGTGGCGGTGGTCAGCGTCGACTGGGAAGCGGCGTACCAACCCCACATCGTACCGTTGTTCGACCTGGATCCGCTCGGCGACGTCCTGGCCGCGCTGCCGATGGCGTCCAATTCGGCCGCGGTCGGGAAATCCTTGTTCACCACCGAATTGAACAGGCCGTCGCTCGTGTAGAAGATGTCATAGGGCCACTTCGCCGTGGTGCCCGTGAGCCCCGATCCGCACAGGATTTCCGAGCCCATGAGCACGTTCGAAAGCCCGTCAATCACGTCGGCCATGGTGCGGTCGTACTGATAAGCGATGATTCCGTTGAAGGCGTTTCCAGCCCAATTCGTATACACCGAACTTCCCGTGGACCAGGCGTAGTTGGTGCCCGGACCGTCCCAGCCGTTGGGATGGCTGCCTCGTCTCGGCGCCGCTTGAGCCGACGGGCAGCGGAAAGTGGGAACGTCCGTGTTGAACAGGGTGTTGTAGAACCAACTCCAGTTCGCAGTCTTTTCCGCAGTAGTCGAAGTCGCGATGGTCAAGTAGGTCGCGCTCTGATCAAACAGGGGAGCCTGCTCGACGAACGGCAGCAGATGGTAGTTGATGCTGGCCGCTTCCCACGCGTTGTTGCCGATTTGCAGATAGTTTCGCGGGAACTTCTTATAGGTGTCGTGGAAGTTGTGCATGGCCACGCCAAGCTGTTTGAGGTTGTTGGTGCACTGGCTGCGCCGGGCAGATTCGCGGGCCGCCTGGATGGCGGGCAACAACAGGGCCACAAGAATGCCGATGATGGCGATGACGACGAGCAGTTCGACCAGCGTGAAACCTCGACGCGGTCGAACGCGGGGCCTGATCTGGACAGGGACCGAGGACGGTTCAAGGCGGTAAAGCATGGCAAGTCTCCAACAAGGAAGGAAATTATGGTTGAACAAGGGCAAGTCTAGTCGATGTCCCCAATCCAAGCAAGGGCTGCGGAGCCGCTGCCGTGCATGCCACGGCACCTGGCCAAGGGCTGCAAATCGAAGCACGACTGGCAAGGAAAAGAGATCTGAGCGGTTTGAAGAGCAGCTGTCCAGGCACACCGTCTTACGTGAGCCGATCTCACAAAAGTTTTGTCCGCAAACAACTTAGAGCTTGCCAAAGAACGCGCCAGAACCCTTGAATTTCGGCGTCCAGCCACCCTTTGGGGACAGGCCCGCAGCGAATGCGAGGCCTCACCGAATCACGAATTCACGAACCACTCCGGCGGCCCATCGGGCCATAGCGGACCAAGGGGGCCGTTCGCCGCGGGGTCGATTGGCTGGCCGGATTTGGAACTGGCTCCTGGATTCACTGGATTCAGCTGTAACAGACATTCGAAGTCGGTTTTGGCGGCGGTCTCGAAGACGCCCGCCTGATGGGAGGCGCGGGCGGCGGCTCGCGCGGCCGCCTGGGCCGCGTCGGCGGCCTCCGCAGCGACTCGGCTTGCGTAGATGGCCCGGTCGTAAACGGCACTCTTGGGCAAGTCGAAGGCGTAGGCGGCCGCTCGGGCGGCACCCGCCGCGGCCCGGGCGGCGTCTTTAGCGTCGGCGGCGTGGGCCGCAGTTCTGGCGTGGTAGGCGGCATCGTAGGCGGGCGCGCCCACGACGTGCGTGAGACAGAACCTCTCGGCCAGCAAGATCGCCCATTCCACTGCCGCTTCGTGCTTCGGAAACTCCGCCATGCCCGCGGCACGACCGTACAGCGGTTGCACCCGTCTTGCACACCGCGCCGCGTAGGCAACGATTGCCTCCAGCGGCAGCTTTTGGAGGTCCTCGGTTGTCGGCAACTCAGGCGTCTGGGGCATGGCTTTCCTCCGTCGTGTTTTCGGCGATTATTGCCCGCCCCGTGGCGGAAAGCAATCTCTGGTCGAGGACGTTGACACGATATCTCCTGCGTTGCCGGTTTTGACGAAAGAACGGAAAGAACGGGCCGTCTGCAAACCGCCTTTTCGCCGTCTTCGGCTGGAGTTCTCTCCGCGGCATTCCATATTCAGATAATTGGGTGTCGTCGGCCAACAAACCAGCCAAGAACACCAAGTGCTGTCGCTCCCGGCAATTGTGCAGCGGCGGAGCGTCAGGCGAAGGTCTCTTAGATCTCGGGGGAAAGCATGTCGCGTGGGGGAATCTTGACCGCCGTCGCGTTGATCGGCTTGATTTGCACGCTGGCGGGGTCATGGGTTTGCGCCGAAGAGTTCAACGCGGCGATGAATTCGATCGCGATTCCGGACCTGCGGGCTCATATCGAGGTCCTGTCGGACGACGCGATGGAGGGCCGAGAAGCCGGCACTCGCGGCGGACGAGCGGCGGCGGCTTACTTGAGCCAAAAGTTGGCCGAACTGGGACTGCAGCCGAACGGAGATGCGGACGCGTACACCCAGACATTCGAGCGCGGCGCCTATCGGAACCTGTTGGCCGTGTTGGAAGGCCACGATGCCGACCTGAAGCACCAATATGTGCTGGTGGGAGCCCATTACGACCATGTCGGCTACGGCACGCGCAGGAACAGCCGCGGGCCGTGGGGCCGGATTCACAACGGAGCCGACGACAATGCCAGCGGCGTTTCGGGCGTGTTGGAAGTCGCGGAAGCGCTCACCTTGTTGGACCCGCCGCCGAAACGGTCCGTCCTCTTCGCCCTCTGGGACGGCGAGGAGAAAGGCATGCTCGGCTCGAAACACTGGTGCGCCAACCCGACGGTTCCGCTGCCGGACGTCGCGATGGCCTTCAACGCCGACATGATCGGGCGCCTGCGGGGCAACACCGTACACGTGTTTGGAGCGCGCACGGCTTGCGGATTGCGCCGCTGGACGAGCGAAAGCAATCCGTCGGCGGAACTGCTGATCGACTTCTCGTGGGAAATGAAAGCCAATAGCGATCAATTCCCCTTTGTCCAGCGCGAGATTCCGACGCTGATGATACACACAGGATTGCATGACGAGTGGCATCGCCCGAGCGATGATGCGGACACGATCAACTACGAAGGCGCGTCGGTGGCCACTCGCCTGCTGTTCTCCCTGGTGGTGCACGCGGCCAATCAATCCAGCCGTTTGGAGTTTCGCAAGGAGTCGCGGAGCGAAAGCCCGGCAGATCGGGAGCGTCTGGAGCAGCCGGCGGTGCCACGAGCACCGAGGCTGGGAATCGCATGGAAAACGCAAGACGGTCAGCGGAGCGGCGTCACCTTGACTCACGTGACGCGCGGTTCGGCCGCGGATCGGGCTGGCCTTCAGCTCGGCGATCGCTTGCTCCGTCTCGGCGAGCAAGAAGTTGCGGACGAAAGTCGGCTGGGGGCCGCGATTTGGGCGGCGAGTTCGCCTACGACGATCGCCGTCGAGCGTGCTTCTGGCGAGATCCTTCAACTGCCCGTCGAATTGGATGGCGAGCCCTTGCGGTTTGGCTTCTCGTGGCGCGAGGACATGGCGGAACCGGGCACCGTGGTGCTGATCGAGATCGTACCGCATTCTGCGGCCTTTCTCGCCGGTCTGCAGGTTTCAGACCGCATCTACCGCGTGGCGGACCGAGATTTCTGCAACGGCGACGAATTAGGGCGGCTGCTGGCCTCCCTGCCGTCGCCTGTGCCGCTGCTGATCGAGCGAAGCGGGCGGCTTCAAACCGTCGTGGTCGATGTCCCGTCTGTACCGTGACGAAGCATCGGAAAACAGCCAATCGCGGCAATTTGCCGCAGGCGGCCTAACGTCCCGTTGTCTGCCGACTTGGAGCCTCCTATACTAACCGTTTCGCCGGCAGCTCCGATGGCGGCCCAGCGTCCGCGAGACGTTTGTTCCGGGGGTGTTCCTGAGGGCGTCTTGCGGCGCAGCGGCGTTCGCGCAAGTCTGTTCGTGGACGATAGTTTTGATCACAGGATGCGTTGAGCATGACGATTGACAAGAGTTTGAAAGTCCGCATGGGGGCGATTCGCAGTCGCAACGTTTTGACTCGGGCCGAGCGAGTCGGCAAGCTGACCGAGGCGGAACGTTGGAAGGAAGGCGACTCGGTAATGGGTCTGCCGAAGACCCGCGTCCAGAAGGTCACGCTGAAGAAGAAGAAGAAAGCGAAGAAGGCCGAGGAAGAAGGGGCCGAGGGCGAGCAGAAGCCTGCCGCCACCTAGGATCTGCGGCGCGGACAAGTTATGGGGGCGGCGCAGAAGTCCGGCTTTTTCGAATCAGCCGGGATTGACTGGCTGCGCTCCGATGTCCAACGTTTCTCCAGAGGTCGGCGATGCGTGTACATTTGGAGTACGGGCGGAGGGGCCTGGACGTCGAGCTTCCAGACCGCTCGGTGGTGCGCACGTTATCGTACAAGTCGCTTCCGCCGCTGGCCGATCCGAACGCGGCGCTGCTGGCGGTTCTGCAACGGCCCACCGGCGCGCCGCCCTTGGCCCAAGTCGCCGCCGGACGGCAAAACGCGTGCCTGCTGATCTGCGATGTGACGCGGCCGGTGCCCAACGAAATGCTGCTGCGCCCGATTCTCCAAACCCTGGAGGCGAGCGGCATCGCCCGACAGGACATCTTGATTCTGATCGCCACGGGCCTGCACCGGCCGAACGAAGGCAGCGAACTGGCGGAAATGGTGGGGCCTTGGATCGCCGAAAACTATCGGATCGAAAACCACCACGGGCAGCGACGGGAAGAGCATACCTGTCTGGGCACCAGTCCGCGTGGCGTGCCAATCTGGCTGGACACCCGCTATGTGCAGGCCGATTTGAAGATCGCCACGGGCCTGATCGAGCCGCATTTCATGGCGGGCTTTTCCGGCGGACGCAAACTCATCTGTCCGGGCATCGCCGCCTTGGAAACCGTCAAAGTGTGGCACAGCCCTGACTTTCTGGAACATCCGCGCGCCGACTCGGGTATCCTGGACGGCAATCCCGTGCATGAAGAAAACACGTGGATTGCCCGCCGCGCGGGCTGCGATTTCATCGTTAACGTGGTGATTGACGCCCAGCGGCGTCCCCTGAAGTTCGTGGCAGGGGACATGGAGCAAGCTTTCCTGGAAGGTTGCGAATTCGCTCGAGGGACCGCCGTCGACACGGTTTCCGAGCCGGTTGACATTGTGGTCACCAGCTGCGCCGGGTATCCGTTGGACACGACGTTCTACCAGTCGATCAAAGGCATGGGCGCCGCGTTGCCCATCGTCAAGCAAGGCGGGACGATTATCCTGGCGGCCAGTCTCTCCGAAGGGATCGGCAGCCCGCCGTTTCGCAGCTTGTTTCAAGAAAACGCCAGTCTGGACGAGTTCATGGAGAAGATCCGGGGCGAATACTTCGTCATGGATCAATGGCAGTTGGAGAAGATGGGGCAGGTCTGCCGCAAAGCAAGAGTGCGGGTCGTCAGCGATGGCTTATCCCCCGAAACACTCGACGGGCTGTTCGTGCAAAGCGCCCCCAGCGTCGAGGCGGCGGTGGCCGAAGCTTTGGAGGAATATGGTCCCGACGCCAAAATCGCGGTGATTCCCAAGGGGCCTTACGTGGTCGCCCAGGTCGTGTGAGTTTTTCGCTCTTGGCCGTTCCGGTCCCGGTTTCGGCGGAGAACTTCCAAGCCGGCGTTTACCTTCTGATTCAACGCGGTTTACGGCGACGGGTGTGGAGTTGCCGCCGGCGGACAGTCTGCGACTCTGACAACTTTTCCACGACGCGACAACCGCAATTTCCGGCTGGCGACTGCTTTCGCGGCGCCGCCGATGCGTTAAGATTTGACGAGAATCAGGGGGTGAAGCGCGCGGCGCGGGAAAGAAACCTGGCAGCCGATGGTGAACAGGTTTGACAGCACCGCTAGCAGGGCTACAATCGGACCTTTCGATAGGCGACAGTGACGCCTCCCGCAATCGCCGATCGCGTGGTGCGGAGCGTCTTTGAAGGAATCGCGCTGCCGTCACCGGTAGCCAGGAAGTCGAGTCGTTGGGGACTGAGTTTTCAGCCCGCGCCGGCTCGCAGGTGTGCTTCTGAATCGAGCAACGGTGACCGCAGCATGCGCAAAGGAAGCGTCCGCAAGTGAACCGCAACGATACGGAAATCGTGTTGGCGATACGAGCCGCCTTGGCCGAACGCATCGGCCGGGACCGGTTCGACGTGTGGTTCAGCGCCGGCGTTCGTATGCGCGTCGAGGGCGGGCAGGTGCGGGTGATCGCCGGCGATCAATTTTTGCTGGATCGCGTCCGCGGCCAGTTTCACGGCGACTTGGAAATCGTCGGCAAGCAAGTGCTCGGCGCGGCGGTCTCGCTGGATTTCCAGCTTGACCCCGCTGTTTCAACACTGCAGCCGAAGCCGCTTCCAGCGCCGGCATCGGCCCGGCGCGGCCCGAACGCTGCCGCCGCCGGCACGAATCACCGCCCGTCGTCGTCCCAGGCAACTCGCCGGCCTTTGTCTACGCTGGGCGAATTTGTGCTCGGACCCAGCAATTGCGTGGCCTTTACGGCCGCCCAGCGCGTGCTGCAGAACCTGGGTCAGGTGTCGCCGCTGCTGGTGCATGGGCCGACGGGAACGGGGAAGACACACTTGCTGGAGGGCGTGGCGCACGCGGCCAGGCAGTTGCGCGGCGTGAAACGCGTCGTGCTGATGTCCTCCGAGCAGTTCACTTCGCACTTTTTGGAGGCCCTGCAGGGCAGCGGTTTGCCCAGCTTTCGCCGCAAGTACCGCGACGTGGACGTGTTGCTCATCGACGACGTCCAGTTCTTCAGCGGCAAGCGGGCGACGATCATCGAACTCAAACACACGGTCGACACCTTGCTTCGCGATCGCCGCCAATTGGTGTTTGCCGCCGATCGGCCGCTGGGGGAGATCAGCGGATTGGGGCCCGAATTGCTGGCGCGGATCTCCGGCGGGCTGGTGTGCAGCGTCGAGCCGCCGGAGGAAGAGACTCGCTTGCGGCTGGTTCGGCATCTGGCCCAAAGACGGCAGTTCGCGGTGCCGGACGAGGTGCTGCAGTTGATCGCGTGCCGCGTGACCGGCGACGTTCGCCAGTTGGGCGGGGCCCTGAATCGGCTGCAGGCGATGGTGGAAGCTTTGCGCCAGCCTCCGACCGTGGAATTGGCCGAGAACACGCTGGCCGACGTGTTTCGCTCCGCCACGCGGATCGTCCGTCTGCCGGACATCGAGACGGCCGTCTGCGACGTGTTCGGGATCGATGCCCGCAGCTTGCAATCCCACCGGAAATCGAAGGCCCTGGCCCAACCCCGGATGCTGGCCATGTGGCTGGCCCGCAAGTTCACGCGGGCCGCGTTTTCGGAGATCGGCGAGTACTTTGGGCGGCGTAGCCACAGTACGGTAATCTCGGCGCAGAAAAAAGTCGATCATTGGCTGGTCGACGGCGGCAAAGTCCAGCTTGGACCCGGCGACTGCGACGTCCGCGACGCCCTCCGCCGAGTCGAAGCGCGGCTGCAGACAGGTTGATACCGATCACTGACCATGCGGTTCTCACGGCTGTCGCTCAAGGGAGGCGCGGCGGGGATTCGGGTCACCGTTGTCGATCGCGACGGGGCGGTGCTGGCCGACACCGACGAAGACCCGGCCCCGATGGAGAACCATCGCGACCTGGCCGAAATCCAGTAGGCGGCAGAGCGGGGCATCGGCAAGGTAGTGCGTTCGAGTCCAACGCTGCGCCGCCGCATGTCGTATTTGGCGCTGCGGCTGGACGAGGGCGGCACACCCGCGGCGTATCTCCGTGTGGCTGTCACGCTGGAGTCGATCGACGCCCAGGTGGACGCGCTGCACCGGTACCTTGGCGGTCGGAGCACAACGAGCTGTTCGTGGCGCGGATCGAAGAGCAGGCGGACCGGTTGCACCAGTTGATCCAGGATCTGCTGCACCTGGCGCAGGTCGAGTCGGGCCGCCAGGCGTTCGATATCCGGGATGTCTCGCTGGGCGATCGCCAAGCACCTGCCCCAGGCCTTCGAGGGCCAAGTCAGCCTGACCAGCGACTTGGGAAAGGGCAGCGTGTTCCGAGCCCGGCTGCCGCTGGCGAAGTGAGAGGCCTGCGGCTGCGTGTGCCGGCCGCCGGCACCGGAAACGAATCCCGCTCCGGCTTGACCCGCGCCGACTCGCGCGGTAGCGTCTTGGTCCGCAGCGCGCCACAACATTCTGCCTAAGAGATTCGCCATGCCGACCGACAGTCGGAGCATCCAGGCGGCGATCGACATCCGCACGCGATACATGCGGCACGTGCGCGAGACTCGTTCCGCCGCCCAGCGCCTCGCCGATTTTGCCAGGCTGCAGGAGGGTTCGTTCCGCGTGCTGCGCCAGTCGCCGCACGGATATCAGTACTTTCTCCGAAGAAATCTGGCTTCGCGCCGCGCGGAGGTGATCGATGGAGTGTGGAAACCCGTTTCCCCTGCTCGACGTGCTCAGCAGCCATAGCGTCCCTTTTGTCATCATCGGCGGCCACGCGGTAGCCTATCATGGATTTGTGCGCGCCACGGAAGACACGGACGTTGTCTTCCGGCGAACGCCCGCAAGTGAATTGTCGTTATTGGCGGCCTTGTCCGAGGTGAACGCGCGGTGGATCGGCAACGAAGTCGATCCCGACACCGGAATCGAGCGGACCTTCCCCGTCTCCCTGCCGTACATCCGCGGCAGCCGGATGATGATGCTCGTTACCGACATCGGGTTCTTGGATGTCTTCGACTACATCCCGGGCTATCCGAATGATCCGGTCGAGCAGTTGTTCGAAACCGCCGTGCAGGAGGAACGCTACAAGTATGCTTCGTTGCGGTGGTTGAGGGCCATGAAAGCGGCCGCCAATCGTCCACAGGACCGGATCGACCTGGAGAACCTGCCTGCGGATTCGTAGTCAAGCGGACTTCAGCGAACAGGTTCTGCCGCTTGCCGTGCCCCCGCCGAGCTGCCCGGGAATTGGACCGGGAGATGTCTGTGGGGCTCTTGCCGTAGGCGCGATCGGGCAGTCCAATAATTCGGACGTGTCTCCGGTCCGTTCGTCCTCCAACTCTCGGCGCTAGCCGAGTAGAAATGCGATCCAGCCATGAAACGACTCAGCCTTGTTTTGGCGTGCTTGTCCGCTCTGTGCGGCCACGCCCCCGCCGCCGATTCGTCCGCGAAACCCGGAGTGGAGGTCAAGCCGGCCGCTGGAGCCAAGGCCGCCGAACCGGCGCAGACGAAACCCACGTTGGCCAACGTGGCCTACGGCGCGCACGAGCGGCAAGTGCTCGACTTCTGGCGAACCGAATCGCCGCGGCCCACGCCGGTGCTGTTCCACATCCACGGCGGCGGCTGGGTGGCGGGCGACAAGGCGCGGGTCGCCAACTTGGACAAGTACCTCGCGGCCGGCATCTCGGTCGTCTCCATCAATTACCGCTACTCGACGCAAGCCATGCTGGCGGGAATCAAACCGCCGGTACAGTGGCCGTTGAGCGATGCCGCGCGGGCCTTGCAGTTCGTGCGCAGCAAGGCGGGCGAGTGGAACCTGGACAAGAAGCGGATCGGAGCCACGGGCGGTTCCGCGGGCGCATGTTCCAGCCTGTGGCTCGCGTTGCACGACGACCTGGCCGACCCGCAGAGTGACGACCCGGTCGCGCGCGAGTCAACTCGCTTGTGGTGCGCCGCCGTGATCGGCGCCCAGACCTCACTCGATCCGAAACAACTGAAGGAATGGACGCCCAACAGCCGTTACGGCGGGCATGCGTTTGGCTTCATGCCCGACCCGAAGGACAACAAGACGCGAGACACGCGGTTCGCGGAGTTCCTCGCCGCGCGGGAATCGGTTTTGCCCTGGATCAAGGAGTACTCGCCCTACGAACACGTCACGGCGGACGATCCGCCGATCTACATGATCTACTCGGCCCCGCCCGCGCTCGGCCAGGAACAAAAGGACCCGACGCACACGGCGAACTACGGCGTGAAGTTGCAGGAGCGGCTGCGCGAAGTCGGCGTCGAGTGCGAACTGGTCTATCCCGGGGCGCCCGACGTGAAGCACCCCAAGGTGGAGGACTACCTGATCGACAAACTCACGACAGGACAACGCTAGTGCGGACCAACAAGTGTTCGGAAAGTGAGGTTTCATGGATCGCTTGCACCGTCAAACAGCGTCTTGTTTGTTCCTCGTCAGTTGCACCGTGTGGGCCCACGCCGCCGCGCCGGTCGCCCGCGACGGCCCCGCGCCTCCGATTCGCATCGTCTACTTCGTAACGAGCGACCGGGCGCCAATTGCGGGCTTCCAGGAACGTCTGGACCGCGTGATGACGGAAGTGCAGCGTTTCTATCGCCAGGGGATGCAGACCGCCGGCTACGGGCCGAAGACGTTCGGGCTGGATCGCGACGAACAGGGGCGGTTACGGATGGATGTCGTCAGCGGCAAGCATCCCATGCGAAGCTACGGCCGGAACGATGCCGGGCGGGTGCGCGAGGAGGTCAAGACGGCGCTCGCCGCCCGCGGCATCGATGTCGACCGTCAGACGATCGTCATCTTCCAGACGCTCCTGGCGTGGGAAGGCGGCCGGGCGATCGAGATCGGGCCCTATGTCGGCGGCGGCGATCAGCGGGCCGGAACTGCGTGGGTGTACGACGACGAGCGGCTGGACGCCCGGCTGCTGGGCTCTCGCGAACCGGGAGGCTACTATGGGCGGCCGTGTTCGGTGGGCGAGTTCAATTCGCACTACATCGGCGGCGTTGCGCACGAACTGGGGCACGCCTTTGGCTTGCCGCACGACTGCCAGCGTGTCGCCGACCGGGCCCGCGGGCTCTCGCTCATGGGCGGCGGCAACCACACGTACGGGCAGGAGTTGCGGGGCGAAGGGCCGGGCTCGTTTCTCACTGCGGCCAGCGCGATGCTGCTGGCGTACAGCCGCCCGTTCGCCGGCGAGCAAGCCGCGCCGCCGCGCCGGCCCAGTGGCTGCCTGTGCGAACTCGACGCCCGGTTCGCGGGCGGCAAGATCGTCCTGACGGGCGAAGTGATCGCCGAGCCGCCCGCCTTTGGCATCGCCGCCTTCAACGACTGGGCCGAGATTCCGGCCGACTACGATGCGGTGAGTTGGACGTGTCCGGTGGCGGACGATGGGAGTTTCCGTTTGGAAGTCGGCGAACTTCGCGCGGGAGCGTCGCAACTGCGGCTTCGCGTCTGTCGCACCGACGGCACCAGCAGCCAGTACGCTTTTGACTATCGCGTCGACGCCCAGGGGACGCCCGACTTGACGTCGTTCCTGTCCCGTCTGCCGCTGGCCGAAGCTGTCGGAGCCTACGCGGCGGGTGACCGTCGGCGTGCCGCCGCGCTGGCCGCCGAATTGCAGCGGCGGTTCGCGGACACGCCGGACGTGCGGCGGAAAGCGGCCCACTTGGAGACGCTGCTGAAACCCCGGCCGCCGCGGGGGCTCGCGGAACTCCCAGACCAAGCCGGCCCCGTGTCGGTCTCGGACGTGAGATTTCGCACTGCGACTGTCGGCTGGGGCCGGCCGCTGTTTGACGAAGTGCTGATCGAGCCGCCGGACCAGTGTTTTCTGCAGGTCGGCGGCCAGTTCTTCGAACGCGGCTTGTACGCCCACGCGCCGGCAAGACACGAACTGGTTCTGGACCGGAAATGGCGGCGATTCCAGACGTCCTACGGCTTGCAGGACGGGCACGACGGTTCCATGGTCTTCGTCGTCCAAGACGATGGCCGCGAGCTGTTTCGTTCGCCGACGATCCGGGAACACGTGCTGCCATCTGACAGTCGATTTTCGAACGGTGCTTTCGAAAGCGTGCTTTGGGTACTCTCTGGTTCAGGAGCAGGTGATGGCCGGAAACCGATCGAATGTTCTTGTGCTATGGTTGCTGGGCGTGCCGCTTGTTCTCTTTTTCGTACCGGCGTCGGCCCGAGCCGAGCCGGCGTCGGCCCGCGTCGAGTTGCTGCCCACGCCGAAACAGGTGCGTTGGGGCGAGGGCCCGCCGGTGCTGGTGGCTCGGCCCGGTGAAGACGCGGCGGCCTGTATCGTCGCCGGGCCGGAAGCAGGTTACGCGGCAGACGTCCTGGCCGCGCGACTGCAGGCGCCGGTCGTTCGCAACGCCCCGCCCGCGCGCCTTCCCATCGTGCTGCGGGTCGATGCCCAGGCCGAGTTGGCCGCACGGCTCGGGCGCGACGTGTGGCCGGAAGCGTACCGGCTGGAGATCGGTCCCGCCGAAGTAAAGGCCGTCGCTGCCGAACCCGAAGGTCTGCTCCGCGCGGCGGCTACGCTGCTGCAACTGCTGCAGGCGAAAGACGGCGGAGTTTACGTGCCGTTGGTGGAGATCACCGACTGGCCCGACGTGCGCTATCGTTGTGCCTCCGACTGGCTGCTGAATGTCGAGGTCAACCGCTGGAGCTACGACTGGGGCGACGGGCGGAAGAATTATCAGGCCCGCGTCGAGCGGATGCTGGATTTCTGTTTCCAGTACAAGATCAACATGGTCTGGTTCGACGGCTTCGGTTGGAACGTCGAGCGCACGCCGGACTATGCCGATCTGATGCGCCATTGCACGCGAGCGGCGCGCCGGCGGGGCATCCGCTTGGTGTTCGCCGGTTATGGCGGAGGGTACGGCACGTCGTACCAGAAGAGCGAAATCTACCGCTGCGGCTACTTCGGCCAAGCGTTTCTGAATCGGCGTCCGTGGCCCGATGGTACTGAGTATCCCTGCCGCGGCATGGAGCAGGCCGAACTAAGCCGTCGCTATGGCACGTGCCTGTCGAACGAGGGACTGGGCGCGGCGAAGATCGAGGAAATGAAACGCTTCGTGGCCGAGGTCGAGCCGGGCTTCATGTACATCCACGACATCGACACCGGCTCGTGGCGCGCGAGCGACAGTTCGTGGAAGCTGCGCTGCGAGGCGTGCCGGCAGCGCTGGCCCAGCGACGATCTGGCTAGTCCGCAAGGCCAGGCCGGCGCGTTGGCCGAGTGGTTCGGCCGGGTCCGCAGCGCGCTGGACGGCGTGACGACCGAAGGCGGCTATCGCGCGGCCGACGACCTGACGCTGATCTTTGTCTCGCCGCTGTACACGGTCTATTACGAGAAACAGCCCGCCGACGTCTGGCAACGCGAGGTGGACTACTTCTGCGCGTTGGCCCGGCTGTTGGGCCCGGCGCGCAACATGGAGATCGGTTTGCGCGAGCAGTTCTACGCACCGGACGGCAGCATGAAGATCGCCCAATTGCGCAGCGCGCTGGATCGCGCGGGCAGTCGCCTGGGACTGCACGTCATCGCCTTCGGCGGCGGGGACCATTACCAGAGCGACGATCTGGTCAATATCTCCGGCGCCATGGCGCCGTTTCATCAAGGCGCCGAGTCGATCTGCTTGTCGAACGGAGGTGTACACGAAGAGCCCGTCCAAGTGCTGAACGCCGAGTTCCTCTGGAACGGCAGCGCCGGCGGCTATCGCCCTGAGCCGCCCGACGAAGCGTCCGCCGGGGAGTTGTTCCGTCGCATGGCTCGGGGCCACCACCGGCCCCCCGAACTTTTCGCGCCCGGCCAGTTGTTCCAACGCATCTGCCATCGCCTGTGGGGACCGGCCGCCGGGCAAGCCATGTACTTGGCCTACACGGTCCCCGGCGAGTCGGGCGACGGACCGGTCAGCCGCGTGTGGTGGAGCGTCACCTCGTGCCTGGCACGACTGCGGGCTCAGCCGGCAACGCAAGCCACCGACTGGAACCAGGAGCATGCCCGCTGGCTGCGGCGTCTGGAGCACACGCGCCAGGCCTTGGCCCACGCCCAGGAGGCCGCCCGTTTGTGCGACCGAGAGGACGTGCGATGGTTTGCCCAGTCGCTTGATATCGGCTCCCGGTTCGCGGAGGCGATGGTCGACGCCCTGCAGTTGCGGGTGCAAGACGATCCCGCAGTCCGCACTCACCTCCTCAAGACGCTCCAGGACCTGGAGGCACATATCGCAACCATCACCCCGCTGGCGAAAACCGACATCCTGGGCGGCGATCCCGGCTGTTGGCCGGAGTCGATCGCCCACCTGCGCGAGTTGGGGGCTTCCGCCAAGGCTACCGAAGTGCCGGCGCGGCGGTGATAGTGAAGGGAGAATCGTACATACTCAACTTACGTGAAACGCCGTCAAAGCAGGAGTTGCTGACCGCCCTCGCCAACGCTGACGAACAGACGTTCGTGGACAAGCTGCGGTCCCAGTTTGACACGATGGCGCAGCTGGTTCCGACAATCGACAAGCTGTTTCAGGAACAGGCAGGGTCAAGAAGAAAATGATCGTGCGGCGAATGCAGCCGGCGGACGTCCGTGGCGGTCCAAGGGTGACCGGCGGATTACCGACCTCCTGCTTCAAAACGTTCCTTTGGCGTGTCTCGATCTCGGATTCTAATGGATTCTAATAGGTATCCGGGAGTTCGCCTCGCTTCTTGCGGGCAAGATGAGATCGGTCAAGTCCTTCGGGACGCGAGTTGCCGCCGGGCGGGCAGAGGCAGGACAGATCGGGAAGGTTGTCCGGAAAGCCCATCCACCGCTCATATAGGTCCGGTTCGCGTTCGCGAAAAACCCGGATTGCGGCCATTAGCATTCGCCGTCGCTCCCGCAGCGTGTGGTAATTCAGGTGCAACAGCTCCAACAGTTCCACTGCCTGGGACGTCTAGCCGACCAACGTCCCATCATCTCGCACTACGACTGTGGTGGAGAGCAGCGTCTGTGTGAGATCTGCAACCTCTTGGTCGCCCTTGACCGCGTTGCAGCTCGTGCAGACATAGTTGTCATACTGCGAAGCTACATCTGGATAGCGGGACTGCGGGCGCAGATGATCGGCAGCAAACCGACCGACCGGATTCTCCCACCGCTCGCGCACGAGACAGAACACGCACTGGAATGCGAATTCATCACGTAGCCGGGGCCGGTAGCTTTCGGCCTCGGCATATCCTTGAGGGCCGTGGCGCCGCACGTGGGGCAGGGAGGGGTACGTGAAGGGGTCCATGACTCAGCCCGATGCTCCCTTACCGGACGGCGCGCTCCGGATTCGCTGCAACTCGGCTTCCAGCGCACGCACGGTGTCGGCGGACAGCGGCCCAAACTGCTCGCAGAACTGGCCGACTTGCTCCTGCAACTGGTCTAGCTCGGCGGTCTCGGCCGGTGTCAGGCCATCGGCAAACTTCTTGCGGATCAGTTCGCACCGACGAGCGTTTTTTTCTCTGACCAGTTACCGTCCACCTCGTCGGGTGCCTCGATCCAGGTTCGTGCAACATTCCATTCTACGAGCACATAGGCCTTGCGCGTTCGCGGATCCTCTACGCGGAGGGGTCGTCCTCCGCCTTCGTCGAGAGCTTGCTGCAATTCGCTGCTGAGTGTTAGCGTCATATTGAAATTGTACCGTGTGGCGTCCGAAAAAACTATGCCCGCAGGACCTTGGGATGTCAGGAATCCCGCCGTTGCGGGTGGGCCAATGTCGATTTCAAGTCTCCGCAAGGCCGCTCATTTCCTGACTTAAGAATGACATGGTCCAGATTTTGCGTCAACTTGGACTCCTTACTGGAACCACCTGAGAAGCGAGTTTGACGATTCAGGCCGAATCGAAAGGAAGCCCGTTTTTTTCGAAAGGGTCGAGCTTCCGGGCGCCCAATGCTCTGGACCAGTTGCTTATACTGCGTCCGATACCAACCTACGTCTTCCATTTGCTGGCAGGAGTCACGCGATGAATCGTTGTCTGCACAAGATATTGCTGGGCATGGGGATTTTCGGCATGAGCTGTTTGGCCCGCTGGGCGGTCGCCCAAGCGGCCGAACAGCCAAACGCGCCGGCCGGCGCTGCGGCGGCGTCCGTCCGCGACTGGGGGGCCAAGGGCGACGGCCAGGCCGACGACACGGCGGCCCTCCAACAAGCGGCCGATCGGGGCGGCGAAATCCGCTTCGTCCGCGGCACCTACCGCATCACCCAGCCGATCGTCATCGACCTGGACCGCGTCGGCACCACGTCGGTTGTGGGCGACGGCACGGCCACGATCGTGATGGCCGGGCCGGGGCCGGCGTTGAAATTCATCGGCACGCACGGCGGAACTGCGGATCCCAAGAGCGTCAAGGACAACGTCTGGCAGCGGCAGCGCAACCCGATGATCGACGGCCTGGAGATCGTCGGCGAGCATCCGGAGGCGATCGGCCTGTGGCTGGAAGGCACAATGCAGCCGATCGTCACCCGCTTGGCCGTGCGCAAGTCGCTGCACGGCGTATACCTGACGGGGCGCAGCCGCAACGTGATTGTCAGCCACTGCCACCTGTACGACAACCGCGGCGTGGGGCTGTACCTGGACAAACTGGACCTGCACCAGGTGAACGTCACCAATTGCCACATCAGCTACAACGGCGGCGGGGGAATCGTGGTCCGCGCCAGTTCGGTCCGCAATCTCCAGATCGGCACGTGCGACATCGAGGCCAACATGGCGGCCGACGGAGCGGCGGCCGCCAACGTGCTGCTGGATTGCACCGAGGAACGCTCGTCAGTCCGCGAGGGAGCGATCGTCGGCTGTACGCTGCAGCACAGCGGCTCGGTCCCCGATTCGGCCAACATCCGCTTCCTGGGCCGCAGCGCGGCGGAACCGCAGAAGGTCGGTTTCTTCTCGATCGCCAGCAATCAAATCAGCGACACCTGCGTGAACATCCACCTCGTTCACGCGCGTGGCGTGAGCATCACCGGGAACACGTTCTTCCTCGGCCACCAACACAACTTGCTCGTCGAGGACTGCTCGCAGATCGTGGTCGGCGCCAATCTCTTCGAGCGCAATCCCGACTACCCGCCCGGCAGCCGCGACGGCCTGGTGCTGGCAGATTGCCAAGACTGTACGCTCACCGGCTTTCAAGTCTACAATACTTTGGCCGGCGAAGGAGCCCTGATTCTGCGGCGCTGCCGGCGGGTCAACACGACCGGGTGTACGATCCTGGACTGTGACGCTTGCGGGCTGCTGCTGGAGGATGTCCACAGCGTGCGTGTCTCCGGGTGCCTCGTCCGCGACGATCGTCCAGCCGAAACCCCGCCCGTTGCCCTGCGGCTCACCGCCGGGCGGGAGAACATGATCGTCGACAATCTGCTGTCCGGACAGACGGAAATCGCGCCAGGCAGCGGAATGGTTCGGGGCAACTACGAGTCGGAAGAGAAGTAAACAGGCCATGTTCACGACTTTCGCCCTGTTGCTGGTCCCGTTGCCCGCGGTCTGCAGAGCCGACGCCTGGGCCGCTGCGCGCCCCAATCTCCTGTTGATTCTTGCCGATGATAAGTATTAGCCTGAAGTTCCCTTTAAGGCTACAGCCCTGATTGCCGAGCAACGTGACCGTTCTACGAACTACAGGTCGCCGTTTTGACGCCGGCGGGGGACGAAACGGAGCGCCGACGGGGGCCGGCGAGGGGCACGCGAGGATGCGCCGGAGCGACATTCGGTGGCGGCGTGCAGGTGGAGAGGGTGCTGGCCGGAGAACGCGTGCCCAGGGGCTCGCATCAGCAGTCGCTGACGGGGTGCGCAGGCGGGTGGAGGTTGGCGGAAC